>NZ_JAAWVW010000001.1:0-500493 GCF_014855505.1 Musicola keenii | reverse complement strand
CACCGTAGGTTTTAGCCAGAACAGTGGTGATGGCAGCGGTCAGCGTTGTTTTACCATGGTCAACGTGGCCGATAGTACCGACGTTAACGTGCGGCTTTGTACGTTCAAATTTTTCTTTAGACACGGCTATATTCCTTACTCAAATGCTCTTTCCTGACGGAGAGAGCACGGGATCAATGTGTTGTTAAACCCGAATTACTTACCACGGGCTTCAATAACGGCCTGGGCAACGTTGTTCGGCGCATCATCGTACTTCAGGAACTCCATGGAGTAAGAAGCACGACCTTTGGTCAGAGAACGCAGCTGAGTTGCGTATCCGAACATTTCAGACAACGGAACTTCAGCGTGAATCACAACGCCAGTAACGTTGGATTCTTGACCACGCAGCATACCACGACGGCGGCTCAGGTCACCGATGACGTCGCCAGTGTTCTCTTCCGGCGTTTCTACTTCAACCTTCATGATCGGCTCAAGCAGAACAGGATTCGCTTTACTGAACGCGGCTTTAAAGGCGAGAGACGCGGCCAGTTTAAACGCCAGTTCAGAGGAGTCAACGTCATGGTAAGAACCGAAGTGCAGACGCACGCCGAGATCAACCACCGGGAAGCCAGCCAGCGGACCGGCTTTCAGTTGTTCCTGGATGCCTTTATCAACGGCTGGGATGTATTCCCCAGGAATCACACCACCTTTGATATCGTTGACGAACTCATAACCTTTCGGGTTTGAGCCCGGCTCCAGCGGATACATATCGATAACGACATGACCATACTGACCACGACCACCAGACTGCTTGGCATGTTTACCTTCAATATCGGTAACTTTAGAGCGAATCGCTTCACGGTAAGCAACCTGCGGTTTACCCACGTTTGCTTCCACGTTGAATTCACGCTTCATACGGTCAACGATGATGTCGAGGTGCAGCTCACCCATACCCGCGATGATGGTCTGGTTAGATTCTTCGTCAGTCCACACGCGGAAAGACGGGTCTTCTTTCGCCAGACGGCCCAGAGCCAGACCCATTTTCTCTTGGTCAGCTTTGGTTTTCGGTTCTACCGCGATAGAGATAACCGGTTCCGGGAATTCCATACGTTCCAGAATGATCGGGTTGTCCGGGTCACACAGGGTATCACCGGTAATCACGTCTTTCAGACCGATAGCAGCTGCGATATCGCCCGCACGAACTTCTTTGATCTCTTCACGCTTGTTGGCGTGCATCTGAACGATACGGCCAAAACGCTCACGCTCAGATTTTACTGAGTTCAGTACGGTATCACCGGAATTAACCACACCAGAGTACACGCGGAAGAACGTCAGGTTACCCACAAACGGGTCGGTTGCGATTTTGAACGCCAATGCAGAGAAAGGCTCATCATCGCTAGCGTGACGCTCAGCCGGCGTATCTTTACCGTCGTCCAGCATACCGTTGATTGCCGGTACGTCAGTCGGAGCCGGCAGGTAATCGATGACGGCGTCCAGCATTGCCTGTACACCCTTGTTCTTGAACGCAGAACCACAGGTTACCAGGATGATTTCATTGTTCAGAACACGCTGACGCAAAGCACCTTTGATTTCAGCTTCAGTCAGTTCCTCACCACCCAGATATTTCTCCATCAGCTCTTCAGAAGCTTCTGCGGCAGACTCGATCAAATTCTGGTGCCATTCAGCGGCCAGATCCTGCATATCAGCAGGAATATCTTCATAAGTGAAGGTAACGCCCTGATCAGCTTCATTCCAGTTGATAGCTTTCATTTTCACCAGGTCAACCACACCGGTGAAGTTTTCTTCTGCGCCGATAGCCAACTGCAACGGAACCGGGTTCGCACCCAAGCGCACTTTAATCTGATCAACAACTTTCAGGAAGTTCGCGCCCATACGGTCCATTTTGTTAACGAACGCAATACGCGGAACTTTATATTTGTTTGCCTGACGCCATACGGTTTCAGACTGCGGCTGAACACCACCTACCGCACAGTAAACCATGACTGCGCCATCCAACACACGCATGGAACGTTCTACTTCGATAGTGAAGTCAACGTGCCCCGGGGTGTCGATGATGTTGATACGGTGCGGTTCATACTGCTTAGCCATACCAGACCAGAAGGCGGTGGTCGCAGCGGAGGTAATGGTGATACCACGCTCCTGTTCCTGCTCCATCCAGTCCATAGTGGCAGCGCCATCATGAACTTCACCGATTTTGTGGTTCACACCGGTGTAGAACAGAATACGTTCAGTAGTAGTGGTCTTACCGGCGTCGATGTGTGCGCTGATACCGATATTACGATAGCGCGCAATGGGTGTTGTACGAGCCATTTGTTTCCTCTATTCCTAGGGCGTTCAAAGTAGTAAACCCGGGCGGTCAGCTTTGAAGCGCCCGCCGGGTTATTAACGTCTACGCAGGGATTACCAGCGGTAGTGAGCGAACGCCTTGTTGGCTTCAGCCATACGGTGAACGTCTTCACGTTTCTTCACAGCAGTACCTTTGTTGTCTGCTGCATCAGAAAGTTCGTTCGCCAGGCGCAAAGCCATGGATTTATCACCGCGTTTACGAGCAGCTTCAACGATCCAACGCATAGCCAGAGCATTGCGACGAACCGGACGAACTTCAACTGGAACCTGATAAGTAGAACCACCAACACGGCGCGACTTAACTTCGACAGTCGGGCGCACGTTGTCCAGCGCTGCTTCAAAGGCTTCCAGGTGGTCTTTACCAGAACGCTGAGCCAGGGTCTCCAGCGCGGTATAGACGATTGTTTCTGCAGTAGATTTTTTACCATCTACCATCAGGATATTGACAAATTTAGCCAGCAGTTCTGATCCGAACTTCGGATCCGGCAGAATTTTACGCTGACCGATGACGCGACGACGTGGCATGGAAATACTCCGTTGTTAATTCAGGATTGTCCAAAACTCTACGAGTTTAGTTTGACATTAAAGTTAAAACGTTTGGCCTTACTTAACGGAGAACCATTAAGCCTTGGGCTTCTTCACGCCATATTTGGAACGGGATTGCTTACGGTCTTTAACACCAGAGCAGTCCAGCGCGCCACGTACAGTGTGGTAACGCACACCTGGCAAGTCTTTAACACGACCGCCACGGATCAGGATCACGGAGTGCTCCTGCAGGTTATGACCTTCACCACCGATATAGGAGGTAACTTCAAAACCGTTGGTTAAACGAACACGACATACTTTACGCAGTGCAGAGTTCGGTTTTTTCGGAGTGGTGGTATATACGCGAGTACATACGCCACGTTTCTGCGGGCAAGCTTCCAGCGCAGGAACGTTGCTCTTAGCAACCTTCCTGGCGCGTGGTTTGCGTACCAGCTGGTTAATTGTTGCCATTAAAAACTCCTGGTTTTTTGCATTTTGCTTCGTAAACACGTAATAAATCGACCCATATCAGCCCAAAGGCGGAATATAGGGACGCAGAATTTTAGGGCTGGCCGGATAAGGAGTCAAGAAATATACAAAAATGGAATTACCAAGCCAGTTGCCGGGCGTGTTTAACAGTTAATTGCACAAATTCAGTATAGTCGATGAGCTGAATTTCAGTTGAAATTTGGTTCCCTAAACCACGCGCGTCAATATCAGACTGCAACGCATAAACTCGCGCGCCAGACTGCTGTAATCGGGACAAAACCGATGCCGCGCCAAGCGCCGCGATCACGCCATCCTGCAACAACAGCAGCGCATCACCAGCACCCAGGCTGTCCAGCAAGGCATCGATATCGGTTTGGTAGGGGGAGTGAGAGAACGTATGCAACATGTCAGGCCCTTAGAATGTCAACACGGCATCATAGGTATTCAATGCGGAGCGCCAGGCGTCCGGCGCCAGTAATTCCACGTCCAGCACCCAATTGGTATCTTCCGGAATTCCACGCCGTTGCAGCGATGAACGGCAGAGATAACAACGCTCGACATCATACAATGGCAGAACACCAAATGTGGCGATGTAGTTGCGCATCAGAATGAGATCCGGCTGTTGATGCGGCAACAGTTGCAACACACCGTCCGAAATAAAGAACACGCCTATCTCGTCCGTCAACGCCGACATCGCCAGCAATGCATCCAGGCCTTCTCGTCCTGCAGCGCTACCGTGGGGAGGTTGGGTAAAAACGAATGCAACACGCTTCATCGTCAGAGGGCCTCTTCTGGTCAGAACTGGACGACACGATCGCAGGTCAGCACCGATTGCGACAACTCGCCCAACCCGCTCAACACAAACCCCGGCTGCAGATTATCTGCGGGAAGTCGCAGTTGATCCGCCTGTTGACGATCGGTGATACCGCGCCGCAGCGCCGCCGCCACACACACATTCAACGCCACCGAATGTTCGCGGGCTAGTTGTCGCCAGGCTCGCACGAGATCAAACTCATCATTGGCCGGGGAAGTGAGTTGATTGGCATTCAACACACCTTCTCGATAGAAAAAAACGCTTTGCAATACATGCCCCGACGCCAGCAACGCTTGTGCAAACTGAAAAGCGCTACTGGCCTGCTGGGTGCCATAGGCAGGGCCGGTGACCAGCAGACAATAGCTCAGCATCAGCGGTCGTGCCCGCTGAAATCACCGCTTTTGAATTGGCGGATATAGAGGTAAACCGTGTGCTTAGAAATGTTCAGGCGATCGGCAACCTGATTAATGGCATCCTTGATATCGAAAATACCTTTTTCGTAAAGGTTCAGCACAATTTGCCGGTTCTTGGCATTGTTGGACACATTACGGTCGGCATTGACCTCTTCGATAGTGAACTCCAGCGTCTGAGCGACCAGATCATCCACCGAGGAGGCAAAATTAACTGACGAAGCCACTTCCTTGATTTCCGGTGGCATAAAGGTCTGCATGATCTGCGAAAAAGGCACATCCAGATTCATATTGATGCACAACAGCCCAATCACACGTTGCTCGCGGTTACGAATGGCAATTGTGACCGATTTCATCAGTACGCCGCTTTTAGCTCGGGTGAAATAGGCTTTTGAAACGCTACTGTCCTCCCCCGCCATATCATGCAGCATACGCAGCGCCAAATCGGTAATTGGCGAACCGATCTTACGGCCAGTGTGTTCACCATTAGCGATACGAATTGCCGAACACTTCAGGTCATCAAGCGAATGCAACACAATCTCGCAATGATCGCCGATCAGCATCGCCAGACCATCGACCACCGCCTCATAGGATTTCAGGATTTCGTAATCCGTTTGCGTAAACGGACGTTCATCCAGCATATCAAGATCACCGGATTCGCCGTTAACAAGCGAAGTAGACATGGCAGACACCACCCTCAACGTCATCATAATCAATCGTCCCGACAGGCCTGCCAGTCTAACAAAGAAGCCTGACGTCGTCCCTTTATTTCATGGCGGATGATTTTACCGCGCAGGTATACATTTCTTAAGGTTGACTTAATTTATGCTCCCCAAAAATGCTCTACAATTTTCTTTTTTTGCATGGATGTCATGGTCGTAATGCGTAAATTACCTTTCTCTTTCTCTCGTCCCACCTGGAGCAGCCTCACCTACAATCTGGTGTTCACTGCCTTTATCACTGCCATACAGAACATCGCTTATTATCGCCAGGTTATGCATTTGGTCGCCATCGACTCTTGGCGTGAAGTGGTTTTCGTCATGACCATGCCGATTGTCATCTTCGCTGTGCTGAATATTCTGCTGACGCTGCTCTGTCTGCCCTGGCTGCGTCAGGGCGTACTGGCGATATTGTTGATTGCCGGGGCTGCCGCCCAATATTTCATGATCAGCTACGGCATTATTATTGATCGCACCATGATGCAAAATATCTTTGAAACCAATCTGGCAGAGTCCATGGCGCTGGTGACGCCGCAATATATTATCTGGCTGCTGCTGACCGGCGTACTTCCCGCTCTGCTCGCGCTGTGGATCCGGATAAAACCGGCATCGCTGACCTGGCTTACTGTCGGCGCTCGCCTCTTTAGCGTCATGGTTTCGGTTATCGCTATCCTGCTGGTCGCCACCTTTTTCTACAAAGATTACGCCTCGCTGATGCGCAATAATAAAGAGCTGGTGAAATCCCTCACGCCCAGCAACTTGATTTTGGCGAATATTTCCTACTATAAACATCGCGCAGAAGCCAACCTGCCGCTGGTACAAATCGGTCTGGACGCACATCAAAAACCGGCGGCGGCCAATGCAGCGAAAAAGAACCTGCTCGTCCTTATCGTCGGAGAAACATCCCGGGCCGGTAATTTTTCACTGGGTGGCTATGCCAGGCCCACCAACCCCCTGTTGACCAAAGACAACGTCATCTACTTCGGGCAGACGTCCTCTTGCGGCACGTCTACCGGTGTATCGGTTCCTTGCATGTTTTCCAATATGCCGCGCTCTGGCTACGACGAACAACTCGCCAGCCATCAGGAAGGGTTGCTCGATATTCTGCAACATGCGGGGGTTAATGTGCTGTGGCAGGAGAACGACGGAGGCTGCAAAGGCGCCTGCGATCGTGTTCCCAACCGCGACGTTACCAAATTGAATACGCCGGGGCTGTGCAGCGGTGGCGACTGCTACGACGACATCCTGTTCGATGGGCTGGAAAACCACATCAACCAGTTGAACAGCGACGGCATTATCGTTCTGCACACCATGGGCAGCCACGGGCCGACTTATTACCAACGCTATCCAGACGCATTCCGAAAATTCATGCCAACCTGTGACACTAATCAAATCCAGACCTGTTCGCAGGAAGAATTAATCAACACCTACGACAATACCGTGCTTTACGTAGACTATATTGTTGATAAGGCGATAAACACGCTGAAAACGCATCAGGATAAATTTAACACTGCGCTGGTCTATCTTTCCGACCATGGCGAATCGCTGGGAGAAAACGGGGTTTACCTGCACAGCATGCCGTATTCGGTAGCCCCCGAACAACAGACCCATGTTCCCATGTTGATGTGGCTGTCCAGTGACTACCAGCAACAGTTTTCTATCAATGATACCTGCATGCGGAGTAACGCCAGCCAGCAGCGCTTTTCTCAGGACAACCTGTTTCATACCGTTCTGGGGATGTTTGACATCGAGACTACCGAATATCAGGGCCGGCTTGATATTCTCCAACCGTGTCGGGGCCATTCATGAAACTTTTGATTGTTGAAGACGATGCATTGTTACAGGAAGGATTACTGCAGGCGATGCGCAACGAGGGTTACATCTGTGATTGCGCCACCACCGCCAAAGAGGCCGATGCGCTGATCAACAGTGCCCACTACAGCCTTATTGTGCTTGACCTGGGGCTGCCGGATGGCGACGGCCTGACATTGCTGACGCGCTGGCGCAACAATCAACATTCTCAGCCGGTGCTGATCCTCACCGCGCGCGATACGGTGGACGAACGAGTCACCGGCCTCAACATCGGTGCAGACGATTACATGATCAAACCCTTTGCGCTCTCGGAACTGCTGGCGCGGATTCGCGCCCTGATCCGTCGCCATCAGGGCTCCAGCGAAAACCTGATTCAGGTCGACAACATTACGCTCGACCTGAACAGCCAGCAGGTGATGCTCGACCGCAAACCGATTATTCTCACTCCGAAAGAGTTCGCCATTCTGTCCCGGCTGATTCTGAAGGCCGGCACGCAAGTACATCGCGAGGTACTGCATCAGGACATCTACAACTGGGATGACGATCCTTCTTCCAACTCGCTGGAAGTCCACATACACAATCTGCGCCAAAAAATCGGTAAAAACCGTATCAAGACCCTGCGCGGCTTCGGTTATCTGTTAACCAAGGATGACCAACAATGACCACTGTCTCAGAAGGACACACCGCCAGTATCAGAACCCGGCTGATTCTGACACTAGGCAGCATCCTGCTGGTTTGCCAAGTCTTAAGCGTGGTCTGGCTGTGGCACGAAAGCGAAGAACAAATTGAACTCCTGGTTGAACAAACGCTGACGGCGGAAGACCACAACAATGATATTCAGCTAGAAATCAATGAAGCCATCGCTTCGCTGACCATCCCCAGTCTGGTGATGATCATCGCCGCGCTGGTTATGAGTACCCATGCCATCAACCGCATCACCCAGCCATTGCTAACGTTACAGGATGAGTTGCAACAACGGTCGTCAGAGAATCTGGAGCCGCTAAAACAGCGCAGCGATGTCACCGAAATCGCTGCGGTCATCACCAGCATGAACCAGCTTTTTGTCCGTTTCAGCGAATCCTTACGCCGCGACCGGCAATTCGCCTCGAACGTTGCGCACGAACTGCGCACCCCGCTGGCCGGCGTCCGGTTGAGCCTGGAACTGCACGAACAATTACACCATATCGACTGCCAACCGCTGATAAAGCGCGTCGACTACCTGACCAAAGTCATCGAACAGCTTCTGTTGCTGGCCAGAGTCGGAAACGCGCTTGCCGCCGGGCATTACGACAACGTATCGCTGGTCAACGATGTGATTACGCCCAAACAGGAGGAACTGCTGGAAATGGCGGCGCTACGGCATCAGCAGCTTGACTGGCAATGGGACACCGCGGAGGGAACGGTACCGGGCAATACAACCCTGCTCCAACTGCTACTGCGAAATCTGGTGGAAAACGCTTATCGCTATAGCCCGGAAAGCAGCACCATCCGGGTACGGATCATGCATCCTGACAACGATAGCTGCGAATTGCGGGTCGAAGATGAAGGCCCCGGCATTGACGAGGCCCAGGTAGGCGAACTGACCAAAGCGTTTGTCCGCATGGACACGCGCTACGGTGGGATCGGGTTGGGCTTGAGCATCGTCACTCGTATCGTCCAACTGCACCACGGCGAATTCTTTCTTGAAAACAGGAAGGATTGCAGCGGCACCTGCGCCCGCGTGGTGCTGCCTACGCATGTCTGACTCTGGGCCGGGCCACGCCAAATGACGGTGAGTGCGGCCAGCCAACGCGGAAGAACTTCCGGCCTGCCGATATTGTCTTGAGCAACGCTATCAACAGGCCGGAAGTGGACACACTCGGAATCAACCGATATCCCGGTCAAATAAAACGACTAAGGAACGCCTGAGTACGCGGGTGACGAGGATTACTCAGCACCGCTTCAGCGCTGCCTTGCTCCACCACCACACCCCCGTCCATAAATACCACTCGATCGGCCGCTTCCCTGGCGAAACCAATTTCATGGGTAACGACGATCATCGTCAGTCCCTGCTCCGCCAACGTGCGCATGGTGGCCAGAACCTCCCCCACCAGCTCCGGATCGAGCGCCGACGTCGGTTCGTCAAACAGCATCAACCGCGGTTTGACTGCCAGCGCGCGGGCGATCGCCACCCGTTGCTGCTGGCCGCCGGACAAATGGCGAGGCCAGGCGTCAACCTTATCGCTCAGCCCAACGGTAGTTAGCAGTTCTTTCGCATAACGAACCGCTTCCTCTCTGGGCTGTTTATGCACGCCGATCGGCGCCTCGATAATATTCTGCAGCACGGTCATATGGGGATACAGATTGAACTGCTGAAACACCATGCCGATCTCCTGGCGCTGCCGTGCGATACGGCGGGGCGACAAACGATGCAGGCGGCCGTGTTTCAGTTCGTAACCAATCTGTTCTTCCCCCACCATGATCGAACCGGCGTCCATATCCTCCAGGTGATTGATACAACGTAAAAACGTCGATTTACCCGAACCGGAAGGCCCCAGAATCACCACGACTTCACCTGGATAAACATCCAGATCGATCCCTTTCAGGACATCATTATCGCCATAGCTTTTCTGGACATTGCGGGCACGTACCAACGGCGTGATATCGCTCATGCCTCCTCCTTCTTCATCCAGGGCTGCCCAGCCGCGGCAGACACGCGCTCCTGTTCCAGGCCCGACGTTTGTCGCCGCTTGCCGACCGACACCGTGCGGCGTGAGCCACGGGCATAATAACGTTCGATCGCCGACTGGCCGACATTCAGTATCGAGGTAATCAGCAGATACCAGATCACCGCCACCATCAACATCGGAATAATTTCGAAGGTTCGGTTATAGATGGCCTGCACCGAATACAGCAGGTCGCCCATCGCGATGACGCTGACCAGTGAGGTCGCTTTGATCATGCTGATTAACTGGTTGCCGGTCGGCGGGATAATGGCGCGCATCGCCTGGGGAATAATAATGCGACGCAGCGCCCGCACCCGGCTCATACCGAACGCCTGCGTGGTTTCTATCTGCCCTTGATCGACCGACAGCAGCCCGGCGCGGATAATTTCTGCCATGTAAGCTGCCTCGTTCAACGCCAAACCGGCGATAGCAGCAGTCAGCGGCGTAATCAGGTCATTGGTTTTCCAGCTGATGAACGTTGGGCCAGTAATGGGGATCGCCAACGAAATGGTCGGAAACAGCGTGGACAGGTTGTACCAGAAAATCAGTTGTACCAGCAGCGGCGTGCCCCGGAAGAACCAGATATACAAACCGGACAACCCACTCAGCAAGCGGTTGTCCGACAAGCGGGCCACCGCCAACAGCAACCCCAGCGCAACGCCGAGCAGCATGGCGATAACCGTCAGCCCCAGCGTGACCTCCAGCCCTTTCATCACTGAACCTTCGGTAAACCACTGCACCACCACTTGCCATTCAAAGTTGGGGTTGGTCGCCACCAGCCAAAAGAAGTCGGCGGCGACCAGCGAAACCACAATCCAGGAAACCAGACGCCCATAGCGCGGCGCGCTGTGGGCAAACGCCACGTCACGCGCTTTTACATCAGCATTTTCGCTGGTTCGAGAATCCGTGGCGTCGTCAATCATTTTGCCGCCCCCTTCGCCAGATTCACTCCCGGTTCGGCGATAGTGTTATTGTCCAGCTTCCACTTTTTCATGATGGCGGCGTAAGTCCCGTTCTTGAACAGTTCCTTATAGGCGTCCAGCAGCACTTTCCCCAGTTGCGAATCCTTCGGCACCACCGAGCCCTGGAAAATATCGCCGAAACCGTTTTTCTTGCCGACGGCGGTCAGTTCAAGCTGGCCGTTGGCCTGATCCACAAAATACACCAGCGGAGCCTGAGAAGAGAAAAATGCATCAGAGCGCTTGGATCTTACGGCCAAAATCGACGAAGGCTGATCCGTAAACGATTGCACGGTGACAGCGGGTTTCCCGGCATCGGTACAGATTTGAGACTGTTTGCGGATCACCTGCTCGGCGGAACCGCCAGCCATCACCGCGATACTCTTGCCACAGGTGTCATCCAACCCATTAATTTTTTGTGGATTGCCTTTCTGCACGGCAAACACCACGAACTCCTGTACGTAGTCGATGAAGTCATTCTCTTTTTGACGATCCGGGTAATCCCCCACCGGGCCAATCGCCATCTGATACCGGCCGGACTTAATCCCCGCCAGCACCCCGGACAGACCGCTTACCGTCGCATGTTCAATCTTGACCCCCAGCAATTGTCCCACCGCTTCGGCCAGATCGGCGCTGGCGCCATCCATCTCGGTCGGGCTTTTGACAATTTCATACGGAGGGAAAGAACCGTTATTAACCGCAACGATTTTCCCGGCTTGTTTGATATCGTCCGGCAGACGATCGTGCAACGCCTGATCCATCTTCTGTACCGGAATACTTTCGGCGGCATAGCCGACGCCAGTCACCATTCCCAGAGCCAAAGCCAGTGCGTAGGCACTCTTCTTCATCATAAATATCTCCCTGTCTATTATTGGGTGTTTAATTCAGGACGAGCAAAACGACGATTCTTCAACACCGGCAACGCATCACGCGCCGAGGCGATACGTGCCGGATCAAGCTCAGCAATCACCAACGCCGAACCTTCAGCAGCTTTAGCGATAGACACGCCCAGCGGATCCACCACCATACTATTACCAATATTGCGCGGCCCGCATTCACCGACCGCCACCATATAACAGGTATTCTCCAGCGCGCGAGCAGTGACCAATACGTCCCAGTGCATCTCTTTAAGCGGCCCTTTTACCCAGGCGGCCGGCAGCACCAACACATCGGCGCCATCCAGCACCAGCCGGCGAGCCAGTTCAGGGAAACGCACGTCATAACAGGTCATCAATCCCACTTTCATCCCTGCGACATCCACCAACGGCGGCACCACATCGCCTGGCGTCACTCGTTGCGACTCCTGCATAGAGAAGGCGTCGTAAAGATGCAATTTGTCGTAGCGGGCGACAATCTCGCCATCACGGATGGCAATCAGCACATTCAACGCGCGATGGTTCTCCGTCGGCACATGCACGCTCATCATGGTCGTCAGCTTATTACCGCGGCTGGCCGCCAACAGCTGGCTGACGAACGGGCCATCCAACGGTTGCGCCGCTTTCAGCACCAAATCCGGATCGGCGATATCGCGCGCCAGAACGCCTTCCGGCATCACCAGTAGATCGGCGCCGGCCTCAAGCGAACGGGCCATCAGCGACAAACAGATGTCGGCGTTTTCCTGCCATTCACGACTGACGGCAAACTGTCCCATGGCGACTTTCATGTTTTAGGCTCCCTGAGAGGCAAAGGCCGGAAATATGACTTCCGGCGTCAGCAATGTAGCGGTGATCTCTTGCTCATAGAGTTCACGGGCGAAATCGGCAATCATTTTGCGATTGGCGTCAAAACCATTGTCATTCCAGTTAGCCGGCAGATCCTGCGCGGTGCGACGCAGATCGTCCAACAGCCATGGCGTGGTGTCCGCATACTTCTCACGCTTCTGCTGCCAAACCCGGGCGGACTGCTCAATAAGCTGGCTCAGCTCCCCCGGCAGCCACGGCAGCGATTCGACCAACGCCGGTTTGATACCCAACATATGAATACCCGGCACATAGCCTACGCGGCGAAAATAGGCCAGTTCGGCTTGACGGAAATCAGCCTGTACCTGACGTAACCCGGACTCCGGCAAGAAGAACCCCTGCGGCATGAACGGGGTGAAGACGGCGTCCAACTCGCCGGCGTGCAGCAATTCGATCAGCGGACGCTCACCCGGCGCAGCTTCAATACGACCGGGACGGCCAAACCGCCCCAGCCGATCGACAATAGGATGATCCTCCGTCAGTCGCCCTGCATACCAGTGCACATCCTCAATACCCACGCCGACTTCCCGCAGCAAGGCGCGCGTCCAGGTATTGCCGGAATCCTGCCAACCGGTCACACCGATGCGCCCGCCTTTCAACTGCTCCAGCGAGGTAACGGGATTATCTGCGGTGGTGATAATGCAACGCTGACGAAACCCCCGCATCAGAAAATGGGGTACGCCCAGCAATGACGTATCACCTTTGGCACGTGCCTGCGCATAACGGCTAAAAGACACTTCACCGGCATCGTAATGCTCGCTGGTGGCCAGATCGTCCACCAACGTATTCACCCGGTGTACCTCGATGTGGAATCTTTCCGACCTGACGTCGCCGAGCGCCAGTGGCGTGAAATAGTCCCAATCCCGAACTGCCAGTCTGATTGTTATCATTATATTTTTTCCTTACTTTCCCGGTGTTGCGCACAACCCACATCTAAGCAGATCGTTTTGCATCCAAATAACGCTTGAATTTGATACTATGGCGATAGCATTATCTGTACAATAATTTATTTGTTACTGAACAAAGTTTTTTCTTATGAAAAAAACACTGGATTCAGCCTGGTTGGCAGAACAGATTGATGATGCCTCGACCAAAGGGATCGCTCAGATTACCGCCACCTTGATTCGCGAAGGGCGCATTCCTATCGGCACTCAACTCCCCGCAGTGCGGGAGCTGGCTGAACGCCTGGGTGTTAGCCCGGCGACAATTTCCGCCGCCTGGGGGCAGTTAAAACGGCAAAAAACAATCGCGGGGAAAGGGCGCAGCGGTGTCTGGGTTTGTGGCGATCACGCCACGCCCCGACCGGTACGCTTCGAGAAGATCGGTAATTACGGCAATGGTATTCAGGCTGATCTGGCGATGGCATGCCCGGATCCGCAATTACTGCCCGATTTACAGGAGGCCATGCAACAGGGGGTTCGCTCCAGCAAGTTGAACAGCTATCAACGCGATCTGATCACGCCGACGTTGCGTCAGGCGCTGGCACCGCACTGGCCGTTTCAGGCACAGGCGTTCATGGCTACCGACGGCGGCTTCGACGCCATGAACCTCATCATCCAGACACTGGTGTCGCCGGGCGACAAAGTCATGATTGAGGATCCCACCGCGACCCGGCTGCTGGATATGCTGGATAACGTCGGCGCCGAGTTGCTGCCATTGGCCTGCGACGAGCAAGGGCCACAGCCCGAGATCCTGGAAATGCAGTTGAAGAAATCGCCGGTCATGTTTATCTACCAACCGCGCACCCACTCCGCCGCCGGGCATACCGTCAGCGAAAGCCGCAGCGCCGAACTGGCGCGCCTGCTTGCCGATAGCGCCACCCTGGTGGTAGAAGACGACGGCATCGGCGAACTGTCCGCCTGGCCGGTCTGGAGCCTCGGGCGTTACTATCCGGAAAGAACACTGCACGTCCGCTCGTTTTCCAAAGCCTACGGCCCTGATTTACGGCTAGCGGTACTGTCCGGCCCGGAATCGCTGGTCAAACGTCTGCAATCGTTTCGTAACTTCGGCGCCAGCTGGACCAGCCGCATTCTGCAGGATGCCGTCGCCTGGATGCTGACTGACCCGGCAACCCAACGCAAACTGCAACGGGCCCGCGACTGCTACGCCGATCGCCGCCGCCAGCTGCTGAACGCACTGGCCCAGCGCGGCATGCTCCTGCCCGACCGCGACGGACTGAGCATTTATCTTCCGGTCGAATCCGAACAGTTCGCCATGATTACTCTGGCCGCACGCGGCATCGCCGTCTTGCCGGGCGAGCGTTGCCGTTGCGGCAGTGCACAGTTTATTCGCGTCAGCACGTCAATGCTGAACAAAGAGCAGGTGGAAAGCATTGCCGATGCGCTTGTCCTCGCCGCCGGCATGGAAATAGGCGGGCACCACGCCGACCTCTGATCGCATTGCGATACGCTGCGCGTGTTGGGCCATGGACAAGAACATGCTGTCAGATGACGAGCATCAGCCATATCGCGTGTTTTTTTCAACGACACTAACGTCAGCCCGCAGAATAACGGGCGGAATCCCTGCCATAAAAAAACCGCAGACTTTCCTGCGGTTTTGTTCCAACGTCCAGGCTAATTACTGGGCGCTTTTCTTGGCTTTGGCGTCAGCCGGTTTTTCACCTTTGGCATCAGCCGCCTTGTTCGCCGTATCGGACTTGATATCCAGCAACTCAACATCAAACACCAGTGTGGAGTTGGCTGGAATGCCCGGAACGCCGGATTCACCGTAAGCCAGTGACGGCGGGATAACCAGCTTGATCTTGCCGCCTTTCTTCACATGCTTCAGGCCTTCGGTCCAGCCCGGGATCACGCCATCCAAACGGAAGGACAACGGCTCGCCGCGTTTGTAGGAGTTATCGAACTCAGTGCCGTCCACCAGCGTACCTTTATAGTTTACAACCACGGTATCGCTGTCTTTCGGCGCTGCGCCGGTACCTTCTTTATCCACCTGATACAGCAGGCCGGATTCGGTTTTCTTCACGCCTTTGTCTTTAGCGAATTCATCACGGAACTTGGTGCCTTTATCCGCATTGTCCTTGGCGTCCTGCTTCATCTTGGCCTGTGCCGCTTCTTTCACGCGGCCTTCAAACGATTGCAGGGTCTTTTCGATATCTTCGTCGGACAGCTTGCTCTTATCTGCAAACGCATCCTGAACCCCTTGAATCAGCAGTTGTTTGTCCAGCTTGATGCCGAGTTTTTCTTGTTCTTTCAGAGAATTATCCATATAACGCCCCAGAGAGGCGCCCAGAGCGTAGGCCGCAGCCTCTTCATCGCTCTTAAATTGTGCAGCTGGCGCTTTCGCGGCATCCGTGGCAGCAGCGACAGGTTTTGCGGCTTCTTCAGCCATCGCGCCGGTATTCAGAGCCAGGGTCATGGCCGTTGCCAACAAAGTGACTTTAAACAGTGATTTCATCCATCTCTCCAACATCCGGAGCAATGTTCTCCGGCAAGCATTGACATTCCGACAGCTACTATAAAGTCGCGCACAAAGACAATACAACGACTGTCGGCATTATAGGGAGAAATCCGTGATCGCGCCTCATACAGACCGGTTTTGCTACCAGAAATTTACGCTTTCTGACAAACTCTGGCGGTAAAAATGAAGAGAGGTATTCAGGATGTCGCAACAACAGCTGGAACAGCGAATTGAACGACTGGAAAGCCGCCTGGCGTTTCAGGAACTCACTATTGACGAGCTCAACCAGACGGTGGTGCAGCACGAGCTGGAAATGACCCGCCTGCGGGAGCAACTGCGTATGCTGGTGGAAAAACTACAGGCGGCGTCGACATCCATGATCGCCTCGCAATCCGAAGAAACGCCGCCGCCGCACTACTGACTCTCCCCCGCCCGCGCCGGGCACGGGCATCACGCCTTGCGCCACTGCCGCGGGCTGATGCCGAACCAACGGCGAAATGCGCGGGAAAACGCGCTGACTTCGGAGTACCCCAGCAGAAACGCCATTTCAGAGATAGAAAGCTGGCGTTGCTGGAGATAATGGGTCGCCATCTCACACCGCACCTTCTCCACCAGCTGGGTAAAGTTGATACCCTCCTCTTTCAACCGGCGTTGCAGCGACCAGCTGGACAGGCCGATATTTTCCGCCACCTCATCCAGCGAAGGCTCCCCTTGCGGCAATATCTGACGCAAGCGGGCACGCGCCATATCCACCACGCTCTGCTGATGCACATCGCCATTCAACTGACGCAGCGCATCCTGAACCAACAATTGCAGCAATGGATCGTGATCCGGCATGGCCCTCAGCAGATCGCGCTTAGGTATCAACAATGAATTAAACGGTTGATCGAAATAAACTGGCGCATCGAACACTTTGCAGTGCTCATGCCACTGTTCCGGACGAGGATGCTCAAAATGTACCTCTCTCGGCGCCCAGGACTTGCCCGCCGCATGGCGAATCAGGTTGAGGATCATCCCCAACGTCAGCTCGGCATCCTGACGGCAGTGCAGAATTGCGCCGTGCCGCACCTGATAGTCGAAACGCCAGCAGTCCCCTTTGTCCACCAGGCGAATCAGGGTGTCATGCTGATGAAGAGGAAAGGCATTGACTACGTTATGCAATGCCTGCTCCAGAGTGGCACTGCATAACCCAACATAGCCTATCAACCCGAGCGCCTGCGGCTTGAACTGCCTGCCGTAGTGCAAACCGAAATTATTGCAATCCGAATAGCGGGCCGCTTCCTCCAACACCCGGCAGTAATTGACCAATCCCAGACTGAGGGTCGGGCAGGTCAACAGTTCAGGGTCGACGCCGCTGACGCCGAGAATACGGTCGGCGTCGCCGCCCTTCTCGCCGATGAACCCAGCCAGGCCGGATGCAGCCGCCGCCAGGATACCGCGATGCCCGATGGAAAGATCCGCCATCGGTGGAAGTCGAAAAGACGTGGTTTCCATGATCCCTGCCTCACACAATCAACGGAATAGCAAAAGCTAGCAAGTTCCATACCACTCACAACACATTGATTTTCAAGAATCATAAAAACAAAAAAGCACCACTGCGGGACAGTGGTGCGCTGAAGTGGTGCACAACCGGCGATTCAGGCGCCGACGGGCAACGCCCGCCTTTCGAGATAACGCTGGCATAACCGAACGGTATGCGCGCTCCACTGTTCTCCCAGACTGACAGCCTGTTCCGTCTGGCGGTGAGAGCCGACCCAGGCCATCAGTTGGATCCGGCGCTGGATCAGCAACGACGGAATGACCGCCAGATCGGCATCATTCAGGGAACATACGCGCTGATAGCCGTTGAGCCACCCGTCCACCCAGGCTGGCGCGCTGGGATGATGTTCGACAAAGCTGATCGCGGCAGCCAGATCGTGCAAATACCAGCCAAATCCGCAATCGTCAAAATCGATCACCCGGGTTTCACCCCGGTGCAATAGCAGGTTGGTCAACCGCAGATCGGCATGAATCAGACCGTAACGCTGGCTGTCTTTCCCATAGACAGCAACGGCGTCGCCCACCTGTTGCAGCGTTTCCTCGATGACGCCGTGATCGGACACGGACAAATTCGGCGCATCCTGCCAGCGGCCCCAGTGACTTTCCTGCCCCACCATGGTGTCATGATCCCAGATGATTCGGCGAAAACCGGCCGGTTGCGTCCAGCGGCGGCTATGTTGGTGCAGGCGCGCGGTAATCATCCCCAACTGTTCAAAGGCGCCGGCGTCCACCTCCGTGGTGGGCATTTCACCGTCAATCCAGTGGAACAGCACCACGTTACGCTGTGTACCGTCCGCCAGCGTCACCCGTTGCACGGTTTCGCCGTCCAGCCCGCGCAACGGCTCCGGCACCATAATTCCCTCTTCACGCAACGCGGTAAGCCACTGCAGTTCGCAGGCAATCTCCTCGCACTGGTGATATCCCGGACGGTGAATACGCATCGCATAGCGTTTACCGCCCGCCTCCAGACGGTAGGTCGCGTTTTCCGAACGGCACAACAGGGTCAGTTTGCCCTGTAACGCGGGCGGATAGCGTTTCATCGCCATCCCGGCCAGATGCTCCAGCGTGGTGTTGTCAAGCGTATCGTACTGTTCTGCCATAGTGTCGTCTCAATCCTGAACTCAATTACGAAGAAGTACCTCACTGTCCCTCAGCATGAAACGGCGGCCTAAACCGCGCTTGACGTCACAAAACCGGGAGTTGACCGCGCACGACATCCCGGCAGGCACGGCATACGGTTTGACCGCAGGACGCAAAAATCACCGCGCAGATGTCAAGTCTCCAGCCTTATCCCGGCGGCATTATCGGAACCTTGCGGAAGTACCGGGCGTGTCCCGTCGCAGAAGAGTCAAAAGAAAAGCGTGTTTTTTAAACTTAAACAATGGGTTACATGGATGCTTACGCTTCTGACCCACCTTTTGTATGGGAGACAGTCATGACAATGCAGTTGAAACCCACCCTAGGTACGCTTCATTTGTGGGGCATTGCCGTCGGCCTGGTCATTTCCGGCGAATATTTTGGCTGGAGCTATGGCTGGGGCGTCGCCGGCACGCTTGGTTTTCTGATCACCACACTGATCATCGCCGCCATGTATACCTGTTTTATTTTCAGTTTTACCGAGCTGACCACCGCCATTCCTCACGCTGGCGGTCCGTTCGCCTATAGCCGCCGCGCCTTCGGCGAAACCGGCGGCCTGATTGCCGGCATGGCGACGTTGATCGAGTTCGTGTTCGCACCGCCGTCGATCGCCATGGCCATCGGCGCATACCTCAACGTGCAATATCCGTCGTTGGATCCGCGTTACGCCGCCGCTGGCGCCTATGTGATCTTCATGACGTTGAATATTCTGGGAGTGAGGCTGGCGGCGATGTTCGAGCTGTTTGTCACCGTGCTGGCGGTGATCGAACTGCTGGTGTTTATGGGCGTGGTGGCGCCGGGCTTCAGCATCAGCCACTTTGTGGCCAACGGCTGGGCCGGCAGCGATAGCTTCGACAGCCCAGCCATTTCCGGCATCTTCGCCGCCATTCCTTTCGCCATCTGGTTCTTTCTGGCGATTGAAGGAGCTGCTATGGCGGCCGAGGAAGCCAAAGATCCGCAACGCACCATTCCCAAAGCCTACATCAGCGGCATCATTACACTGGTGGTGCTGGCGCTCGGGGTGATGATCATGGCGGGCGGTGTGGGTGACTGGCGCACCTTGTCCAACATCAACGATCCGCTGCCGCAGGCGATGAAAGCGGTGGTAGGTGAAAACTCCGGCTGGATGCACATGCTGGTGTGGATCGGGCTGTTCGGGCTGATCGCCAGTTTCCACGGCATCATCCTCGGCTATTCCCGCCAGTTCTTTGCGCTGGCCCGCGCCGGCTATCTGCCCGCCGGGCTGGCGAAACTGTCCCGCTTCCAGACGCCGCATCGCGCCATTCTCACCGGCGGCGTCATCGGTATCGCCACTATCTTCAGCGATAGCTGGATCAACCTACAGGGACTCAGTCTGACCGCCGCGATGATCACCATGGCGGTATTCGGCGCCAACGTCATGTATCTGATGAGTATGCTGAGCCTGTTCCGCCTGCGCCGTACCGAACCGGGTCTGCATCGCACCTTTTACGCACCGGGCTATCCCATCATCCCGGCTATCGCACTGGTGCTGTCCGTCGTGTGCCTGTTAGCCATGCTGTGGTTTAACCCGGTGATCGGCGGCCTGTTCATCGTGCTGATGCTGGCGGGTTACAGTTACTTCCTGATGACCCGCAGCCAGCGCGACAACGCGCCGCAGGATGCAATGCTGATGGGAAAAGAGTGATTTCGGCCGTACCGGAGACACAAAAAAGGCCGCGAATGCGGCCTTTTTCATACGTTGCGATGTCGGGCAATCAGTGGCAACCACAGCCGCCATTACCGCCGCAACCGCCTTTGCCATGTTCATGACCGTGGTCATGGTCATGGCCACCGCAGCAACCATCGTGGTCGCCATGACCGCCGCAGCAGCCGTCGTGATCGTGGTCGTGAGCACCATGAACGTGGCCATGGGCCAGCTCTTCTTCGGTCGCTTCGCGAATCGCCACGACTTCCACGTTGAATTTCAGGTTCTGGCCGGCCAGCATGTGGTTGCCGTCAACCACAACGTGTTCATCCTGAACTTCAGTGATTTCCACCGGTACCGGCCCTTGGTCGGTTTCCGCCAGAAAACGCATGCCTACCTGCAGTTCGTCCACGCCCATGAAGACGTCTTTCGGTACGCGCTGTACCATATTTTCATCATATTCGCCGTAGGCGTCGTTCGCGCCGACGCTCACATCGAAACGTTCGCCGACATCACGGCCTTCCAGCGCCTTTTCCAGGCCGGAAATCAGCGAGCCATGACCATGCAGATAGTCCAACGGTGCGCTCACCGGAGACTCATCAACTAATACACCATCTTCTGTACGTACCTGATAGGCCAGGCTGACCACCAGGTCTTTTGCTACTTTCATGATATCTCCTAGCGTTGGAAATCGATTTGGCGCAAATTGTAGCGGAAAAATACGCCCATGTACTGTCCGGGGTAAAAAATCACGCGGACTGTCGCACAGGCGACGCTTACTGCGGACGGAAAATCCCGATCAGCCGATCGGAAGCCGCCTCTTCCGGTTTCTGACCGGCCTCAGGCTGACGCTGACGGTAGCCGCAACGCACACACACCACCACGTCCTGCTCGTCTTCCCGGCCCACAGCCAGCGTATCCTGCGAGTGGCACTGGGGACACACCGCCCCGGCGATAAAACGTTTTCGCATATCACAATCCGCCTTTGTCTACTTCAGCCCGGTTTCGCACGGGGCGAAACACGGCTTAATACTCATCCCAGTCATCCGGGCGCCAGCGTTCGCGTTGCATCTCGCGTTCGAAAATATCTTCCAGCTCGCGTCGTGCTTCCTTAACACGGGAAATCTGCGAAACATCGCCCATATGTTGGGGCATCAGTTCACGCAACATACGCATATCCAACCGTCGAAAGTGCTGTTGGGCACGGTAAGCCTGATGAGGGTGCACACCAAGCGAAATCAGCGTCTTACGCCCAAGCTCCAGGGCGCTGGAGAATGTCTCGCGCGTGAACTGGGTCACGCCGGCCTGCAGCAGCTCGTGCGCTTCCACACGCCCCCGGGCACGCGCCAGAATGGTCAGGTGCGGAAAATGCTGTTGGCAAAGGCGCACGATGGTCATTGAATGTTCCGGATCGCTGCACGTAATAACCAGCGATTCCGCCTGCTCTGCGCCGGCTGCACGTAGCAACTCCAGTTGTGTCGCATCACCGTAATACACCTTATAACCATATGCTCGCATCAGCCGCACTGCGCTGATATCCCGATCAAGTACGGTAATGCGCATCTTGTTCGCCATCAGCAGGCGGGCGACGACTTGCCCGAAACGACCGAATCCCACGACGATTACCTGTGGTTTATCGTCCTCCACATAATGGGCCTCATCATCGTGCTCTTCCTGATGGTTGAAGCGGCGCTTCAAGATCCGATCGATCACCTGCATCAACAAGGGCGTCACCATCATCGACAGCGTGACTGTCACCAACAGCAACGGCAACTGATTGCCTTTCAAGACTTTATGGGCCGCCGCCGCGGAAAACAGCACAAAGGCGAACTCGCCACCCTGGCTCAGTACACCGGCAAACTGCATCCGCTCAGAAGAGCGCAACCCATACATACGCGCCAGCAGGTAGAGAATCGCCCCTTTCACCACCACCAGGATCACCACCGCGGTCAGTACCAGCAAAATATTGGCGTACAGCACCCCAAGATTGAGCGACATGCCCACCGAGATAAAAAACAGCCCCAGCAGCAGCCCCTTGAAGGGCTCAATGGCGATTTCCAGCTCGTGACGATATTCACTTTCCGCCAGCAACACGCCAGCCAGAAAAGTCCCCAACGCCATCGACAGACCCAGCGCTTCCATGAACATTGCCGAACCCAGCACCAACAGCAGCGCGGCGGCAGTAAACACTTCCCGTACCCCAGAAGCGGCGATAAACCGAAATAACGGACGCACCAGATAACGGCCGCCCACCAGCATGCCGGCAAACGCCGCCACCTTGAAGGCTATCTGCCGCCAGTCCCCCAATTCGCCCTGCACGCCAGCCAATACCGGGATCAACGCCAACGCCGGGATCACCGCCAAATCCTGAAACAGCAACACGGAGAAACCCAGTTGCCCCGATTCACCGCGGTGCATGCTCTTTTCACGCATCAGTTGTAACGCAATCGCAGTGGAGGACATCGCCAGACCGATACCGCCGATCAGCGCCGCCTGCCAGGAAAACTGGTTGACATACAACACGCCGCCCAACACCGCCGCGCTAAGCACTACCTGCGTGGCGCCGGTACCGAAAATGGAACGCCGCAAACGCCACAGCTTGGCGGGCTCCAGCTCCAGCCCGATGATAAACATCAGAAATACCACCCCCATTTCGGAGAAATGCAGGATAGCTTCCACATCGCGAATAAACCCCAACCCCCACGGCCCGATGGCGATCCCGGCCATCAGGTACCCCAGCACCGCGCCGATGCCGAGGCGACTGGCTACCGGCACCGCCAATACGGCGGCGAACAGAAACAGAACGATCGCGCTTAATACGGCTGACGACTCCATGATTAACGATCTCCCTGCGGTAAAGGTGACATCAGCCAGTCACCATAGGCCCTGGCGTGTTCCACCAACACATCGCGCGGTAAACGTCGGGCCCAGTAGATGACCAGCGGCGACAACCAGTGCATATGGCACATGGCAGCGGTCATTTCGAACGGCACTAATGCGTCAGACAGCGTAAAACGGTTCACGCCGGATGGATGGTAAGCGCTCTCCGGCTCACCGGTGGTGATCACTGAACGCCAGTATTTCCCCGCCAGCGCGTTGCCGCCCACGCCGTTGGCAAAACCGCGAGTCAACACGCGATCGAACCACTCTTTGAGCAGCGCCGGGCAACTATAGGTATACAGCGGGTGCTGAAACACGATCACCTGATGCTCGCGCAACAGTTGTTGTTCGTAGTGAATATCGATAAAGAAGTCCGGATACTGCGCGTAGAGGTCGTGCACAGTGACATGCCCCAAAGGCCGGGCAGATTGCAGTAACAGCTTATTCGCGATCGAATCCTGTGATTCAGGATGGGCAAACAGCAGCAGAATCTTCGGTGGCTGCAACATCATTCCCCTCCCAAGCGTCGTCATTGCAGGTATTTTCGGCTACCATGCTGCGCAACACTACACGGGCGCAACATCCTGATACCCGAACCGTAATTTAACATAGTTGAGCATTTGGCGCGTTATGATTGTTTTATCCTCCTTACAAATTCGGCGCGGTACGCGGGTACTGCTGGACAACGCCACCGCCACCATCAACCCCGGTCAGAAAGTCGGGCTGGTGGGTAAAAACGGCTGCGGCAAATCGACGCTGCTATCGCTGCTGAAAGGAGAGCTCAGCGCCGACGGCGGCAACCTGACGTTCCCGCAAAACTGGTCGCTAGCCTGGGTCAACCAGGAGACACCGGCGCTTGACCGCTCCGCGCTGGATTACGTCATCGACGGCGACCGCGAGTACCGCCAACTGGAAACCCGTCTGCAACAGGCCAACGCGCATAACGACGGCAACGCCATCGCCACGCTGCACGGCAAGCTCGACGCTATTCACGCCTGGTCGATCAACGCCCGCGCCGCCAGCCTGCTCAACGGCCTCGGTTTCCAACAGGAACAGTTGCAGCAACCGGTCAGCGCTTTTTCCGGCGGCTGGCGCATGCGGCTCAATCTGGCGCAGGCGCTAGTCTGTCGCTCTGATCTACTGCTGCTTGACGAACCGACTAACCATCTGGATCTGGACGCGGTGATCTGGCTGGAAAAATGGTTGAAGAACTATCCGGGTACACTGATCCTGATCTCCCACGATCGCGATTTCCTCGACCCCATCGTCAATAAGATCCTGCACATCGAGCAAGAAACCCTGTTCGAATACACCGGCAACTACACCTCGTTTGAACAGCAACGCATCACGCGGCTGGCCCAGCAACAAGCGCTGTATGAACACCAGCAGGAGCGGGTTTCTCACCTGCAAAGCTATATCGACCGTTTTCGCGCCAAGGCTTCCAAAGCCAAACAGGCGCAAAGCCGCATCAAGATGCTGGAGCGCATGGAGCTGATCGCGCCGGCGCATGTGGACAACCCGTTCCGCTTCAGCTTCCGTGCGCCGGAAGCATTACCTAACCCATTATTGCGTATGGAGAAAGTCAGCGCCGGTTACGGCGAACGCCTGATCCTCGACTCGATAAAACTCAATCTGGTGCCCGGTTCGCGCATCGGTTTGTTGGGCCACAACGGCGCGGGCAAATCCACATTGATTAAGCTGCTGGCCGGAGAGCTCCAGCCATTCAGCGGCGAAATTGGTCTGGCCAAGGGCGTGCGTCTGGGCTATTTCGCCCAGCACCAACTGGAGTTTCTGCGGGCAGACGAGTCTCCATTGCAACATCTCACCCGGTTGGCGGAGCGGGAAACCGAGCAGCAATTGCGCGACTATCTGGGCGGGTTCGGTTTTCGCGGCGATAAAGTCACCGAAAATACCGCGCGTTTCTCCGGGGGAGAGAAAGCGCGGCTGGTACTGGCGCTTATCGTCTGGCAGCGACCCAACCTGCTGTTGCTGGACGAACCGACCAACCACCTGGATCTCGACATGCGTCAGGCGCTGACCGAAGCATTGATCGATTTTGACGGCGCGCTGGTGGTGGTTTCGCATGATCGCCACCTGATTCGCTCCACCACTGACGAGCTCTATTTGGTACACGATGGCAAAGTCGACCCCTTCGACGGCGACCTGGAGGATTATCAGCGCTGGTTGCTGGATGCACAAAAAACACAGGGCAACACCGGAGACGACACGAAGGAAACCAACGCCAACAACGCCCAGGCCAGAAAAGAGCAGAAACGGCGCGACGCTGAACTGCGCGCCATGACCCAACCGTTGCGTAAAGAGATCGCCCGGCTGGAGAAGCAGATGGAAACACTGCAGAACACGCTGGCCGGGGTGGAAGAGCGCCTGTCGGACAACGCCATTTACGAGGCGGGTCGGAAAAACGAGCTGACGGAATGCCTGCAAACGCAGAGTAAAACCAAAGCCGAACTGGAAGAGGTGGAGATGGCCTGGCTCAACGCGCAGGAACAGCTTGAAGCCTTGTCCCGCGGCATGGAAGACTGACTGTGACGTATCGCGGCACGCGAAACCCACCGAGTGTGCCGCGCCGTCCTCCCGGCGCTTAATGCCAGATCATTAACACGCAGGCGGCCGTCAGGATCCCCATCGAAATATTAAAGCGCTTCCAGGCGACCGGGCTACGCAGCAGACGGCCGATGGCGGCGCCGAACGCCAGCCAGACAGCGCCCGCGACCGCGTTCACCAGCGCCATCGCCACGCTGATCGACAATACCGACCCGGTATAACCATCGCCCGCCAGACTAAAACCGGCAACCGCCCCCAACGACATCAGCCACGCCTTGGGATTGAGAAACTGCAACAACCCGCCCTGATACAACGGCATCGGCGCCGATGGCGCGGTGTCCAGATCCAACCGTTCGTAGGCTGCGGAGGCTATTTTCCACGACAACCACAACAGATAAGCGCTACCCAACACTTTCAACGCCAGATGCAAAGGCGGATAGAGCAGAATCAAGCTACCCAGCCCCAGCGATACCAACAGCAGAATGCTCTGCATGCCGATCATGATCCCCAGCATTAACGGCAGAGAGCGCAAAAAACCAAAATTGGCGGCGGATGCGGTGAGTAGCATATTATTGGGGCCGGGAGTAATCGCTGCGACCCACAAGAAACCCAACATAGAAAGAAACAGGCTGACGTGATCCATGGAACGGCAATCCTTTAAAGCCGGAAGGGATTAGCAGAAAGCCATCAACCTAGCAGCGCGACGTCACCCATACAAGTTTTTTGCCATGAATACTTATCCACTACACAACAGCGCTTTTCAGCCGTTGGGCGGGATGCGCAACCCACATCTGCAAACACTGCTGCCGCGGTTGTTTCGCCGACGCCCCAGCCTGACACCCGTCTGGCAAACGCTGGATACCCCCGACGGCGACTTCGTCGAACTGGCCTGGAGCGAACCGCCGCAACCCGCGGCGCATAAGCCGCGCGTGGTGCTGTTCCACGGCTTGGAAGGGAACTTCCGCAGCCCTTATGCGCACGGTTTGATGGCCGCTTGTAGGGAACGCGGTTGGCTGGCGGTGATCATGCATTTCCGCGGCTGCAGCGGGGTGCCCAACCGCCGGACGCGCATCTATCACTCCGGTGAAACCGGCGATGCCGACTATTTCCTGCAATGGCTGGAAAAAACGCTGGGGCCGGCGCCCACGGCGGCGATCGGCATTTCGCTCGGCGGCAATATGCTGGCCTGCCTGCTGGGCCGTCAGGGGGAGCACTGTTCGCTCAACGCCGCCGCCGTCGTCTCGGCGCCGTTGTTGCTGGAGCCTTGCAGCCGCCGCATCGAACAGGGGTTTTCCCGCATCTACCAATCTTATCTGGTTAATTCGTTGCGCCAGAGCGCGCTGCGCAAGCTGGCGGCGTATCCCGGCACCATTCCGGTATCGCCGTCCCGCATCAAACAGGTACGCGGGTTGAGGGAATTCGACGACCTCATCACCGCCCGTCTTCACGGCTTTCGCGACGCCGCGGATTATTACCGGCGTTGCAGCGCCATGCCGCTGCTGCCGCAGATCCGTACGCCAACCCTGATCATCCAGGCAAAGGACGATCCTTTTATGACGCCTGAAGTCATTCCCGATCCCTCACAGTTACCGTCCTGCGTCGAATACCAACTGACAGAGCATGGCGGGCATGTCGGCTTTGTCAGCGGTTCATGGCGCCACCCTGAAATGTGGCTGGAACATCGCATCCCCGATTGGTTCACCCCTTATCTGGAGCAATAAAATGATCATTCCCTGGCAGGAGCTGGCACCCGACACGCTGGAAAATCTGATTGAATCATTCGTACTACGGGAAGGCACCGACTACGGCGAACATGAACGCTCGCTGGCGGAAAAGGTGGAAGACGTACACCAGCAACTGCAACGCGGCGAGGTGGTGCTGGTCTGGTCCGAACTGCATGAAACCGTCAATATCATGCCGCGTAACGCCTTGCGCGGCGGCGTGATTCACGACGGCTGACGCGCCCGCTGGAAAACGTAAATTGGCGTGTCAGGCCGGAACAAACATGATAACAATAAGGATATTGCGTTATGGTCGATCACGACCCGCGCCGCCAGACTGACCGGAGTTTGCATCATGTCGCATCAACACCCGATTATTGCAGTAACCGGCTCCAGCGGCGCCGGCACTACCACCACCAGCCTGGCGTTTCACAAAATTTTCCAGCAGCTCAATATCCGTGCTGCGCAAGTCGACGGTGACAGCTATCACCGTTATACCCGTCCGGAAATGGACATGGCGATCCGTAAAGCGCGGGATCTGGGCAGGCACATCAGCTACTTCGGCCCGGAAGCCAATGATTTCAGTTTGCTGGAACAGGCGTTTATCGACTATGGCCGCAGCGGCAGCGGCAAAACCCGCAAATATCTCCACACCTACGACGAAGCCATTCCCTACAAGCAGGTACCCGGAACATTTACCCCCTGGGAACCGATGCCGGAACCCACGGATATTCTGTTTTACGAGGGGCTGCACGGCGGCGTCGTGACGGAATCCCATAACGTCGCTCAACATGTGGACTTGCTGGTCGGGGTGGTGCCGATCGTCAACCTGGAGTGGATGCAGAAACTGGTACGGGATATCAACGACCGCGGCCACTCACGCGAAGCGGTGATGGATTCGGTGGTTCGCTCGATGGAAGACTACATCACCTACATCACCCCGCAGTTTTCACGTACGCACATCAACTTCCAGCGCGTCCCGACAGTCGATACCTCCAATCCGTTTGCCGCCAAATCCGTTCCATCCATGGATGAAAGTTTTGTCGTGATCCACTTTCAGGGGATGAGCAACATCGACTACCCCTACCTACTGGCCATGCTGCAAGGTTCGTTTATTTCGCACATCAATACGCTTGTGGTGCCGGGAGGGAAGATGGGGCTGGCGATGGAGCTGATTATGACGCCGCTGGTGCAGCGGCTACTGGCAGGCGATAACATCGGTTAAAGCGTGGCGCGGCAGCCGTACAACCGCCGCGCATGATTTGCAACCGACCAAGTCATTCCAGTTCGACAACTTCGTGGCTGTGAGTGATATTTACCGCTTTTCCCAACATCAGCGCAACGGAACAATATTTTTCCGCCGACAGCGCGACGGCGCGCTCAACCGCTTTGTCGGTCATGCCGCGCCCTTTCACAATGAAATGCAAATTAATCATGGTGAACATACGCGGCGCTTCTTCGCGGCGCTCTGACGTTAATCGCACTTCACAATCCGCGACATCCTGACGCCCTTTCTGCAGGATGGACACCACGTCAACGGCGCTGCATCCACCTACCGCCATCAGCACCATTTCCATCGGACTCGGCGCTTTGTCTCCGGCGTTTCCATCCATCAACACCTGATGCCCGGAGGCGGACTCGCCAAGAAACGTTAACCCTTCAACCCACTTTACCCGCGCCTGCATCACATTGACCCTCAACTATTTTTTAAAAATTACATCGCTTATGTATAAACCCGACTAAAATCAGAGTTTAATCATGCTGAAGCGAGACAACACGAGACACTACACACAACCTGTGTTAAAAACGGGGAAATAATCCGGTGTGTGAGCCTCTACCAGACACATCCTGATTATGACGTCACCCGATAGACAGCCTCAGTATATTCCCTGACGTCATTCCGCCTGAGTGGAATTTAAATATAACTATGTTATCACGCCGTACAGGGAACTCTGAGCCCTGTGATTTGCGCAGTGAATTACAACAGAGGATAACAGCGAATGGTTCTCGGCAAACCGCAAACAGACCCGACTCTCGAATGGTTCCTTTCTCATTGCCATATTCACAAATACCCATCGAAGAGCACGCTTATTCACCAGGGTGAAAAAGCAGAGACGCTTTACTACATCGTGAAAGGCTCGGTCGCCGTGCTGATCAAGGATGAAGAAGGTAAGGAAATGATCCTGTCCTATCTCAACCAGGGAGATTTCATTGGTGAACTCGGCCTGTTTGAAGAAGGTCAGGAACGTAGCGCCTGGGTTCGGGCCAAAACCGCCTGTGAAGTCGCCGAAATTTCCTACAAGAAATTCCGCCAGCTGATTCAGGTCAACCCCGATATTCTTATGCGTCTGTCTTCACAGATGGCGCGCCGTTTACAGGTAACGTCCCAGAAAGTGGGAAATCTGGCGTTTCTTGATGTAACGGGCCGCATTGCCCAAACACTGTTAAACCTGGCCAAGCAACCCGATGCCATGACGCATCCTGACGGCATGCAAATCAAGATTACCCGTCAGGAAATCGGTCAGATCGTCGGATGTTCTCGCGAAACCGTCGGCCGTATTCTGAAGATGCTGGAAGACCAGAATCTGATTTCCGCGCACGGTAAAACCATTGTGGTGTACGGTACACGCTGAATTATTGCGACGTTGGATCAAAAAGAGCGTGCTGCGGCACGCTCTTTTATTTTCAGCAACAGACTAACTTATTGCTCCACAACCTTCTCGACCGCCTGTTCAAACAGCGCCATGCCTTGATCGATATCGTCCAGTTCAATCACCAGCGACGGCACAAAGCGAATCACATCCGGCCCGGCGACCAGAATCATTAACCCCAGTTCGGCCGACGCCGACAGGAAATCGCGCGCACGACCATGCCATGCTTTCTTGAGTTGTGCACCAATCAACAGCCCCATACCGCGGACTTCATCAAAAATGCCGAACCGCTCATTGATACGGTGCAATGCCGCCGCAAAACGTTCATGACGAGCTTCCACCCCAGACAGCACTTCCGGCGTATTGATCACATCCAGCGCCGCCTCTGCCACCGCGCAGGCCAGCGGGTTGCCGCCGTAAGTGGTGCCGTGCAAACCGACACTCATGACGGACGCCACTTCCTCGGTAGTCAGGCACGCGCTGATGGGGAAACCGCCGCCCAACGCCTTGGCGGTGGTCAGGATATCCGGCGTCACGCCATAATGCATGTAGGAGAACAGCTTGCCGCTGCGGCCCATGCCGCACTGCACTTCGTCGAACACCAACAGCGCGTTGTACTGGTCGCACAATTCACGCACACCGGTGAGGAATTCCGGCGTCGCCGGCGTAATACCGCCCTCGCCCTGGATCGGCTCCAACACCACGGCGCAGGTATGATCGTCCATCACCGCCTTCACCGCCGCCAGATCATTGAAAGGCACATGGATGATATCCGCCGGTTTCGGCCCGAAGCCGTCGGCGTACTTGGCCTGCCCACCGACTGAAACCGTGAACAGCGTCCGGCCATGAAACGCCTGATAGAAAGCGATGATCTTGGTTTTATACGGACTATGGCGTTCGATGGCGTAATGACGAGCCAGTTTGAACGCCGCTTCATTGGCTTCCGCCCCCGAGTTGGCAAAAAACACCCGGTCGGCGAACGTGGCCGCAATCAGCTTGGAAGCCAGACGCAAAGCCGGCTCGTTGGTAAACACGTTGCTGGTGTGCCACAGGGTTTCGCCCTGCGTTTTCAACGCCTCAACCAGCGCCGGATGACAATGTCCCAGCGCGGTAACGGCAATACCACCGGAAAAATCGATGTATTCTTTGCCCTGCTGATCCCAGACACGGCTCCCTTTACCCTTCACCGGCACGAACTGCGCGGGCGCATAAATCGGAAGAATGACCTTGTCGTATGTTTCCCGCGTTACTGCTGATTTTTCTGTCGCCATCTGCTGCCCCGTGATGATATCCCATTGTCCGATATGAAAATATAGTCAGTAAATATGCATAAAAAATCACACGGACGCAATCGATAAATCCGCTCGCCCATCTACGCTATTCACTATCCGTTTATAAATTCATGAAATTTTTCAACAACTGATGCCCCTGCCGGCTAAGAATACTTTCCGGATGAAACTGTACGCCTTCCAACGGCAACGCTCGGTGGCGAATGCCCATGATTTCATCCGGTCGCCCATCCCGCTCCGTCCAGGCAGTCACGTCAAAACAGGCCGGCAACGTTTCAGACGCCAGAATCAGCGAGTGATAGCGAGTCACCGTCAACGGATTTTCCAGCCCGAGAAACACCCCTTGTCCGGAATGACGAATCGCCGATGTTTTGCCGTGCATTACCTGCCGGGCCCGGATCACCTGAGCGCCAAACGCTTGCCCTAACGCCTGATGACCAAGGCATACCCCCAGAATCGGCAGTTTGCCGGCAAAGTGACGGATGGCAGCCAGCGAAATCCCGGCGTCGTCCGGCGTACAAGGGCCGGGGGAGATCACCAGCCGTTGCGGCGCCAAACGCTCAATATCCGCCAGCGTCAATTCGTCATTACGCATAACCGTTACCTGCGCGCCCAGCTCGCAAAAATACTGGTAGAGGTTATAGGTAAAGGAGTCGTAGTTATCGATAATCAAAAGGCTCATCGTATTAACCTGTGGATATTATTTATGTAAATCAATGCAGTAATTCCCGTTGCCGTGCGATGCCCGTCACGGGATAGGAGTATAGCGGGGGCGGCGGAAATGTGTCGACCAGACGGGGCGGATTTCACCTTACCGATACCCGCCGTTGCGCTATAAGCGTCATTTGTCTGCATCAGCTTGGACGAGAACGGAGCGAAAACAACATACACCGCCTGTTCAACGAACAGGGTCATGTCCGACCTAACGGAACGAATGAGTGCAGCGAGTAAACCGGGGCGTACATGCCGTGCGTGAAGATTTAGAGCGTTACCCTGGTTCATCCTGGGCAATAGAATAGCCTGGCGGGATCGACCGGGCAGCACCATGGCGGTGGCCCGGTACCGGGAATATCGCTACAAAGGTATCCCCGTCATCTTTCAACTTATCGCTATGTTCGCCTCACGACATCAGGCGCTGATCAGGCAAGACAGGCGCAGATTCTGCCCCCAGCCTTTGCCGCCGTTATCCACGCGCCAGATATTGACGGTAAATCCCGTATTGTTGATACCCGTGATCGTCAGCGCGAAAGTGTCCGGAATACTGCCGGGCGCATACTCGGAGCCCTGCAACGGCGTCACCGCCACCACCGGCGTCACGCCAGCAGCCAGCGGCTGGGGGAAATTAACTCGCACCTGCTGCGCACCGGCAGTAGTACGATTGGATGAACCGACGCTGGCGACAAACGCCAGAACCTTGGGCATTTCGAGAGATGGCATAGTCATATAACCTCCTGAATAGATTGAGTTATACCTGAAGCCAAATTCGCTCAGGTGGTCATATACTGCCGCGGTATTCTTCGGCTGGATTGGCGAAATCCGGGCGTTTTACCGCCAAAATAACGTTGCCATCATCCATGAGTTCTCAGCCGTCAGGAGTAGAAAATCCTATCCGTCGTCGAGTACGGCTCAACGCAGATGCAGACGGTGACGGCAGCGTAGCCAGAATGAAGGCTTCAGGGCCGGGCGCGCGGCCGCCAGCGGATAGAAACTGTGCAACCTCAATGGTTCCCTGTCCGACGTCAACCAGAATCGTTGCCGCTCCTGATACAGCCATACTGTCCGTTGCTGCATCGGGTCATAACATTCCAATCGCAGTGCGTCCGATTGCGCGACCAGCAACAATGCCAGGCTTTGCCAGGGCTTGCCGTCGGGAAATACCCGCAACGGCAACCAGCAATGCTGTGCGGCGGCCTGACACAACAGAGGCCAGTGCCGCTGCATGGCATCCAGCCCCAGCCGGTCGCCATCCGCCAGCGAGGGCTGCAATGAAACGTCCAGTTCCACCTGCCTGAGCAGCTCGAAGCGCCGCAACCACTGTTGCAACGCCGCGACAACTTGCTGTGCATCGGGGTATACCGGGGAACCGGCAAACTGACAGGCCCACTGAAACCAGAGATCTCCTGCTTCCTGCTCCAGTTCCGGCAGGTCGACGAGGATATCCGCCGGCCAGCGCGGCTGGCGTTTGCCGCCGTGGCATAGCGACCGCCAGAGCACCCAGAGACTCAGAGTCTGTTGATACCAGCGCCCCCAGTTGTCGTTGCAACCGCAACCCTGCCACCACCCGCTACCGTCATACTGTTCAGGATACTCAAAAAACGCCTGTTCAAGCCGCGCTTTCAACGCCGGACGAATCATTTTCCAGCATTGTTGCAGTCGCTGTTCCACCAGGGTCTGCCGGTTCGACACCGAGGGCGGCACGCCTTTCAACCCATAGAAATCCGCGCGGAACATCAGCGCCTCCCGGGAGGCATCGCAGCCAGACGCCGCCGCTCTGCATCGTCGAGGCGAGTATTCAACTGCTCCGCCGCATCCAGTGCGTCGGCGGAACTGGCGCGATCGAGCTCCAACGTCAGCCCGCAATGCGCGCAACGTGGGTTGACGCCCTGTTGCAGCAATTGCCAGTGTACCGCGATCGGGTGCTGGCACCCTGGGCAGGCGATGGAGCCCGCGTCGATAAATTGTTTCCGACTCATGCCTTATTCTCCCCTTCCGGCAACGGGCGGCTATAGCCCGCCTCATCCATCAGCCGTAACAACCGGCTGATACCGTTAGGAAAATCACCCGGCTGGATTGTCAGCTTGATGCGCATATCCATCTGGGCGCCGCGGTGCTGCCCGCCGTCTCCCGCGTCCATACGCCCCAGCGAGGCTTTCATCTGCAAACGCCGGGGCGCCATAAAGCCGTTGTCTTCCTCGGTCGAGGCCAGGCCGGGAGAGGTGGCAGATAATTCAAAGTCATTGATTTTTATACCGAACTCAAGGTCAGCATGCTTGGTCTGCATCATCGGGATCGGCATCAGCGACAGAATGGGAATCTGGTGCTCCGTGCGTTCAATCCGGCCGTCCGCCCCACACTTCTCCGTAAAAAAGGCAGTGGTTCGCAGCCGTTTCCCCTCGCTGGTGTGCTCGAAACCGAGCTGTTCCACCATTTCCAGCGTCGCTTGCGCCGCCTGATGTTCTGCCTGAACAAACCCAAGCAGCGGGGCGCCAATCAATTCGTAGAACTCGATGGAGTCTTGTTTTGACATACATCCACTCCTTATTCATGCACCAGTTTCTGCACCAGGGTGCCATCCTGCTGATGGCTCTGCGTCCAGACGTAGTTCTTGAAGCCACCTTTAACCTTTAGTGTCGAGAGCGTATTCACCGGACGCTCGCGTAAACGATCAGCACAGACTTCTACTTCCAGATTGAAATCTTCGCTGCACTCCATCAGAAAACGCACCGAGTTTTCCAGCTCATCCAACTCGCGATCCGTCACCTGCTTCAGTTCGTTGCGCAGCTCCGGCATCACCAGTCGCAGGCTTTCCGACAACTCCAGATCCTGGGTCACTATCTGCACGAAACGGTCAACCAACAACGGCGCCGCCTTATCGGACTGAAAATGCCCTTCCTCGTCCACCAGTTGCGCTTCGTTAAGCAGTTGAATCAGCGATTGGCTCAACTTGCTGCGCTCGGAACTGTTGCGCAGACGCATCAACAGCGTGCGCACTGCCGGCTGCATGGTGTCGATACCGTCGCGGTTGGTCAGGTATTGATCGCTGTGCTGGCACATTTTCTCCGCCAGTTGCAAACCGCCGCAGGCGTACATGCGTTCCAGTTTAAGTTTGTCGTCGTAATCGTTTTTCCGTACCTTGACCCCGGTGATGGCGAACTGCAGTTCAAACTCGAACGAATCCAGCGCCACCCGGGGGACGGAATAGCTGCGCAGCACCGGGTCCTGCTGATAGAAGCGGCTGGTGTCGCGGGAACAGATATCGGATGTCACGCGCGCCTGGGTCAGGTCGGTCAATACCGTGCCTAAAAATTGGTCTAGCTGTGCCATGATGCTCCTCGTGATAGATCAATAAGCGGAACCTCGGTTGAGGTTCCGCCTGGCGACGGATTACGCGCTGGCCGTTGTCGTGGTAGCGCTGGCGGGTTTGCTGGTAATGCACTCCTGCAGAATATTCAGCACCTTGTTCATCCCTGCCGGCATGTCGTCCTGAACTGCATGCAGGTTGATATCCATGGTGTATTCCACGTTGTATTTGGAATCACGCGCGCTACTGGAATCCTTCTTGCTGGAATAGGCGGCAGAAAAATTAACTTTCGCCCCCCAGCCAGACCAGGAAGCATTCGCCTTCACATCCAACTGCGAGCTGGAAGAGCTCTTGTCGCTGGTGGTGGTGGAGGCGGAGATGTTGGCCTTGAAGGCGATATCCAGATAATCGATGCGCAGATACGGGATCGGCACGATGGTTAACACGGGGACGGACAACGTTGCGTTCTGGCCTTCCTTTTCATACTTGAACACCACGGAACGAATCTGCCCATCCTCGCCAATCGCCACCTGGCGGATAAAATCCACACTGCTTTTCGCTGCGTTGGCCTGTGCTTCTACCGCTGCATTCAACGGGCCGCCGATCAGAGTACCAAACGGAATATTACCCAATTGCGCAGTGGCGCTGTCCTGAACACTAGAATCAGCCATGACTTTACTCCATATATAGTAGATGAATTGGAATGTTCATTCAGACTCCGAAGAGTCTGCGTGAACATATTCAGTCTATATTTCCATTAATAATAAATATTGTGCTTTCGTGTAGAATAATTGTTGTTTCATCATTATTTGTTCGCATGAAAAATACATGACTGCCTATATTCTCGTGGAGAAATTCCATATTTTGATTTAAATGAATTGCAGAAATTCGCCGCATCTGAAAAACCCAATTCAATGGCAACAAGACAAACTGACATATCGGTGAAATGTAACAACTCCGCGGCTTTTTTTAATCGTTGCTCCCGTAGCCAGCGGGCCACACCATAACCACAACGAGCACGAAATAACGCCGAGAGTTTATTTCTATTGGTACCGACAGCCTGACATACATTATCGAGCAATATTTTTTCGCACAAATGCTTAAGCATATAATCACACGCCTGCTGAAAAAGACGATCCTGACAGGAAAGTGGCATTACCGGAGTAAGAATATCTGTTGCTGCTGGAACCATCGCCGACATAATCAAGTATCCTCCCTTACAATAACCGGCTTGAGGGTTTTTCTAAATTCTACCGGTGTGAGGCCGGTATAACGTTTAAACATTTTTTCAAAATGGCTCAGATCGCCGTAACCGCAATCCAGATACAGATTAGTAATTCGGCTTAACGGACGACATTTCAGTTGCTGGCAGGCATAGAAAATACGTATTTGATTCAGGATCTGTTTAAAAGACAACTTCAGGCTGTGCTTCAACAGATAGGAAAGGTGCGACGGGCTAATATGGGCTTTTTCCGCCAGCGCCGACAATGTCAGTTCCCGCTGGAAATTTTCCCCCAGAAACAGCAACGCCTTGCTGACGGAGGGATGAAACTGCCGCAACGCCTGCTCATCACACTTGAGTAGTGTGTCGCACAGTACCGGATCCGTCACAGCCAGAGACGCCGAGACGGACACGGCAGGCAAGCGGATAATTTCCGGCAGAATGCCGTGCGCCTGATTGAGCCCGATTTCCCGATTGTCGCTCAACATCAGCAGACGGGCGATACTGCGTCGCAGTTGCTGGGCATTCCCCGGCCAGTCGTAATGCTGGAGCTGTTGCAACACGTCCGGGTGGAGCTGCTGGCTGCCGGACTGACGGAATTCCCGGCAGGCGATGTGCAACAGTTCGACGACATCCTGTGGCCGCTCGCGCAATGGCGAAATATACACTTGGTGATAATCAAGATGTCTGCCCAACATCACGCTCAACCGGCCGCTTTGTTGGCTCTGCGCCAGCGTATGGCGTAAACCGAAAATCAACCGGGCGAAATGCAGCGGCGTGCGGCCGATAAAACGCAGCATCTTCAGCCGGTTCATAATATCCTGCTGTTGATCGGCGGAGAACTCATCGAAATTCTGGAAAAAAAGCGTGAAGCTTTGCTGCCGATTTAATTTTCGAATAACGTCATCCAACATGGCCGGCTGGTAGGTTGCATGATGAAATTCAATATACCCGGCTTGTGGTTCTTGCGCCTGCATAAAAATATAGGCGGCGACATCCGATAATTCCGTGCCGGGCTCGCCATAAAGAATAATACTTTTCTTCAATGCGGCGATCTTCTGTATCTGATTACGCAGAGAGGTGGTTAAAGAAATAAATTCCGGTAATGCTGTGGCGACTGGGATGTCCCATCGAGTTACCTGCCCAGTTCTAAAAACATTAACCTTACTTTTTTTTAAAATATTGCCTGCTGTTTTCATGACACCTTCCTTTTTTAGGTTATGGCATTCCCTCCCCTCGGGAAATTCATGCTAAACCGAACTATCACGCATAATGAGAGGTAATTTATTAATAATTACGCTGAAAGAATGGCAATCTTTTTACCATAATTGAATAAACAGAAAGGGCATTCGCTGCATCATCCACAATGAAGGAAGACTATCCATACGACTTGCGACAAACCGAAGGGGAAGGAACTATCGCAATACTACATCCTTATATTTACGCCATTATTACTCAATACTCTTTCAGCATCAGTGATAACGCGATCAGTCCTGGTGTTCATTAAAAACAACAATATGATTTCCGTACTTCCGGCAGTTGCTCTGCCAGTCATTATTTATTTCATCCACAGATCCAGTGACAGCCGCCATACCGCACGGCTCGACGCCGCAGGATGACGACCTGCCACGAGGAAGCGCCTCTCCGCGAGGCCTCCCCTCGCCGGAATAACCTGGATAGGTATTAAAACAGACGTTTGGCTTTTTCCAGATACGCTTTCCGATCCTCCAAACCATTCAGGCCGCCGTTGATACGGCGCGTGATCGCATTCAAATCATCCTGATCCGCCAGCACATTGAGTTGGTTCCGGTTCCAGAACCAGATTGCTACCGCCACAGAAATCTCTGGTTTCTGGCCGATCAAGTCCGGATCGTCGGTCAGCTTTTGGCCAATCGCCTCGCCGCATGTGCGGTAGTTATCCCGCCCGGTCAGTTGGATGAGACCGCGGCCCCGGAACGCCCAGCCATCGCCGGATTCAGTCGCGCCGTTTCCCAGCCGATTAGCGTACACGACATTGGCAATCGCCTCCGGCTTGCGGGCATACTGCTCCGCCATCTGATCAGTGGTGAAGTAGCGTCCGAATACCGCCCGCAACCCTTTGGCACTGTAATTCAGGTTTTCCGAACGGGCGCGCAATTCAGCGCTTTCATGTGCAATCTGGGCAATAAAATGCGCGAAGCGCAACGATGTATTGATGCCCGCATTGATGCACTCCTGTTGCAGTGCCGGCTGAAACAACGCGACATCCTCCGCGCTGGCGTTAGGCATGAGTTGTTGCAGTTTTTCCTGAGTAATATCAAGAGCCATGATTTCCTCCTCGTTATGTTTGCCATGCCAGTGTGCAGAAGAAACCAAGGGCCATTCTTGGGTAAATGTCGGCAAAAGACAGGGAAAAACCATAAGCCCGGCAAACCTGGCTTCATCATGACGGAAATACCGCCGCAGTCGGTTACTGAAACGGGGTCCTCATCTCGGTCAGTTCCCAGACCAGGTAACACAGGAACGTACAGCCCACCACCACCAGCACCGTGGTCATGCCCTCCGTTCCCATGACATCCATCATCAACCCTATGCCGATCAGGCCGACGATACCGCCGAGTGAATCCATCATGGTGTAACTCATATTGGCGGACATCTGCTGCTGTGGGTGGAACCTGTCGCCAATCAACGATAACCCGATGCTGTAAACGCTGCCCATGCAACCGCCCCAGACGTAAAGCAGCCCGAGCGTAACGCCATAGTCGGAATACACCGCCAGCGTCAGGAATACCGCACACACCACCGCGCAGAAAATGCAGGAAACCACGATCCACTGCCGGTTAACCCAATCCGACAGCAAGCTCACCAGCATGCCAAGCGTCACGCTGCCTAACATGAACATGGTCATCAGCAACGAGGCGCGCTCCTCCGTGAGCCCATCACTCATCCCGTATAGCGTCAGGAAATTGGGCAACCCGTAAAAACTGACGCCGCCCACCAGCGCAGAGACCAAAATGGCACGAGCGTGACGGTGCACGAACCGAAAGCGTACCGCCGCCATCCCGCCGGACTGCGGGCTGACAAACGCCACCCACACCAGCGTCAATTCCCCTAGGCTCAGCAGCGCCGTCAGCCAGAATCGCTCCACCAGCGTCATCGGTAACATTTGCAGCAACACCGGCCCCAGCGCCACTCCCAACGACAGCGCGGCGGAAAACATCCCCATCACCATCCCTCGTCGGCGCAACGGCAACCGGTTCAGCCAAGTCTGCAACAAAATCAGTTGCATCCCGGTACACAGGCCATATCCCAGAATGGCGACCAGCCACCCCAGAAAAAATTGCTGCCACATCATGCTGGCGCACAGCGCGGATCGTAATAACACCAGCAGCAGCGTGACCCACACCAGCCCGACTTTGCTGATCATCAGACTCAACCGCTGGTGGAACAGCAGAACGCCGACGATCTCGCACGCCATGGCGATGCCAATCCACAAATTACTGTTGCCTTGCTGGTTCATGAGCACAGGAATGGTGACGTAATTAATGCCGGAGACCAGTTGCAGCACAAAGGTCTGGAATATCAGTAGCGCGGGCAGGAAACGTTGTATCATAGCGCCTCCTCAAATTTCGGCACCCGCCAGTCAAGGCACAGTTGACCACGCGCCACTTCCCGAATGATGACCTGCTCCGCCGCCGCCTCGCCCTGCCAACGCAGAAAACGATTCCACCAGTCGCGATCGTCATCCGATAGGGCTTCCGGCTCACAGGTTAACGTCAGACGGATATCCAACACCCAATGCATCAGGTCTTCGTCTTTCACGCCCACCACAATCGTCAGCGGCTGTCGGGCTAGCTGGCGCCACAGTAAAAAGCTGCGCTGCCAGAACGCATGCAGATGTTCCGGCGCAAAACAGGCTTCAGTGGCGTCATTCAGGTTCACGACCAGTTCAGACGCCGCGCAGGGGCGCAGCGACAATGTCTGTGACAACCACCAGTCGCGCAAGCTTGCCTGCCGCACGTCCCGCGTTGCGCCACCTGGCGAGGCGTCATCCGATGGCAGCGCCTCCATCAGCCTGGGGTAAGCGCCGCCGCGCAGAAACAGCAGCGGCAGCGGCCAGTCATACACCCGCCGCAGTTGCAAAGGCTCGGTCGCCTGTTGCAGCGACTGATAATCCTGTTCGCGGCTGGCCAGCTTTTGTCTCACCTGCTGACTGCTGCGCCGTAGCCAGCACACCATCAAACCGACCATCTGGCCGAGAAAGGCAATGGTGACGTTAGCCTTGCTGAAGACACGGTTGATGGCCTCCAGCCGCTGATAGAAACTCGACAATTCAAGATCCATCGCCAGAATGCCGCTAAACCTCCCTTGTCGATCGTAAAACGGCGCATACGCGCTGATAAACGTCCCCCACTGATCGCGGTACGGTTCCACCGACACGCCAGTCTGATGTTCACGCAACGCCGTCACCAGTTCCCGCGGCGCATTGTCGTACACCTGCATCAACGCAGGCGCAGGATCCGGCAAACCATCGCCGTCGTTGTCATTCTGCGGGCTGGGGTTGACCACAAAGCGCACCGCATCGCCATCCAGCACCGTGGTATAGATATAACGAACATCCTGAGAGGCCTCGCGTATCCGTTCCATCTCCGCGGCCAGTTGCTGATAGACCGGATCATCCAGCGATGTTTGCCCGCTAATGCGCTGATGGAGATCACCCGAGAGGGTCGACGCCGCCGAACGCACGTTGGACAGCAACCCGATTTTTATCTCCTGTTCCAGCGCATTGATCGATTTGTGGTAAACCATGTACGTGGAAAAACCGAGCAGGCCGACAAAAATCAGGCTGGCGAACAGCGCCTCCAGCAACACAGATTTCCATGATGAGTGCCTCATAGCCCCATCCCTCTGACGATGAGCAGCCCGCAGAACAACATAATCACTACCGGAAAAACCACCCGGCAACGGCGTATCAAGACACGATCGGGAATCCCCTCCTTCTGGTGGTGATAGGCAAAAATAATCAGCAGGATCGAGGCGAAGATACTGCCGTAACCGGTGATGATCATCTGATCGATAATGGTGGTGTAAGGCAGGCGCGGCAGGATGTTGCTGGTGTAAAAGGCATAGGCCACCACCGTCAGCATCAACGTAAAGGCGGTTTGCAGCTGTTCGGAAAAGGACTCCAGCCAGAAAACGCTCCAGGACGCGGCGATAATCAACCCCAACGGCAGGATAAAACTCCACAGGTAATAAGACGGGTTACGGCGCGCATCGATCTGTACCGTCACCCGCGAATATTCGTTTTCGCCCGCTTCCAGATGATCGTAATGGACGTTACCAATCCGGGTAGTGGGTTTCCCGATGACCCACCACTCATCGATATCCTGATTACCGACATTCTCGTTATAAACCGTCACCTTGCTGAAACGCAGACGTTGGTTGCTGTAGGAGAAAGGTTCAAGCTCCAGCACGAATTGCTGGTGATCGAACGGGAAACGCCGGAAATCCATATCATTACTAAACGTCCCCAGAAACCGCGTGTCATAAGTCACTCGACCATCCGGGTACAAAATTAGCCGTTTGTTGGCCGACTCCGGCGTTCCAACCACGTTGATAAACTCCAGTGCCGGTACCCACTGGCCATTGGCAATAAACTTATCAACGCGGCTATTTTCAATGATCAATGGCTTACCGCCCGGTAGCTTCGGTACAGCATCCCGCCATTCGGCAATGATGTAACCATCCACTTTATAGGTCTGCTCCAGTGTATTCACGCTGTAGATCTTGTTGATAAACATACTGACTTCTACGTCCGTCGGCCGCGCGTCAGACTGGCTATTCTGCGGCAGTGACCACTGCCGGCAGAGAAACAAAAAACACCATACATAACCATAAGATACGCATATCACTGCCCCCCAACGGATGTGAATGCGCCGGGTTGTTCCAGCCTGCGAACGAGTTCATCAATCAGAGCACGACGACAATGGGGCAACAGCACCAGGTGGCACACCTGCGTCGGCTGTCCCCGCCATGCCCGCTGCTCGGTCGACAGCGAGAAGTCGTCGATAACCGCCGGCGACGGCGCCGTAAATTGCACCATCAGTGAACCGCAGACCAGGGGATACAGACAGAGACGCACGCCCATAGGATCCAGCCGGGTAAACAGCTGCTGTAGTTGGCTGTGGGCATATTCCCTCACCGTGAAACAGTGGCGGATTAACGCCTGTTGCCCCTGCTCGCCTAGACGAGACAACATTTCCCACAGCACGACGGCGGTCAACCCAGGGCGGGAGCCGGACAAGGTAGCGTCCCGGCTGCCGATGTAGTCCGGTCGTGCGCGCGCCGTGACCTGAAACGCTTCCGATAACATGACCACCCCGCATGGCCACGACATACCCAGCCATTTGTAGGGGCTACAACAGACGGAGTGCAACGCCGACGCTTTGCCGTGCACTGCCAGATGTCGGCCATCCGGCTCCGGCCAAAACGACAAATAATTCGCGGACAGCGCGCCATCGATATGTAACCAATAGTGCCGCTGTTGTTCCGTATTCGGCGGCAACAACCGACGCAGGTGTTCCGTAATTTGCGGCCAGTCATCACAGACGCCGCTAAACGTGGTACCGCAGGTCAGGCAGAGGATCACCGGCCGCCCGTGGCGATAGAAAAACGTCGTCAATCGCATCAGTTCGTCTACCCGGACGCGCCCGTCGGCGTGGCAATTGACCGTGGGCGACCACACGCCGTCGTTCACCGGGCAACGTCCCAACGTCGGCCCGATATCGGCGGGGGTCGGCAACTGTAAGACTTGTGCGGCTTTGGCCAGCGAGTAATGGCCGCGATCAGAATAGAGCACCACCGGCGTCGTGGGCGCCGTCGCCGCACCGCAGAGATATTCACGCGCATTCCACAGCGCAAATAGGTTGCCTTCGGTGGATCCCATCGCGGTCAGATATCCCCAGGCGCTCGACGGCATGTTCCACAGGCGGGCATAGTAGTCCAGAACCGCCAATTCGAAGGCTTTGCTGTTCACCTGATAGGCGCCAGGTTCCGTGTTATCACCCAGATTCAGCAGATTCATTTGCAGCAACGGGCGTAGATCCTCCGGAAAACTGCCGGACTGGTTGGTCTGAAAGCCGACAAAGTGGCTCCGTCGTTCATGCATGTTGGCCGTATAGGCCCGCAGAATGTCTTGCCGTTGCGCATCCGGGATCCCTTCAGGAGGGATCATGAGTGTTTTATCCAGTTTCATTTTCTTTTCCCGCCTATCTTCAAGGTGTTAGCGGCAGCGTACAAAACGAGCTGACCGCAGGCGCGGCGGTTAAACGTGGAAATACGGTGAAATGCGTGAGGCGGGCGCGCGTTATCCCAAAAAAACAGGAACAACCACACAGAAATAGTAAAACAAACTTAACAATTTCATTTGTAAAATAACTGGATGTTCATTCGTCATGGGTTCGTGACAGTGATCAAATCTCTTGTAAATCACACCAATTTAAAGAATGAAATTGCATTTCAACTCTTGAATTGTTCATTTTTTACGCCAAAACTGACAACGGATTGCGCCGAATACATTGTCCTTATTTATCTATTTTTGCCGGTGCAACCATGAATCTGGGCAACAGGAATGAACATGCCCGATACGTTTTACTCATTTGCAAAACAGGAACACTTCCCATGAAATCATTAGTGACCCCGATCGCTGCGGGCCTGCTGTTGACCGTCGGCCTGCCGACGCTCGCCGCCAGCACCGACACCGGCGGCTATGCCACCACCGCCGGCGGTGACATCACCGGTGCCGTCAGCAAGACCGCCACATCGATGCAGGATATCGTGGATATCATTGCCGCCGCCCGTTACAACGACAGCGGCAAGAAGGTCAAAAACGGTGCCTATCCGCTGATTATCACCTATACCGGCAATGAAGATTCGCTGATCAATGCCGCCGCCGCCGACATCTGCAGCCAGTGGAGCAAGGATGCGCGCGGCGTGGAAATCAAAGAGTTCACCAAAGGCATCACTATCATCGGCGCCAACGGTTCTTCCGCCAACTTCGGTATCTGGATTAAAAAATCCTCCGACGTGGTGGTACGGAATATGCGCATCGGGTACCCGCCGGGCGGCGCCAGCGACGGCGATATGATCCGCGTGGACGATTCCCCGAACGTGTGGATCGACCACAACGAGCTGTTCGCCGCCAACCACGAATGCGACGGCACACCGGACGGCGATACCACATTCGAATCCGCGGTGGACATCAAAGGCGACTCAGAGTACGTCACCGTTTCCTACAACTACATCCACGGCGTCAAGAAGGTGGGTCTGGACGGTTCCAGCTCCAGCGATACCGGTCGTAACGTCACCTATCACCACAATCTCTACAGCGATGTGAACGCCCGCTTGCCGCTGCAACGCGGCGGCCTGGTGCATGCCTACAACAACCTGTACACCGGAGTGACCAGTTCCGGCCTAAACGTCCGACAAAATGGCCTGGCGCTGATCGAAAGTAACTGGTTCGAGAATGCAGTCAATCCGGTGACTTCCCGCTACGACGGTAAAAATTTCGGTACCTGGGAGCTACGCAATAACAACATCACCAGCGCGAGCGACTTCACCACCTACGGCATAACCTGGACATCCGACACCAAGGCTTATGTCAACGCCGATACCTGGACGTCGACCGGTACCTTTCCGGCAGTCTCTTACAGCTATAGCCCGGTCAGCGCCCAATGCGTGAAGAACAAACTGGCTAGCTATGCCGGGGTCAGCAAAAATTTGGCGGTGTTAACCAGCTCGGCCTGTAACTGACACTCCGCGATAAACGGGCTTCGGCCCCCTGCCGATCATCGACAGGAAAATACACAGAGAGGCCCTGAAGGCCTCTCTGTGCAAACACCCAAGGTTGTAGCGCCTCATAGCGCCGAAGAGGTCGCCCCGCACATTACCTTCCTACGCTTTCGTTATTAAACACGTTGGACGATAAATAATTAGTTATAGATTAATATTATTTATTAATAATTAGCCAATGTGAGCTCAGACCACTGAAAGTGACTGCCGTCAAAACTCTGAAAAAAACACCATTCCCTTAATAATGAACCCATGTTTCATCAATTGAAATATTCCTCTTTTCCGCTAACACTGAGTCAGGGTCAGGCTGCATATACGGGTTCTATTTACCCCTTTTTTTTATGCGCTCCCCAACCGGGCATCAGGAACAGAACATGCCCACTCATCACTTTTCTTAAACAGGAACACGACTCATGAAAGCACTTATCACACCTATCGCTGCAGGTCTGCTATTGGCGCTGAGCTTGCCCGCCCTGGCTGCCAGTACGGGGGGCTATGCCACCACCGCCGGCGGCAACATCTCCGGCGCCGTCAGCAAAACCGCCGCGTCCATGCAGGATATCGTGGATATCATTGCCGCCGCTCGCTACGACTCCAACGGCAAGAAGGTCAAGAACGGCGCCTACCCGCTGATCATCACCTATACCGGCAATGAAGATTCGCTGATCAACGCCGCCGCCGCTGACATCTGCTCTCAATCCGCCAAGGATGCACGCGGCGTGGAAGTCAAAGACTTCACCAAAGGCATCACCATCATCGGTGCCAACGGGTCTTCCGCCAACTTCGGTATCTGGATCGTTAACTCTTCCGATGTCATCGTTCGCAATATGCGCATCGGCTACCTGCCGGGCGGTGCCAACGACGGCGATATGATCCGCATCGATAACTCGCCGAACGTATGGATCGACCACAACGAATTGTTCGCCGCCAACCACGAATGCGACGGCAGCAAAGACGGCGACACCACCTTTGAATCCGCAGTGGATATCAAAAAAGGCGCCACCTACGTGACCGTCTCCTACAACTACATCCACGGCGTGAAAAAGGTTGGGCTGGCGGGCTTTAGCTCTTCCGATACCGCAGAGCGCAATATCACCTATCATCACAACATTTATAACGATGTGAACGCTCGTCTGCCGCTGCAACGCGGCGGCAACGTTCACGCCTACAACAACCTGTACACCAACGTCACCAGCTCCGGTCTGAACGTTCGCCAGAGCGGCAAGGCGCTGATCGAAAGCAACTGGTTCCAGGATGCAGTCAACCCAGTGACATCGCGCTACGACGGCAGCAACTTCGGTACCTGGGTACTGAAAAACAACAACATCACCAAACCGGCTGATTTCACCACTTACGGCATCACCTGGACCGCCGACACCAAGGCGTATGTCAACGCCGACAGTTGGACATCCACCGGCACCTACCCGACAGTGTCTTACAGCTACAGCCCGGTTAGCGCCCAGTGCGTGAAGAACAAACTGGCCAACTATGCCGGCGTGAGCAAAAACCTGGCCGAGTTGACCAGCTCATCGTGTAACTGATCCCATCCATGCCATGGAATGGCTGAAATACCGGTGCAGGTCTGATAGACCTGCACCGTGATATCCGACTATCCCCCCAGGAAACACACCACCATGAAACGCAATCTTCTGTTTGCCGTCCTGTTCGGCGCCAGCGTACTGAGCGCGCAAGCTGCCAGTACCGCAGCGCCCGACCTCAAAGGATTCGGCACCGATACCGTTGCCGGCAGCGGCGGAAAAATCATCCGCGTCACCACGCTGGCGGCCAGCGGCTCCGGCTCTCTGCGAGAAGCGCTGGCCACCAAAGGGCCTCGCATTATCGTCTTTGAGGTAGGCGGCGTGATCGACCTTAACGAAGCCGACCTGAAACTCAGCGAACCATACGTCACCATCGCCGGACAAACCGCGCCCTCACCCGGCATCTCGCTCATTAAAGGTGGTATGGTTATCTCTACGCATGACGTGCTGATGCAGCACATTCGCTTTCGCATCGGCGACGCCGGGCATGCCAAAAAGAGCGGCTTTGAAAAAGATGTTTCCCTGTACGGCCCGAACGCCTACAACGTCGTCGTCGACCATTGCAGCTTCGCCTGGGGAACGGATGAAAACCTGTCCGTCTCCGGGCCGCGCTATGATGGCCAGTCAGGCACCGCGCACAACGTCACCTTCTCCAACAACATCATCGCCGAGGGGCTTTATAACTCCAGCCACTCCAAAGGGATCCACTCCATGGGAACCCTGGTGCACGATAACGTGACCAACGCCGCCATCATCGGCAACCTGTATGCACACAACAATGAACGTAACCCTTGGTTCAAGGGCGGCAGCACCGGCGTTATCGTCAACAATCTGATTTATAACCCCGGCGTCTGGGCAATTCGCGTCGGCGCGATTCAGAGCGAGTGGGAAGGCAAAACGCTGCCGGAAAACCCGAAAGTGGCGATCGCCGGCAATGTGATGTACTACGGCGCTAATACCACCTCCGGGCTAGCGCTGGTCGGCAGCAACACCACCGGCGGCAGCGTGTGGATGAACGACAATCTCGCCTACAACACCGCGGGTAAAGCCGTATCGCAGACTTCCGGTACCGGCATCACCCAGCTGAAATCCGCGCCGGTCTGGCCGACCGGTCTGACCGCCATCAGCGCCAACTCCGTCGTCGGCCAGGTCACGCAGAAAGCCGGTGCACGCCCAAACGATCGTGACAGCGTGGATCAGCGAATTGTGAGCAACTTCCAGAAACGCACCGGCGCCTTCGTCGACAGTCAGGACGACGTGGGCGGCTACCCGACGGCGACCGCCGTCAAACGCACGCTGACGGTGCCGTCCAGCAACGTGGATGCCTGGTTACAACAGCTCGCCAAAGCGTTGGAAGAGTAACGCGCGGTCATCTCCTGGCGCTTCCGGCATCTGACGCGGGCAATGAACGATGTAGCAACATGCTGGCAACGCCCACTCCACCGCCATTGTCTCCGACAATGGCGGTGTTTTCTCAATACCGCGGTTCAGGCTTTCAGGCGACAGAAAAGGGGCACCGGCCATGCATGTCTCCCTGTCGGCTCACGCGGGTATACATGTCAGGCTAACGGGGACAATGACGCTTTTTTCAGGCGCCATAACAATGCCTGCCTGGCATGCGCGACCCGAGGTTGCCTTAGGGCGCTGGGCTGCCACAACAGGTAATAACTACGGCTGGTGTGCGTAACAGGCGCCGGGATCTCCTGCAATTCACCGCGCGCAATATAGGGCCTACAAAGATATGCCGGTAATGCGCTCCAGCCAAAACCTTCGCGCAACAAGCTGCATAGTGTTCGCAAATCCTGCCCGACCATGGCGGGAATCAGCGGCTGGACATTGATATGGTTTGCCGCTAACCAGCTATCCACCAATGGCAGCATTACGCTATAAGCCAGCACCGGTTCCGCCAATAGTGCCGGCGCAAACGCCGACGCCTGGGTTAAACGCGCCACCACAGAAGGTGCGGCAACCGCGAGCACATCATCGGTAAGCATCAACTCACTGCGTAAACGTTTGTCGGATGCCGGCAAAGAAGAAATCCCCAAATCACAATGCCCTTCAATCAGCATACGAATGATTAAGTCATGATCCCCGCTCTGCATACGCACGCGAACCCCCACCTCCAGCAGCGGTAGCAGCTGTTTAGCGACGACCTCGGCAAGAAAATCGGCATGACCGACGATCTGCAGTGCGCCGGCCAATTCCACGGAACGCGCTCGGGCGGAAGCCAACGCGGCTTCGGCCACATCCAGCCGATCGCCGATATCCGCAGCAAGTTCATCCGCCGTGGATGTCGGTACTACGCCCCGCGTTTGACGTTCAAAAAGTGCGCGTCCAATGGACATCTCAAGACCGGCAATATGCTGGGACACAGCAGGCTGCGTCAGGTTAAGCGTCCGGGCAGCGCCGCTAATAGATCGCTGACGATAAACTTCAATAAATGTTCTCAGACGAACAAGCGACATACGTCATCCATAAAATAATTTATGACAGACCTCAATTTTACTAGTTAGTCACGAATGATTAACACCGGTAAATTACTCAAACAAAGAATAGGTTATCAACACTTGAATCGGTATATCCGGATCCTGGTTAAGGAATTAGGTTATACCGATTTATCGGGCTGCAACGTATGGCGACCTGTTTCGAGCATGCCGTGAGCACGCGACGACGACCAGAAACCATTGAACGTTGCCGGACACGGCCTATCGGACAAGCACTGTACGTTTAGGTCAAAAACTGCAGCCATCCATCTTTAAGGAATGCGTTATGACTTCACAACAAACCGTCAACGATTTACATGCCATATTGCAGACCATGAAAAACGCCCATCTGGCGGCGGGCCCGGCTGATGCCAAACTGCGGCAGGATCGGCTACTCAGAGGTGCGCGGCTGATTAGCGAAAATCATCAGCGACTCAGCCTTGCTATGGCGGCAGATTTTGGTCATCGCAGTCTGTATCAGTCGATGGTGGCGGATATAGCGACCACGGTGAAAATGCTCAAGCATTCCGCAGAACATGTTGCCGACTGGATGAAACCTGAAATCGTCGCCAGCCCGGAACCCGGCATGCAGGCCTGGATTCAACAACAACCGCTGGGCGTTATCGGCGTCATCAGCCCCTGGAATTTCCCCGTCAATCTTTCATTCGGGCCGCTGTCAGGCGTATTTGCTGCGGGTAATACCGCGATGCTCAAACCGTCAGAATTGACGCCTCGCACGACGGAACTGCTGGCCGAATTAATCGCAGGTTACTTTGATCCGCTTGAGCTGGCAGTCGTTTGGGGGGATGCCGACATCGGCGCTGCGTTTAGCGGCTTGCCCTTCGATCATCTGGTGTTTACCGGTAGTACGGCGGTAGGGCGCCATGTCATGCGTGCGGCGGCGGAAAATCTGGTGCCGGTCACGCTGGAACTGGGGGGGAAATCACCGGTGGTGGTTGATGATGATGCGGATATCCGAATAGCCAGCGAACGCACACTCACGATCAAAACCTTTAATGCCGGACAAATCTGCCTGTCGCCGGATTACATGCTACTGCCCGCATCCGGCGTGGAGTCGTTGGTTCAAGCCAGCAAGCATTTCATGCAGCAATCCTTCCCGACGATTCAGGATAATCCCGATTACACGTCAATCATTTCATCACGTCACTATGCCAGGTTGATTTCACTGCTGGACGATGCCAGCAATAAGGGCGCACAAATCATCAGCCTGGCGCCAGTAGGCGAGCCGGACTATGACGAGCCCTCACGCAAAATAGCACCACACTTGGTGATTAACGCCACCGATGATATGGCGATCATGCAAGAAGAGGTTTTCGGCCCGCTGTTACCAGTACGAACCTATACTGACAGAAGCGAAATCACGGCATACATCAACGCTCATCCGCGTCCGCTGGCCGCCTACTATTTCGGCAACCAGCCCGAGCGGCAGTCGGCTTTTGCCAATCACACCACCTCCGGCGCGTTGGTGATCAATGATGTGATGACTCACGCCAGTATTGATAGCCTGCCTTTTGGCGGCGTGGGCGCTTCCGGCATGGGGGCCTATCATGGCATCCACGGTTTCCGGCGTTTTACCCATGCAAAAGCCGTTGTTGTACAAAGCGAAGACGGCGCATCCAATTTACGGCTGCGCGCCCCTTATGCCGATAAGCTGGCCCGGCTCGAAACTGTCCTGAAAGGCTAATCACCGAACAGGCAAGAAACTCATTTCTATCAAGGAATTAACATAATGAACGTATTGATGGTTTTAACTTCTCACGATCAATTAGGCAATACTGGCAAGAAAACGGGATTTTGGCTTGAAGAGTTCGCGGCACCTTATTACACCTTCAAAGACGCCGGGATGAATGTCGTATTGGCCTCGCCGGCTGGTAGACAACCTCCGTTGGATCCGAAAAGCGATTTACCCGATTTTCAGACCGCGTCGACCCATCGTTTCAAAGCTGATGCGGCGGCACAGCATGCGTTGGCCACCACAGTGAAGCTGGATACCGTAAACATGGATGATTTTGATGCTGTGTTCTATCCCGGTGGTCACGGCCCGCTGTGGGATCTGGCGGAATCCGCAGACTCCATCGCACTGATCGAAGCTTTCGAGCGCGCCGGCAAACCCATTGGTTTCGTCTGCCATGCGCCTGGCGTACTGCGTCATGTAAAAGCAGCCAACGGTGATCCGTTAATCAAAGGGCGCCATGTCACCGGATTTACGAATAGCGAAGAAGCTGCGGTTGAACTCAGCGCTATCGTCCCCTTTCTGATCGAAGATGAATTCCAGAAGCTGGGTGGGCTGTATACCAAAGGCCCAGACTGGGCGCCTTATATCGTTGAAGACGGTAAATTGATTACCGGCCAAAATCCGGCCAGTTCAGAAGGTGTCGCCGAAGCACTGCTAAAACAGCTTCAGTGAAAGGGCATCACGATGACGCCTGACGCAACATCATTTGAACGAGTCTCGCTCGATATGCGTTCTCTGGTTACTGCAAGCGGCAAGTATGCCTTATGAATTGATCATCTACCAAAGGAACCAAGACAACCCACTGGCGCCTGATGCATTGAAAGCGATCCATCCGTCGGGAAAATCGCCCGTGCTGGAGGACAACGGAGAAATCATCGTTGAATCAGGTGCCATCGTTGAATATTGGGTAAAACGCGACGCCAGCCAGTTTGCCTCCGCCGAAGACAGGGAAGATGACATGGCTTATTTGCAATGGATTTGCTGTGCGGAAAGCGCAGCAATGACGCCGATGTTATTCAGCCGTACGTTAAAGCCAACTATGGCATCCTATTCGGTCTTATTTCGCATCATGATCGCCGCCGGCGGTCATATAATTCATTTTCGAGATGGCCTCGCAATGAATTTCCCATATTCCTCCGCCCTGTCTTTCCCTTACGCCAACCAACGACGCCTGTATGTCTGTCGAAAAGGCGACAGAGGAAAACCCATCACGCCACGGTTTCACGAAATGGACAGCGATAAAATCCTGTCACTATTAAGGAATACTCTATTGTTGCGACAATCCATTATCATATTGACAAATTCCATGAGCCCCCCGTATACAGAATGGTATATCCACAGCAATGCTTATCTCTGGCAATATTTCCAGTCGACATGTTTCACAGAGATATCATGATGAATACGCCATCCACTATTTTGATAATGCGTAAGTAATGACGGCAATTTTTCCTGTCATGTTGAGGTGATTGCATGCATGCCGATGTTCCAACTATGTTCATGATGATCATCGTTTGCAGCAGTGCACTCGCTATCTGTATGCGCTGGTCGGCTCATGGCATAAAGGATCGCGCGCTGATCATCTGTACCCGGGCTCTGGTCTGTCACGCAACTGCCTATAGCCTATACGCCCTACGTGGCACGATCCCAGATGTGATTTCTATCGTGGCCGCCAATATTCTGATCGCCATCACCTACTCGACGCTGCTGTTGGCCATTACCCAGTTTCAACAACGCCATATTCGCCCGGTCATTCTCTGGTTGCCGGTGATTTTTACCGCCGGGTTCTTTTCCATCATGCTCGACAACCAGTACGCGCGAACCCTGGCCAGCTCGTTGATCTGTCTGTCGCAGGCTATTCTCGTCATCACTTATCTGATGACCCAGGATCAAAGCCTGCCAACGCGCGGACGCAACTTGATGGTGCTCGGACTGACGATAAACGTCGTGACCTTTATCGTGCGGATTATCTTACTGATATATACCGGCACTACCCCGTTTTCCGTACTGTCCAGCTCGACAGCTCAAACAGTCACCTATATGACCAGCTTCATGACGCTGCTGTTTATCGCCAACGGTATGATCATGATGGCCAAAGATCGCGCCGAACACCTCAACAACCTGATGGCGCGGCAAGACAGCCTAACCGGCTGTTGGAACCGCATTCGTATTCAGGAAATCGCCAGACAGGAAATGGATCGGCTGGAACGCTACGGGTATCCGGTATCGCTTCTGATGTTCGACCTCGATCACTTCAAGGATGTGAACGACAAATTCGGACACAGTGTGGGAGATAAAGTCTTAAAAGGGTTTTCCGATACCGCGCTCGCCTTACTACGCACGACTGACGTCTTCGGACGCTGGGGAGGAGAAGAATTCATCGCCATCCTGCCCGCCACCGGCTTTACCGGCGCAGTGCAAACCGCCGAACGTATCCGGGCCGCGTTGGAGGCTCAAACCTTTCCCGGCGGGGTCAAGATCACGACCAGTATCGGTGTCTCCGTTTGCCAGTCCACTGACCATTGGGAAAGCTGGCTTGGCCGCGCCGATGTTGCATTGTACCGGGCCAAGGCTGCGGGAAGAAACCGAACCGAGACGGAAACGCTGGTATCTCAAGGCCATGATGTCTCTCTGCCGGACAGTAACCTGGTCAGACTCATATGGAACGACGCCTACAACATCGGCAACCAGGCCATCGACCAAGAACACCGCCAACTGTTCAACAGGGCCAATCAACTGCTGCAGGTGATCGTCCTAAACGGTTCGCAGATAGCGTTTATGGTGCAATTACGCGAGCTGCTCGATGAACTCCGTGAACACATGCAACACGAAGAACAGTTTCTTTGGGACTCCCACCATCCCGACGCCGATCAGCACGCCAGAATCCACAACCATCTGTTGTGGCGGGCGGAAGAGATGGTGCAACGCTACGAACAGCAGCAGATAGGGCTCATCGAGCTGTTCCATTATGTCGTTTATGAAGTTATCACCCAACACATGCTGATCGAAGACCGAAAGCTGAATCTGTCCTGCTATAACGTTGAAGTACATCACGCACTGCAGGAATAAAAACAGCCCTCACCGAATGGCGAGGGCTGCTTACCCGGTAGGAATGTCAGCCACAAAAAACGTTATTTTTTAATAACTTTGGCAGACTGAATCACAATAGGTTTGATGGGGACATTCTGGTAAGGCCCGACATTTTCGGTCTGCACCTGAGAAATCTTATCGGCGACGTCCATGCCTTTCACCACTTTGCCAAATACCGCATAGCCGAAATCACGCTGCCCATGATCCAGAAACGCATTGTCGGCTACATTGATGAAAAACTGGCTGGTTGCACTGTCTTTCTCACTGGTACGCGCCATGGCGATGGTGCCGCGCAGGTTACGCAGGCCGTTATCTGCTTCATTCTTAATCGGTGGATTCGGCGACTTTTGTTTCAGATCGCTGCTGAAACCCCCGCCTTGCACCATAAAGCCTGGGATCACCCGGTGAAAAATAGTGCCGTTATAAAAACCACTGTTCACGTAATCAACGAAATTTTTTACCGAGCCCGGCGCTTTTTGATCTTCCAGCGCCAACTCGATATTTCCGGCTGACGTAGTCAACAACACATGGGTAGAGCCAGCGGCGGCAAAGGCCGGAGAAAAAGCAGTCAGCGAAAGCACCGTTGCGACGGCTGCCAGTATACGTTTTGACATGGAGAATTCCTTTTGAGGCCTGACTATAGAAAGCGCAATGATTTTAAATAGCGATCTCTTCCTGCGCTACCTATTTACTTTTTTTTACCCACAATTCTCGGTCGCACTCAATAAAAAAGCACTAATTGCGCACCATTTTTACAATCGCAGATTTTGCAATTCCCTACTTCACGACATCTCGTTGCGTAACAACGCGCGGGCGAACATCTTTATCGCAACAGCTACTGGGGAAATCCCGGAGATTAAGAAAGACCAGAAAGAAAACCCATCAGATACAGCCAACTGGCGTGGAAGACTTCCCCGGTGGATTACCGGGGAATCAGGCAGGCTAGCTCACATTCACGCTTTGCTTATGGTATGAGCGTCAATCCACGCAAAGTTGATGTCTTCACCTAAACCAGGGGCTTGCGGCAAATGTACAAACCCATTTTCATCCATCGGATCGACCAGCGCGTTCAGGTATGCGGCCGGCTCGTCATAGTTCAGGAATGGATGCAACAGACCACGTTCGTACCAGCGGCAATTTTTGATCGCACCGACCACCGCTAGGTTCGCCGCGCCGTTGCCATGAATTTCGCAGTCCATCCCGAAAGACTCCGCCAAATGCGCCACTTTCATACAGGGAGCTATCCCGCCAACCCCCTGCACACCGGCACGTAAGATATCGCAGGCGCCTTCCTTCACCCAGTCGGCGCGGCTGAAGTATTTTCCGCCCAGGCTTTCCGGCCCAATCACGTCAATCTCAAGGTTTTTGCTGAGCCAACTGTAGGAAGCCATGCTTTGCTCCTCCATCGGCTCTTCAAACCAGGTGAAGTTCAGCTTCTGCAACTCCCGGCCGATATAGAGCGCATCGCTACGGCTATACCAGTGATATCCATCCAGCATCAGGCAGATATCAGGCCCGACCGCTTCGCGCACGGCGGCGCAAGCTTTGACGTCCATTTTCGGGCTGGGCGCGAAAGAAACCGGCGGCATCCAGGTGTGCAGTTTGATGGCTTTATAGCCGCGCTGTACCAGTTTTTCAGCAAACAACCCATACTCTTCCGGCGTCGACAGCCCTCCAGACAGTTCATCACCGCACATGGTGCTGCCATAGGCGGGAACTTTGTCGCGATACCCTCCCAGTAATTGATAAACCGGGACATTCAGTTTACGGCCAATCAGATCCCACAACGCCTGTTCGACAATCGCCAACGCCCGATCCGTCAGTTGGTGTGCGCTGCCGCGCTGCCAGTGCACCAGATCCTGCCAGAGGCGTTCACGTTGGAAAGGATCTTTCCCAATCAACACCTTACGGAAAAATGCATTCACAACATAAGGCCGGACAACTTCCACCGGTGAAAACGCATACCCTTTGCTGCCTTCATCTGCCGTAATGGTCAGCAACGCCATAGATGCCTGGTGTTCATCGCCTGGATGAGAATGCCCAGCACTATCAGAAACCCGACGTGTAGGATAGGTGAAGACGGTGACATCAATAGATTCTATTTTCACGTTAATACCTGCCTGAATGATGGTTTTTCTCAATGAACACTAGCGATACAAAACACCGTAACATTTTTAATAAAATGGTGTTTTATTTATTATCTGGAAGCATAAGGGGCACGTCATCAGGCAATTTGTGCATTTTTAAGAAAATATAGCGTGATAAATTGTGCAATCAACCACATCACAACTTATTGTGAAAACAACAAAGCCCTGTCGCCTTACGGCATACAGGGCTTTTTTTATTGCAATGCACGCATCAAGGGCGGGCAACGAACCCAACGACGTCATACACCTTACGCAGTGTTTCCTGCGCACGGGCGCTGGCTTTGGCTGCGCCGTCACGCATCACCTGCTGCAGGAAGGCTTCGTCATTGCGGAAACGGTAATAACGCTCCTGCAATTCACTCAACATACCCGAAACGGCATCCGCCACTGCGCCTTTCAAATGCCCGTACATCTGGCCTTCAAACGCCGTCTCCAGTTCCGCAACGGTCTGACCGGTCACAGCAGAGAGAATATCCAGCAGGTTGGAAACCCCCGGTTTATTTTCCAGATCATAACGCACTACCGGCGGCTCATCAGAATCAGTGACCGCGCGTTTGATCTTCTTCACCACTGATTTCGGATCTTCCAGCAGACCAATTACGTTGTTGCGATTGTCGTCCGACTTGGACATCTTTTTGGTCGGCTCCAGCAGCGACATGACGCGGGCACCGGATTTCGGAATAAACGGTTCGGGCACCTTGAAGATATCGCCATAAATTGCGTTGAAGCGTTGCGCGACATCACGACTCAGCTCCAGATGCTGTTTCTGATCTTCACCCACCGGCACTTGATTAGTCTGATACAACAGAATGTCCGCCGCCATCAGCACCGGATAATCGAACAGACCAGCGTTGATGTTTTCCGCATAACGGGCAGATTTATCCTTGAACTGAGTCATACGGCTTAATTCACCGAAATAGGTATAACAGTTCAACAACCACCCCAGCTGCGCGTGTTCCGGTACATGGGACTGAACAAAAATCGTGCTTTTTTGTGGATCAATACCGCACGCCAGATAAAGCGCCAGCGTATCCAGCGTTGCTTTTCTCAGTTGCTGCGGATCCTGACGCACGGTAATGGCATGCTGATCCACAATGCAGTAAATGCAGTCGAACTCATCCTGCATGTTAACCCACTGACGTAACGCACCCATGTAGTTACCAATGGTCAACTCGCCGGACGGCTGTGCGCCGCTAAATACAATGGGCTTACTCATAATGCATCCTGATGGTTTGAAAGTGATGCCCCGACTAAGGGCAATAAATCCGCGAAACGATCGAGCACCACATCAGGGCCGCTCAGGGCGATCGCTTCACCATAGTTATATCCATACGTCATGCCGACACAAGGGCAACCTGCCGCCCGGGAGGCCTGTATATCATTGCGCGAGTCGCCGACAAACAGCAACTCGTTTGCCCGCAGACCCAGTTTTCCCATTACCAGGTAGAGCGGCGCCGGATGCGGTTTTTTCTGCGGCACATCATCACCGCCGACGATCAGCGAAAAGTAATGACCGATACCCAACACCTCCAGCAACGGCGCAACAAACGGCGTCGGCTTGTTCGTCACCACTGCCATCGGGACGCCTTGAGCAAACAACGCCGCCAGCGTTTCCTCTACGTCGGGAAACAGGCTGCTGCCGCTGTCGACCGTTCGAGCGTAATACTTATCGAACAGTGAACGGGTATCCTGAATCAGCCGCGTCGTTATCTCTCCGCCAGCCCAACGCAAGGCGCGTTCCACCAGTACATCCGCACCGTTGCCGATCCAAGTGATCACCCGCTCTTCTCCCGCGGGAGTGAGCGCCATGGCGCGTAATGCCATATCGACCGCGTCGGCCAGCCCCGGCGCACTATTTACCAATGTACCGTCAAGATCGAACGCTATACCACGAATCGACGTCAAATCAGCCATGAGACACCTTCGCCAGTTCCTGTCGCATACGCGCAATCACCGCCTGATAATCCGGTTGACCAAAAATGGCGGAGCCAGCAACAAACATATCCGCACCCGCTGCCGCGATGTCGGCAATGTTATCCACCTTCACGCCGCCATCCACTTCCAGACGGATATCATAACCACCGTCGTCAATCCGTCTGCGTACCTGGCGCAATTTGTCCAGCGTAGCGGGAATGAAGGATTGCCCGCCGAATCCGGGGTTAACGGACATCAGCAAAATAATGTCCAGCTTGTCCATCACATAGTCGAGGTAACTCAGTGGCGTCGCCGGGTTAAATACCAACCCGGCTTTGCAACCGCTATCTCTGATGAGCTGTAAAGTGCGGTCGACATGTTCGGATGCCTCCGGATGGAAAGTGATGAAACTGGCGCCCGCCTGGGCAAAATCGGGAATCAACCGATCTACCGGCTTCACCATCAAATGCACATCAACCGGGGCCGTTATACCGTAGTCGCGCAGCGACTTGAGCACCAGAGGCCCGATGGTCAGATTTGGAACATAGTGGTTATCCATTACATCAAAATGAACCACATCCGCTCCCGCCTTCAGCGCTTTCTCAGTGTCTTCGCCAAGCCTTGCGAAATCGGCAGACAAAATAGACGGAGCAATCAAAAACGGTTTCATTCGCTTCTCCAAACTCGTTGAGTCCGCGCTGCCGGGTCTGGCGACCACATAACGACACTCCCGAACAGCAGCTGTTTTCCAGGGGCATCAGTTGCCCATCGGCAATGGATTTGACTCCACGGCCTAACAGTATAAGGCCAGCAGCTCATTCACTTTGCTGCGCCCGGTAATATTACGACTGATGGTTCGACGCGCTCTGACCACATACAGCGAGGAAGCATCCTGATACCACTCTCGTGTCAGCAACGTGTCATGATTGGATATCAACACCGGGATCCGGCTTTCCGCTGACAGCCTTAACGCCAGCCGCGCCAGATTCAGTTGATCCTGATTATTGAAATTATTGGTGTGGTAAGCCGTAAAATTGGCCGTTGCCGACAGCGGCGCATAAGGTGGATCGCAATACACCACCGAACCAGCCGCCGCGTTGATCAATGTCTGATGATAATGTTCGCAGACGAAAGTGGCATTTTGGGCTTTTTCCGCAAACCAGTGCAATTCCTCTTCCGGAAAATAAGGCTTTTTATAACGGCCAAATGGTACGTTGAATTCGCCCCGCATGTTGTAACGACATAAGCCGTTATAGCAATGGCGATTGAGGTACAAAAATAGCAATGCCCGACGATACGCATGTGTGCAAATATTGAACTCGTCCCGTAATAAATAAAATGCATCCGGGGTATTTACGCGATCAATAAAAAGCTGACGAGCATCACCAATAAATTCGTCCGTTTCATTTTTGACGATGTTATAGAGATTGATGAGATCACTATTAATATCGGCCAAAATATAGTGGCTATAGTCGGTATTGAGAAACACCGAGCCCGCACCGACAAAGGGCTCGATGAGGCACTCTCCCGCTGGCAAATATCGGCGAATCTCTTCTACCAGCGGATATTTCCCACCAGCCCATTTTAAGAAAGCGCGGTTTTTCTTCATGCCGTCGTTAATTACTCATACATTGCAGAGCCGCGGATTGTACTCTGTTTCAGACAGCACATCAGGGCCAATTGAAGTTATTTGGTTAAGTCCTGCTTCACCTGGCGGATTGGCTTGACCCACGGTTTTTTCGCCTGTACATCGGCAGGCAACGATGCAATGGCACGCTTGGCGTCATCGGATGACGCATACACGCCATTCACTAATACATACCAGGGCTTACCATCACGTTTCGTTTCATACACCCAGTAGTTTGCTAACCGCTGGTCACGAGCATAGGCCTTCAGGGAATCCTCCCGGGAAGCGCTACTCAGTTGCAGCGTGAAAGCGCTGACAGGCGCACTCTGAATTGAGCCGCTGTGACCACTGGCAGCAACAGTCGCCGGTTTAGATACTGCAGCAGGCTTGCTGGCAGGCGCCGGCGTAATCGCCGTCGTCGGCACTTTATGAACATTGTCAACAACATGCCGGGATGTTTCTTTATCGGCTTTGATTTCCGCCGGTTTAGTCGGTTGCCGCATCGCTGGCGATTTATCCATCGATTGAGCATGCGCTTTCCCCGTCGGCACGACGGTGGCTGGAGCGGTTGGCAAACCGGATGTAGCGCTATCCCCCATCGCCCCTTGAGACAATGCATTCACTCGATCCTGCTGTTGAGGCTGAGAGAGTGCGTCCGTAATATTACCTGGCAATTCAATACGTTGTTGGTTTCCATTCGGGCTCGACGGCACAGCTTGTGTCGGCGAACTGGAGATAGGCTGACCACTGAGCGACTGCGGACCGGCAGCACTCTGATTGCCGGAAGGTACTGACGTAGTCTGGGCAGGGGTAGTTGTCGTCGGCTGCGAACCGCTTTGTTGGCTCTGAGTCATGGAGGATGACAAATCGATATTTTTCGCCGCGCCTGACTGTTGCGTCTGCCCTTGCCCCGGGGACTGTAGGGCAGAACCAATACCGACGATAAGCAGCAGCAATACCACAATACCAATACCGATCATGGTATGTTGCCGGGACAACGACACGCTGGGCATCGAAAAACCTGCACTTCTGTTTCTGCTCTGCGGGCGCGTCGGCCGACGATCGCTGGCATCCGGCTTCAATTCTTCTTCTGGATTGAACTCATCCATTTATACCCTCCAACTGAAAGGCCAGTTTCCGCTGACATTTTACGCAACGGAAGACTAAATCATAAGGCATTGTATTTTAAACGTAAACCATCACAGTCCCTCGACTGTGATTTATCTGGGTGGGGGCTGGTGTCAGGGGAGACAATCTGCTATCGACGCCAGAACCAGCTCATGCGGCACACCGCCTCGCATTTCTGACCGTCCAATCGCCGTAGGGAGCACCAAACGCAGTTCGCCCGCCAGAACTTTTTTATCTCGCATCATATGGGGAAGATAGGATTCCGGCGCCATTTCCGCAGGCCCAGTCACCGGTAGTCCCGCGCGCAGCAGCAACGAGGCGACACGTTCGATATCCTCGACGCTAAACTGACCGAGCCGACGCGCAGTATGGGACGCCATCATCATGCCCGCCGCGACAGCTTCGCCGTGCAACCAATTGCCATAACCCATTTCCGCTTCAATGGCATGCCCGTAAGTATGGCCCAGATTCAGCAATGCGCGCAGCCCAGATTCACGTTCATCCGCAGCGACAACTTCAGCTTTCAGTTCGCAACAACGACGGATACAGTAAGCCAAAGGCCCTTCCTTCAACGCACGCACCTCTTCAATATGTTCTTCCAACCATTCAAAGAAAGCGCGATCGAGAATAATCCCATACTTGATGACTTCCGCCAGACCAGAAGACAACTCGCGAGCAGGCAACGTTTTTAGACAGTTGATATCGATAACGACGGATGCAGGCTGATAGAACGCGCCGATCATATTTTTGCCCAGCGGATGGTTTACCGCCGTCTTGCCGCCGACGGAGGAATCCACCTGAGACAGCAGTGTCGTGGGAACCTGAATGAAACGCACGCCCCGCTGATAACAGGCCGCGGCAAAACCGGTAAGATCGCCAATCACGCCGCCCCCCAGCGCTATCAGAGTAGTATCACGACCATGAGGCTTCTCCAGCAGCGCAGAAAACACCTGTTCCATAACCGCCAGCGATTTGTACTGCTCGCCATCCGGCAGAATCACCTGATCAACGTGAATACCGCCTTTTTCCAGCACGCTTCGCACTGTATCCAGGTAGAGAGGCGCCAGTGTTTCATTCGTCACCAGCATCGTCTGATCGCCAGTTTTCAACGGCATAAAAGAACCCGGCTCCTGGAAAAGTCCGGCTGCTATCGTAATGGGGTAGCTGCGCTCCCCAAGGGTGACGGTAATTCTTTCCATGCACGTTCCATGATCGTTCAGAAAACCTGTGACAAGCAGGTATTGTTAAAAAATCAGTTGTTTTCCAGCATGCTGATGATCTGGTTGGCAACTACCTTGGCGCTTTGTTCATCGGTGCGAATAGTGACATCGGCAATCTCTTCGTATAATGGATTACGCTCTCTTGCCAATGCTTCAAGGACTTCGCGTGGAGGATTTTCTACCTGAAGTAACGGGCGTTTTTTATCCCGTTGCGTACGAGCCAGCTGCTTTTCGATTGTGGTCTCCAGATAGACCACCACACCCCGCGCGGAAAGACGATTGCGGGTCTCGCGTGATTTCACCGAGCCACCGCCTGTAGCCAAAACAATTCCCTGTTTTTCCGTCAGCTCATTAATGATTTTCTCTTCGCGCTCGCGGAAACCTTCTTCGCCTTCTAAATCGAATACCCAGCCAACATCAGCCCCGGTACGTCGCTCAATTTCTTGATCGGAGTCGAAGAATTCCATGTTGAGCTGCTGAGCTAACTGACGGCCAATAGTGCTTTTGCCGGCACCCATGGGCCCAACAAGAAAGATATTGCGTTTCTCTGCCATTTTTTTGGTATTACTAAGAAATTCGTTAATGATAACCCGCCCCGCCATAGAACCTGCGGCGGAACCTAAACTGAAACCTCATGAGCGATAGTGCGAGAATCAGACAAAAAATTATCTCAATACTCTGGGTAGTTTGGCAACCGAATAAAATGCCACACGAACCAAGCGGCGGTAAACCATATGCGCTATCAACACCGGGAAGGGACACGCCCGTCGCCAGGTGGCCAATTGGCTACCCTTGTATGCTAAAACCGGGGCATCGTCAAACCATGAAGAACACGATTTAACGAAAAACATTGAGATACCAAAGAAATCGGCAACCCTCGAGTCAGGGCTATTTCGTCGGCAACGAAGCTTGAATCAATGTCGGCGTGATAAAAATCACCAGTTCTCGTCGTGTATTCTGCCGGTCACTGCTGCTGAATAATCGACCGATACCCGGCAGCGCCCCCAGTCCAGGTACTTTCCTCTCAGTCCTGTTCTTTTGCTGCTGAAAAATGCCGCCAAGAACAATGGTTTCCCCATCCTTTACCGTAACCTGTGTCTGGATTTCCTGTTTATCGATCGCCAAAATTTCCCCCTCACCCTGCTTGATAGAACGCCCTGGCATATTCTGACTGATCAGTAAATTCAGGGTAATAAACCCACCTTGCAAAATTCTGGGGGTGACTTCCATCCCCAGCACCGCTTCTTTGAACTCAATTGATGTGGAACCACTGGCGCCGCTGGAAACTTGATAGGGGATTTCGGTTCCCTGCTTGATACTGGCGGTTTGCTGATGCGCGGTGAACAGACGGGGGCTGGCGATAATTTCCACTTCATCTTCTTGCTCCAGCGCCATGAGTTCGAGATCCAACAACCGTCCGTTAAGACGAGCAAGATGAAAACCGGCATTCACGGTCGGCGTTTCCACAGGCAAGTTGATGTTGAAGTTGTTCATCCTTAGTGCCTGTTTCGTTGCATCGCCAGCGTCCAGCCCCCAGTTCACACCCAGCGCCTTGAGATGCTCGCTACTGATGGTGACAATGTGTGCCGCCAGTTGAACCTGAGCGAGGGGCTTGTCCAAGACATCCAGCCACGAGCGGATCTGCTCCAGCGCGGAGGAGACATCCCGAACAATCAGAGTATTGGTGCGTTTATCCACGGTGACGCTGCCGCGTTCGGTCAACAACGTGCCCCGCTGACTCTGCAAGCTGGCGGCCACTTCCGTTGATTCTGCATGCCGCAAGGTCACGGACAAATTCAATAACGCCTGCTGCTGCTGTTTCCGTTCATCCTCCTCGGCCTGTTGCAGGCGAAGCATTTCAAGATGCTCTCGTGGGTAAACCATCAGAACGCGCCCTTCCCGTTCCAGCGTGAGATCCCCCATACGTAAAATAATATCCAACGCTTGCCGCCACGGTACACGCTCAAGAGTTAGACTCACATTCCCCTCCACGCCCGGTGCAATCACCAGATTCAGCTGCTGATGTTCAGCCAAAGCCTGCAAAACCCGCTGTACCGGAACATCATCGAACGCCAGCGAAACAGGCGTCTCTGCGTTAGCCCACGCATCGGCGCACTGCACCGCCATGACCAGCGCCATACCGTATATGAACATCCTTTTCATCGTTGAATCCCTATTCCGCGCTTTTTCGCCCAGTTCCATTGCTGCTGTGCTGCAACGGCGCTGCCAGATAGACATCTTCATTTTTACAGGCAGCGTCACCGCCCTCAGGACGAAAGACGCCGCCCTGACGCCCTAATTGCACGACCCGCCATCCTTCAGGTTGTAACACCTCCCCCAGCCGAACACGACGCCACCCTTGTTGCGGCTGTTCCAGCCAGCCACTCCAGCGCAATCCGTCGCCGATAACGCCTTTTAACCGCCATGATGCGGCTGACTCCTGTTCGCATGCGCGGCTCACTATAGGCTGAAACGGATCACGCCACTCCGTCGCTTGTGCCCCTGCCAGTAGAAACCCGCAGACAGCCCCCCAAAGCAACCTCATACCGACCGCTCCGGGCTATCGGGTACTGGCTCTGACAACAGCACCTCAACACGTAATTCATGCTGCATCTTGCTGATCTGCAGATGCTCAACGCGCAATGCACCAGGAATGGCATCCATGCTCCGTAAAAAACGTAAAACGCCTTCATAACCGCCCGCAAAGACCAGCAGCCAGCCGGTTGTCACTCCCGACGCATTCTCGACATTCCGAGACTGCCAACTCACCAGGCTAACGCCGGCGTCGCGTAATGACTGCTCCACAAGCGCCACTGCCGCCTCCGTCGTTAGCGTACGTCCGGATACCGAATATTCATCCCGCTGTCGCCGCAGGTCGCTCATCGCAGGCATCGCAATCAGTTTTTGCCGCCATTCGGCAATTTGTCGCATGCCCTCCTCCTGCTGTTGCCGTAGTTCGCGCAATTGATTCCGTTCATGGGCCGCCAACAGGATGCCAAAAACGATGGATAACACCATTACACCCAGCGTTTGTACCGGCAGGGAAACCCGTAACGGTACATGCAACCAGCGGGAAAACAGTAAAAGAACTCCCTCGATCATTGCTGTCTCTCCGCATCGGTTACAGGTTTCCAGTAAAGGCGCAACGAGAATTGCAGCCTGGATGCATCGCTGTGGTCTCGTTGTGCCTCCTGCAACTCAGCCACTGTAACTACGGGTAATCCGGCAAGTTTTTTCGAAAACTCGACCACAGAAGAATAGTGATTACTCACTCCGGATAATCGTATCGCCGCATCGCTGTCACTGATCGATGTCAACCAAATGACATCGGGGATAACGCGGGGAAGTTGTTCCAGCAACGTAAGATAACGCTGGTTCCGTTGCTGGTTCTGCCGTTTGAGATCCAACAAAGCCTGATGGGCGAGCACTTGCCGACGAAGATCCTCGGCCTGAAGGGACAGCCCGGCATACTGTCGTTGCCCATCGGATATCTGCACGATCAGTTGCCGCAATACATGTTGTTGCTGACGAAACTGCAATCGCATGGCGAATAACACTATCGATGTCGCCGCAAACTGTATGACCAATGCGCACACTAATCGGCGCATACGATATTGCCGCCGCGACTGACGCCAGGGGAGAAGATTGGTCATCGGCATCAGACATCCTCCGGCCTGACGGCCAACCCACCAGCGATAACGAATGCCGAAGGGAAAGCCGGTAAAGGAGGCTGCTGCTGACTAAACGCCGGCAAGGGCGACCACAGCGTGAAAGACGATGAGGCCTGCGGCAGAAAATCAGGAGCAGAAGTGCTCAGATATATTGGCTCAGAAGCCATAGGCTCATAGTGAGCACTAACATACGATAACAATGCGGAGAAGTCCGCAGCGTCATCCACATGCACTGTCCCAAAAGCCAGCGTCGCATTCAGCGACGATACCCATAGCCAGCGATCTTCAAAACGGTGCACCAGCATATTGTCAGAGGCCAGCCCTGCCTGGCGCGCCATGCAACGTAGAGCGCAAGGCGTGATATCCACGGCATCCAGCTGTAACCCGGCATGTCGAAAACAATCCAACCAAAGAGCCAGCTCAGCCTTACGCGCAGCGGTAACTAGTACAGAATCGGCAACAGAAGGATCGATGCGGTAATCAAAAATCAGGGCGTCGCTGCTGACGGGCAGTTTCTTGGCCGCCATTTTTTCGATGTACCACCCTCGCTCAGGCTCCCGCAGCCGGCCATCTGGTTCGGAAAGTCGCTGTTGCAATACCCGGTCAGCAGGGAAAGCCAGCCGGAGCGACACATAATGCGGCAATTCGCGCTTCCACCGCTGCAGAACCGCACATAACGCCGCCGGATTATGTAAACTGCCGCCGCGCAGCGTGTCGCTCGGCAAAGGCAACTGCCACCACTGCCGCAGTTGCCAGCCGTGACGTCGACGCTGTACCGCCAGCGCACGCAAAACACCGTTTTGGACATCCATGCCAATCTGCCAGACGGGATAAGCCATAATCGTTCGATCTCCTTATCGTTTAGCAAAAGAACGTATCCACCTCGCTGGCTTACCTTTATACTAGCGCCCGTCTGTCTATAAACTATTCAAACGCTACTGAATGGAAAATCCCAGGTGAAGTTCGTAAAGTATTTACTCATCCTTGCAGTAAGTTGCATTCTGCTGGGAACCGCCTCGCTCTATGGCCTTTATCGCTATATTGAGCCTCAACTACCCGATGTCGCGACGCTGAAAGATGTTCGTCTGCAAACTCCGATGCAGGTCTACACCGCCGACGGTGAGCTGATCGCTCAGTTCGGCGAAAAGCGCCGCATCCCGCTAAAACTCGATCAGATCCCGCCAGTAATGGTACGGGCGTTCATCGCCACAGAGGACAGTCGTTTTTACGAGCACCACGGTATCGATCCGCAGGGCATCATTCGCGCAACGATGATCGCATTGACGTCCGGCCACGCTTCGCAAGGTGCCAGTACCATTACCCAACAGTTGGCGCGCAATTTTTTCCTCAGTCCGGAAAAAACGCTACTACGTAAAATAAAAGAGGTTTTTCTGGCGGTTCGCATCGAACAGATGATGACCAAGGATGAAATTCTCGAACTCTATCTGAACAAGATTTATCTGGGGTATCGCGCTTACGGCGTCGGCGCCGCTGCACAGGTTTATTTCGGCCGGGCGATCGACCAGTTGACGCTGGGGGAAATGGCGATGATCGCGGGCTTGCCCAAAGCGCCGTCGACATTTAACCCGCTCTATTCCTACGACCGCGCGATTGCCCGCCGCAATGTGGTATTGGCCCGTATGCTGGATGAAAATTACATCACCCAAGCGCAATACGATCAGGCCCGCAATGAAAAACTCAATGCGGACTACCATGCTCCGGAAGTCGCATTTTCCGCGCCTTATATGGCGGAGATGGTACGGCAGGAAATGGTGAAACGTTATGGTGAAGATGCCTATAACGATGGGTACAAGGTCTACACCACCATTACGCGCAAGCTACAACAGGCGGCGGATGAAGCTGTCCGCAACAATGTGATGGCTTACGACATGCGCCATGGCTATCGCGGCCCGGATCAGGAATTGTGGAAACCGCGCACCGCAGCCTGGCCGCAGGACAAGATCACCGAAGCGTTGAAAAAACTGCCAACCTACGGGCCGCTAATTCCGGCGGCAGTGCTTGATGCTACCGCTGATAAGGCGCATGCCATGCTGCCGAGCGGCGAGAAGATCGAGCTGGCCTTAGCGGGGGTGCGTTGGGCGCGAGCCTATCGTTCCGATACCGAACAAGGCCCGACCCCCAAGCGTGTCATGGATGTGCTGGATGCCGGTCAACAGATTTGGGTACGTAAAGTCGACAAAGAGTGGTGGCTGGGACAAGTACCGGACGTCAACTCTGCGCTGGTGTCCGTCAATCCTACCAACGGCGCCATACTGGCACTGGTTGGCGGGTTCGATTTCAGCCAGAGCAAATTCAATCGCGCTACCCAGGCGCTGCGTCAAGTCGGCTCCAACATCAAGCCATTCCTTTATACCGCTGCGATGGATAAAGGCCTGACGCTGGCGACCATACTGAACGACGCACCGATCACCCGTTGGGATCCTGGTGCCGGCTCCGATTGGAGTCCCAAAAACTCACCGCCGGTTTATGACGGCCCTATTCGCTTGCGTCAAGGTTTGGGACAGTCGAAAAACGTGGTGATGGTGCGTGCGATGCGCGCCATGGGCGTCGATTACGCCGCAGACTATCTGGAGCGTTTTGGTTTCCCGGAGCAAAACATCGTCCATACGGAATCGCTGGCGTTGGGCGCTGCGTCCTTCACGCCATTGCAGGTCGTTCGCGGTTATGCCGTTATGGCGAATGGCGGTTATCTGATCGACCCCTACTTCATCAGCAAGATCGAGAATGAAGCAGGGGCTACGGTATTCAGCGCCAGTCCAAAAATTGTCTGCGATACCTGCAACCTACCGGTGATCTACGGCGAAACGCAGCGCTCTGCCGTGCTGTCCGACGACAGTATGGAAAATGTGGCCACCTCGCAGGAAAATCCGGTGCAAACCGCGCCGCAGGCTGACCCGATCACACCATCTGAGGTTGCCAGACAGGCAAATCAGTCTTATGCGCCGCATGTCATCAGCACGCCGTTAGCATTCCTCATTAAAGACGCGCTCAACAGTAACGTGTTCGGCGAACCCGGCTGGATGGGGACAGGCTGGCGGGCAGGCAAGGTGCTGCAACGGCATGATATCGGCGGCAAAACCGGGACAACCAATAACTCGAAAGATGCCTGGTTCTCCGGCTATGGGCCCAACATCGTGGCATCGGTATGGATCGGCTTCGATGACCACCGCCGCGATCTGGGCCGTTCGTCCGTTTCCGGCGTCATCCGCGATCAGATTTCAGGTTATGAGGGCGGCGCTAAAACGGCGGAACCGGCCTGGGACGACTTCATGAAAGTTGCGCTGGCCGGCATCCCTGAACAGAAGACACCACCACCGCCGGGAGTAGTCAGCGTAGTGATCGATCGCAGTAGCGGCAAACTCTCTGATGGCGGGGGTAACAGCCGTCAGGAGTATTTCATCGACGGCACTCAGCCAACGGAAAAAGCAGTCCACGATGCCGGTACGACATTATTCAATACCAGCAGTGGTCAGGCGGAAGAGTTGTTCTGAAAGACGGAAGTCAGCAAAAAGGCGCAATCGCGCCTTTTTGTTTTTCTACCAGGGGAAATTGTTAGCTATCTCGGCTGAGCCACTGCTGGGCCAAAAATAGCGCACTAACATTGCGAGCCTCGCGAAAATCAGGCTCTTGCAGCAAAGCCATCATGTCCCGCAACGGCCAGCGAACCTGTTGTAACGGTTCCGGCTCATCCCCTTCAAGCTGTTGGGGATAAAGACCCCGGGCTATCACCACATTCATTGTGCTGGAAAAGTAGGACGGCGCCATGGTTAGGGTGGATAACAGTTCGAACTGTTCTGCACCGAACCCGGCTTCTTCCTTCAATTCGCGATTAGCCGCTTCAAACACCGTTTCACCCGGGTCAATCAACCCCTTCGGGAAGCCCAACTCATACTGTTCAATACCCACCGCATATTCACGAATCAGCAGTAATTCGTCATCAATGACCGGAACTATCATGACCGCTTCGCGGCCGGATGGCCGCATACGTTCAAACACCCGGCGAGCACCATTGCTGAATTCCAGATCAACGGACTCCACGTCGAAAAGACGCGAACGGGCAACCGTCTCAACCTTAAGAATCCTGGGTTTTTGCAGGTTATTATTCATCGTAGCCCCTAAGTAAGGAAACGCTCCGGCATCCGGCTATGCATCTAATGAAAACCACGGAAAGCCGCACAATCGTTCACCTTCCTCACATTATGTTTAATCTTTTACATTGTGCGTTAACATTAACGATTGCCGCAACGTCATCATGATAATTTTACATGACAGCAACAAAGGCCATACATTAGTTTTTTTTATAAATAATCCGCATTCTTGATTTCCTAAAAACGGAAACCGTCCCCATCTTAAAAATTCGGATTATCCTCATTCCTGATAAAAGCCTTGATTGTTATCATCATGTGTTCCACAGATAATCGTGGGTGAATTCAGTCAGTAAAGGCCACTAACAAAGTTGCATGGATTAACACAAAGCGTGCATTTCTGTTAGTATCCGAGCATAACAGAGGGAGCCTTACGCTGTTGGATGGCAATAATATGAGCACAATACTCATCATATTGGCTGTATTGTTTACCACTCTGATCGCGATAGGGGCGTTCATTGGCTATCGCATGCATCGTCGTACTATTTTTGCCAAACGTTTACCAACTACACCTGCGGGGCATCGCCAACTGACCCCGGAAGAGTGTATTGCCGTTGAACATTATCTGGATATGAGCGTCCAGAATCGTGCGTCCTCAGCATTCCCCTCACCGGCCCCATGCCGTCCCCGTTTGCTGCAAAATAGCCGGGTTTATCAGATATCCCACAGCATCAACCGTTACGGATTGAGCATCGATACGCCCAATCAATGGCGCTATTTCATCGATACACAGGAAATTTATCTTCCCGCTCAGTGGGAACAGTACATTGCGCAGGATAATCAGATCGAACTGATAAAAACCCGATCTATTCCACTCGTGATCTCGCTGAATGGTCATTCATTGTCTGAACTCGTCGACAATATCCATACCACAGCAGAGCGCGACATCCCTGGCGATCGCGCATCCATCAGCGCTGAACAGCACGAACATACCGAACTGGTTTCCATCCGTAAGGAGACGCAAGAAGAGCACGCGATACACCGTTCCCGCGGCATCCGGGACGCCGGTTTGCTGGGATTGTCATTCCTGCTGCTGGTTTTCAGTCTGAACAGCCCGATAACTATCCTACCCTGGCTGGCGGGCACCGCGCTCCTTATCGCCATCTGGTGCTGCTGGCAGTTGTTCCGGCCGCCGCTGTCGCGGGAATTACGAGACGTACATTGCCTAAATGGCACCCCGCAATGCCTGGGATTATTCAGCGATACGGGGCAAACCCCGATCAAAAACGTCTCACTCGGCAACATCGATCTGATCTATCCGCCACACTGGCAACCTTATATCGGCTACGATCTCGGCAAAAAAACGGATGTTGATATCTATCTCAATCGGCAAGTGGTACGGCAGGGCAAATATCTGTCGCTGCATAACGAAGTGAAATTCTTCCCGCTGCAACACTGGGGACGCAATCTGGTGCTCGCGTGCGGCTCCCTGATAAGTCTGATCCTGCTGTTGGTATACATACCGCTCGACCTTCCCCTGAAATTGAGCATGGCCTGGATGCAAGGCGTTGAAAACATTCATGTGTCACAGGTTGACGAGCTGGAGCGCATGACGCTTCATCTCGGCGATAAACTGCAGATTCAGGGTTCCGGCATGTGTTACGTGCCGCCGCTCAATCACGATACGACGGCGCCGAAATCATCTTCGTTCTCGCCGTTCGACTGTTCGGCCATTTACTGGAACAAGGCAGCCCCTCTGCCATTGCCGGAATCTGAGATTATCGATAAGACCATTGCGTTGAAAAAAACCTTGAACGATCAGTTACACCCGCCGGCGAACAATGACAGTTCGGTGAATTCACCGCTTGCCAACACCATCCAGAAATCGGGCATGATCCTGCTGAATGATTTCTCGGATATCGTATTAAAAACCGATGCGCTGTGTGAAAAAGACGACGATTGTGTACGCCTCAAAAACGCACTGGTAAATCTTGGAAACGCGAAAAACTGGGACATGTTGGTTAAACGCGCACGCACCGGCGCGCTGAAAGGCACCAGCGTCATACTTCGCCCGGTCAGCGCCGAGTCGCTGGAATCCCTGGTTAATAATGCGGCGGACAGCTTCTACGGCCGGGAAATCAGCGCCGCCACCAACTCATTGAACAGCCCGTCGCCAGGTGGTTTCCTGATTCGCAGCGACGAGGGCCGGCAATTCGTGACCCATCCCTTGCCGGGCACGCCACTACGTGACTTTCCGCCTCAGGAACAGTGGCAAGAGCTGCAACGGCTGTCCTCGTTGTTGCTGCGCACACCATTCTCGGCCAATGGCGTAATCACCCAAATTAGCGTTGATGCCAATGGTACCCGTCATATCTCACTACACAGCGAACCCGACGCCGTCACGTTGTGGCGTTCGTTGGGCAGTTGCCTGCTGTTATTGATGTTCAGCGTCATTGTGGTGCTCAACCTGGCGCTACTCATCATTAAATATCGACGCGGCCAGCAACGCATCGCCAATATTCAGCAATATTATGCCCGCCATCTGGCACCAGAAGCGCCAGCCTCCGCCGTTGTTTACAGCAACACGATTCACTCTTAGGCGGCACCCTGCGAATATGCTACCCTGACGCTCGTTATCTGCCGTCATGCCGGTCTTTCTGGATGACGGCATTTTTTCAGGAGTGCGTATGGGTTCCGAATTAAACTGGAGTGAAATCGACACCGTCCTGTTGGACATGGACGGCACTTTGATCGACCTGGCGTTCGACAGCTATTTCTGGCTGCAACTGGTGCCGCAGACCCTCAGTCACCAGCGGGGCATCAGCCTTGAACAGGCACACCAGTTAGTTGAGCGGGAGTATCATGCCGTGCAGCATACGCTGAACTGGTACAGCCTGGATTACTGGAGCAAACAGCTAGAGCTCGATATTTACCAGATGACTAGCGATATCGGTCATCGCGCCAGTTTGCGTCAGGATACCGCGCCCTTTCTCAATGCATTACGCTCCTGCGGAAAAAAAACCATCCTGCTGACCAATGCCCATCCCCATAGTCTGTCAGTCAAGGTGGAACATACCGGACTGGATCAATACCTTGATTTACTGCTTTCCACCCATACTTACGGATATCCGAAAGAAGATCAGCGGTTATGGCATGCCGTTCAGGCTCAAACCGGTTTTAACCCGGCCCGGACGCTGTTTGTAGACGACAGCGAACCGATTCTGGATGCCGCTAAAACGTTCGGTATTCGTTATTGCCTGGGCGTTAGCAACCCAGATTCCACCAGCCGGAAAGAAAAGCAGTTCTTCCAGCACCCGTCAATGAACGATTACCGGGGGCTCTTGCCGGCGCTCGGTCAACCCTAACGGAGGCTTCATGAGCAAAAAGCCCGAATCTGATGACGAACACGCGGTTCGTCTGGATAAATGGCTGTGGGCTGCCCGGTTTTACAAAACCCGCGCTATCGCCCGGGAAATGGTGGATGGCGGGAAAGTGCATTACAACGGCCAGCGCAGCAAGCCAAGCAAGCTGGTCGAGCTGGATGCCGAGATCACGCTGCGGCAGGGAAACGACGCACGAACGGTTATCGTATGCGCCATCAGCGATCAACGGCGATCCGCGCAGGAGGCGCAAACCCTGTATCAGGAAACGCCGGCCAGCATCGAAAAGCGAGAGAAACTGGCGCTGGCCAGAAAACTGAATGCGTTATCCATGCCGCACCCGGATCGGCGTCCGGATAAAAAAGAGCGCCGGGATCTGATTAAATTTAAATACAGCGACACCGAATAAACCGGTGCCGACGCGAGAGAACCATTATGGCCAATCATGACCAATTACATCGTTATCTGTTCGAAAACTACGCCGTGCGCGGCGAGCTGGCGACAGTCAGCGAAACATTCCAGCATATGCTGGCTAATCACGACTACCCGGTAGCCGTAAAAACCTTGCTGGGAGAACTGCTGGTCGCCACCAGTCTGCTGACCGCCACGTTGAAATTCAGCGGCGACATTACCGTTCAGGTTCAGGGCGACGGCCCGTTAAAACTGGCGGTCATCAACGGCAACCACCAGCAGCAAATGCGCGGCGTCGCCCGCCTGCAAGGCGAGGTAACACAGGGCAGTTCGCTGCGGGAGATGGTGGGCAACGGTTATCTGGTGATCACTATCACGCCGACCGAAGGTGAACGCTATCAGGGGGTGGTCGGTCTGGACGGCGACACTCTCGCCGCTTGTCTGGAAAACTACTTCCAGCAATCCGAACAACTGCCGACGCGGCTATTCATTCGCACCGGCGAGCACGAAGGCAAGAGCTGTGCGGCAGGTATGTTGCTGCAGGTGCTGCCGTCGCAGCAGGGCAGCCGCGACGATTTCGACCACCTTGCGCAACTCACCGCCACCGTCAAAGGTGAAGAGCTGTTTGGACTGGCGGCCAATGACGTGCTCTATCGTCTATACCATCAGGAGAGCGTCACACTGTATGAACCGCAACCGGTCGAATTTCAGTGTCACTGTTCTCGGGAACGTTGTGCCGATGCGCTAATGACGCTGGCGGAAAGCGAAATCCAGGAGATTCTGGAGCAGGACGGGCAGATCGATATGCACTGCGACTATTGCGGCAGTCACTACCTGTTCAGTAAGTCTGACATCACGACGCTGCGTCAGGCGCGCCCGCCACAAACCCTGCACTGATCCGCGCACTCTGGCGCCTTTAAGCGCCCACCTATGTTGCAACAGAAGCGAGGCATTCTCCGGGTGCCTCGCTTCTGCTTTTTCTCCACCACGGGAGCGGACGCCATCCATTTCGGATACAAAACGACCATATGATTACTTTCCATTCACATGGATAAGCAAAGTTATTAATGAATTTATTTAATTTTATGATTGTATGCGTGGTTAAAATAAGCTCGTCCCTTACACTTGTTAACAGCATGATTATAACAATCGAGGAGTAGCAATATGCAGATTACCGACATTCAGCCAGAAGCATTGTTGGCTTATGGCATTCATGATGTCCGTGAAATTGTCTACAACCCAAGCTACGATTTGCTTTTTGAAGAAGAAACATCTCCTGCCCTGCAAGGTTATGAACGCGGCGTCGAAACCCGTCTGGGTGCCGTTGCCGTAGACACCGGTATATTCACCGGCCGTTCGCCGAAGGATAAGTACATCGTTCGTGATGACGTCACCCGGAACACCGTCTGGTGGTCCGATCAAGGCAAAGGCAAGAACGACAACCACCCGCTCAGCCAGGAAACCTGGCAGCACCTCAAACAGCTGGTTACTCAACAACTGTCAGGCAAACGTTTGTTTGTGGTGGACACATTCTGCGGCGCCAACGCTGATTCCAGGCTGAAAGTCCGGTTCATCACTGAAGTCGCCTGGCAGGCGCACTTTGTGAAAAACATGTTCATCCGGCCGAGCGATGAAGAACTGCAAAGCTTCGAACCCGATTTCATCGTGATGAACGGCGCCAAATGCACCAACCCGCAATGGCAGGAACAGGGGCTGAATTCCGAGAATTTCGTCGCGTTCAACCTGACCGAACGGATCCAGCTCATCGGCGGAACCTGGTACGGCGGCGAGATGAAGAAAGGGATGTTCTCCATCATGAACTATCTGTTGCCGTTGAAGGGCATTGCCTCCATGCATTGCTCTGCCAACGTGGGCGAGAAAGGCGATGTCGCCGTCTTCTTCGGGTTATCCGGCACGGGCAAAACCACATTGTCCACCGATCCGAAACGTCAGTTGATTGGCGACGACGAACACGGTTGGGATGATGACGGCGTATTCAACTTCGAAGGCGGTTGCTATGCCAAAACCATCAACCTGTCCGCCGAAGCGGAACCGGATATCTATCACGCTATCCGTCGCGATGCGCTGCTGGAAAACGTCACGGTACTGACTGACGGTACTGTAGATTTCAGCGATGGCTCCAGGACGGAAAACACCCGCGTGTCGTACCCGATCTATCACATTGATAACATTGTGAAGCCGGTATCCAAAGCCGGGCACGCCACCCGCGTAATCTTCCTGACCGCCGACGCATTCGGTGTGCTGCCGCCAGTATCCCGCCTGACGTCCGATCAGACCCAATACCATTTCCTGTCCGGTTTCACCGCCAAACTGGCAGGCACCGAGCGCGGCATCACCGAACCGACGCCCACCTTCTCCGCCTGCTTCGGCGCGGCTTTCCTCTCGCTGCACCCAACCCAGTACGCCGAAGTGTTGGTCAAACGGATGCAGGCCGCCGGCGCGAAAGCCTATCTGGTCAATACCGGCTGGAACGGCACCGGCAAACGTATTTCCATCAAGGATACGCGCGGCATCATCGACGCCATTCTGGACGGCAGCATTGACGACGCGGAAACCACCGAGTTGCCGATCTTCAACCTGGCGATCCCGACATCACTGCCGGGCGTCGATCCGGCCATTCTGGATCCCCGCGATACCTATGCCGATCCGGCGCAATGGCAAAGCAAAGCTGAAGATCTGGCCCAGCGTTTTGTCACCAATTTCGACAAATATACCGACACGCCGGCCGGTGCCGCTCTGGTAAGCGCAGGCCCGCAGCGATAAACACGCAAGAACCGCCAGCCACATCGACATAAACAGTAAGGGTGTTCCTCTCGGGGAACGCCCTTCAAACTGATGGCAAACCTGGCTGCCTTCAGCAAACGATGACTGGCATGGAAGAGTAAAGCGTTCGCGCTGACAAGGACGTACTGGCCGTGCCCTTACGATCCATCCATGATTGCCGCTTGCCGCACGTTGTCAGCAACCTCACCCGCCCTTTTTCGAAGCAACCGCCACCGGGGATGAAAAGGTCAACGGCAAGTAAGCTCGAATTCTCAAGCCGCCGCGTTCACTGGTGCCGATATCCAGCGAACCGTTATGGGCATCCACGATACGCTGCACAATCGCCAGCCCCAACCCGGTGCCGCTGGTGCTACGGGCACTGTCGCCGCGCACAAACGGTTGAAACAGATGTTTGAGTTGCAAAGGATCGATGCCGGGGCCGTCATCCTCAACCTGAAACCAGGCCCGTTGCAACTCCCGACCACTACTGACACGGATCCACCCGTTACCGTAGCGGGTGGCATTCACCACCAGATTCAACGCGGCGCGCTTGATGGACAACGGACTGATCCTCACCGTCAGTTCACCATCGGCAAACTGACTGTCAATGACCCGTTCATAGCCGCTTTCCGCCGCCACAACCTCACCCAAAACCGAATTCAAATCAGCGACTTCCATCTGCATTTCCTGCCCAGTTCGCAGATAGTCGATAAACTGCTCGATAATGGCGTTGCACTCTTCAATATCCTTATTGATCGATTCCGCCAGATAGTCGTCTTCCTTGCTCATCATCTCCGTCGCCAGGCGGATGCGCGTCAACGGCGTGCGCAGATCATGGCTGACGCCGGCCATCAGTAAGGTACGATCATCCGCCAACAGCTTGACCCCGGCGGCCATATGGTTAAAAGCTCGCGTTACCGAACGAACCTCCGAGGCACCGTATTCACGCAACGGCGGCGGAATAATGCCTCTGCCGACCTGGGTCGCCGCATGTTCCAGCTCCACCAATGGCCGGTTCTGCACCCGGATGAACAACCAGGCGCCGCCTATCACCAGCAACATAATCGCCAGGGTATACCGGAACAGCGGTGAAAAATCGCCCTGATGGATTTCCGTCAACGGTACGCGCACCCAGATATCCGGCGACAACCAAGTCTTCAGCCATACCACCGGCGTATTTTTGCTGACTTCGACCCGCACTTCCGTCGGGCCGCCCAGTTGCTGCGCCATCTGCTGACTCAGAAACTTATAGTGCTGTGCCCAGCGCAAACCGCTCTCCTCCGCCGCCGTGTTGGTGTACAGAGAAATGCCCAGCTCACGGTAGATTTCCCGACGAAAAGCGGGGGGAACTTCAAGCGTGGAACCATCCTCCAACTGCAGCTTGTCGGTCATCAGCATTCTGACCTCGTAGGCCAGAACCTTGTTGAATTGCTGCAAGCTGGGCAGGATGGCGAAATTGAGCACCACCAGATAGGTGGTGACCAGACTGACAAACAGCAGTGTGACAATCAGCAACAGCGTGCGGGCGAAGGCGCTGCGCGGAGAGAAGCGCCATCGAATCATGCTTTACTGCCGTCAGGCACAAACACGTATCCCAGACCCCACACGGTTTGGATATAACGCGGATGCGCCGGATCCTCTTCCACCATACGGCGCAGTCGGGAGATCTGCACATCAATGGAGCGTTCCATCGCGCTGTATTCACGACCACGCGCCAGATTCATCAGCTTATCGCGGGATAAGGGTTCACGCGGATGGCTGACCAATGCCTTCAACACCGCGAACTCGCCGCTGGTCAACGGCATCGGTTCGTCATCGCGGAACATTTCGCGCGTCCCCAGATTCAGTTTGAACTTGCCAAACGAAATGATGGCTTCTTCCTGAGACGGCGCGCCCGGCAATTCATTGGCCTGGCGACGCAACACCGCTCGGATGCGGGCCAACAGTTCCCGCGGGTTGAACGGTTTGGGAATGTAGTCATCCGCACCGATTTCCAGCCCGACGATACGGTCTACTTCTTCCCCTTTTGCCGTCACCATAATAATCGGCATCGGATTGCTCTGGCTGCGCAAACGACGGCAAATGGACAACCCATCTTCGCCCGGCAGCATCAGGTCAAGCACCATCAGATGGAAAGACTCGCGCGTCAGTAAACGATCCATCTGTTCGGCATTGGCTACGCTGCGTACCTGAAAACCCTGTTCGGTCAGATAACGTTCCAACAGCGCGCGCAGGCGCATATCGTCATCCACTACCAGAATTTTATAATTTTCTTGCATCTCTAACTCTCCAAAGGCGTAAATCGCCGCCGAACCGACCGTCAGCAGTGCCCGCGATAGCGACGCGGCGCACGCTGATATTGTTCAGAAACCGACAGCGAACGGACAGTCGTTTCTGGTATATATTCTAAGCAAAATTGTTACAAAGGATATAAAAATACGTTGTAATCAAACGTTTCCTTTGTTCAACACCGCCGGTCATGCCATAAATGGCAGCATATCCGCTATCTTATCCCTGTACCCATAAAACCACCGCGATTCCAGTACCGAATATGAAGACTGATTTGATCACCCGCGAAGGCTACGAGGCCCTACATCAAGAACTCAATTACCTGTGGAAAGAACGTCGTCCCGAAATTACCGAAAAAGTCGCCTGGGCCGCCAGCCTCGGCGATCGCAGCGAAAATGCCGACTATCTCTACAATAAACGGCTGTTGCGTGAAATCGACCGTCGGGTGCGCTATTTGCGAAAGCGCTTGCAAATCGTACGGGTCGTCGACTACTCGCCCCAGCAGGAAGGCAACGTGTTTTTCGGCGCCTGGGTGGAAGTGGAAAACGAAGCGGGCGACGTCAAACGCTTTCGTATCGTCGGCCCCGACGAAATCTACGGCCGTAAGGACTACATCTCCATTGATGCGCCTATGGCTCGTGCGTTGCTGAAAAAAGCCGTCGATGAAGAGGCTGTCGTCAATACTCCGGCGGGGCCGCGAGTGTGGTATATCAATAAAATCAACTACCAGAATCCCATCGATTGACTCCCTCACCGCTGCCGTCCGGCCGACGGCAGCGAGAATGCCTACCATTCATATTTTTTTCATCTTAGTGACACTTTGCTGAGATTTTTCTGTCATAGCACCGTAGCATCCCACTCCTGACGAGATTTAGAGAATAAAAACAAATATGTATCAACAGCGTACCCGTATCTTTTTGAAGACCTTGTGGTGGCAGGTTTTGCTGCTGAGTCTACTGCTTTCGGGCGCCCGACTGACCATGTATCAGGTATTCGCCGACAAACAGCAATTGCAACAATACGATGCCGCAGTGAAGCTGATGTGGCTCACCGGACTGCGTTACGATCTACGCGCCGTGTCCATTATTCTGGCGCCATTACTGGTCATCGGTTTGCTGCTAGGGCTGCATCGCGCCGGCTGGCGCTGGTTGCAACGCCTGACGCCCTGGTATCTTGGCGTCAGCGCCCTACTGGTCAGCGCCATCGCCATCATCAACTACTTCTACTACCAGACGTACCATACCTATATCGATATCTTCGCGTTCGGGTTGATCGATGACGGCCCAGGCGCCGTATTAAGAAACATCTGGCAAGACTACCCGGTCGTTATCTCGTTATTACTGGTGTCGCTGTGCGCCTGGTGCGCCTCCCGGCTGGGCAAACGCATACTGCGGACACCCCCACCATCGGGCATGCTGTCCACAACCACATTTATCGTCTATCTGCTTATCAGTCTGCTGCTGTTCTTCGCCATGATCCGAGGCAGCATGAGTACCTTCCCGCTACGGCGCAATGATTCGCAAATCTCTTCCGTCACGATTCTGAACAAACTGACGCCCAACGGCCTGATGGCTTCGGCGTGGGCGATTGGCGATCGGGACGACGATATCCGCTTCGAGCCGGTAACGCGCACGGCAGGAGAACAGTTGCGCCATCAAAGCGGGTTGCCGGCGCTGGACGCCCGCACGCCGAATAATCCCTGGCTGGCGGCGCACCGCCCCAACGTCGTCGTCGCGCTGATGGAAAGCATGGGCAGCAACATGCTGGTTTATGACCATCTGCCGGATAACGACATGTTGGGCGCTCTGCGGCCGCACTTCGCGTCGGACTTTGTGTTCCGCCGTTTCGTGTCCGAAGGCAACGGCACCGCGCCGTCGTTTGCCGCATTGTTTTTCCACAGCCCAATTCAGAATCTCAGCCACTCATCCGCACAGTACACCGCGTTGGACGACACCCCTTACGCCACCTACAAAAAAGCGGGCTATAAGGTGATTTTCATCACCTCCGGCAGCGGTATGTGGCGTAATTTCGGCAACTATCTGCCCCGGCTGGGCGTTGACGAAATCTACGATCAACGTTCACTGATGGAGCGCTACCCGGAGTCACGCGCCATGCTGACCGACTGGGGCGTACCGGACGAATTCGCCTTTCGCCTGGCGCAAAAACTGCTGGCGGAAACCAGCCAGCCGCTGTTCATCAGCATCCTGACCGTGACCAACCATCCGCCCTACCAGATCCCCGCCAGTTATCGCCCGCAACCGGTACGCGCCGGACCGGAGATGATGGCGCATGCGGAAGTTGGCCAGCAAGAACAGGAGTCCATCGCCGCGACCTACCAATACGCCACTAATGCGCTAGGCGATTTCATCGCCGCCGTCAAAGCCTCCTCCGGGGGCGAATCGACGCTGATCGCCGCCACCGGCGATCACCAAATGCGCCGGCTAAAAGCCCAGTACCCGCACGAACAGTTCCTCGATCGTGCCGTGCCGTTCTATCTGTACGTACCGAAAACCATTCTGGCGCAGACCGCCTGGCGTTTTGACGCCTCGCGCCCCGGTTCGCACAAAGACATTTTCCCGACGCTCTACGCCTACAGCCTGTCCGATACGCCCTATTACGCGCTGGGCGGGCGTAATATGCTGGCGCCGCAGGATGATGCGACGCGCGCGTTTGGTTACAACCAGGTGTTATGGATCGACGAACAGGGGATTACGCCTATCGGCAGCGGCGGACGCTACCCCTGGGATCCCGCCAACCCAATGCTGACACAAGCCGATGCGCAACCTATCAGCACGGAGCAACAACAACGCACCGTCGCCTACCCCGCGCTGCTGCGCTGGCAGATCAACGCCCGCGAACAGGGCGTCATCGACCAATAGCCGTCAGGCGGCGTCCGGCTCGATCGGACGCCGTTTTTCTTCCACGCCATTTCCGTTACGTTCAGAAAAATTTATTCCGGCTTTGACATAAAGATGTCATTTCCCTCCCTTACCGTGGCATCGGTGATTATGGAGGCCCGTATATGTTTAGCCTGGATACCATTCTGCAAGATATCGCTCCGCATCGTCCTACGCCGAACTGGCAGCGTTCCATCCTGAGTGCGCTGTTGTTTGAAACCGAAATGCAGGACTTTGCCCAGCGTTATCCCCATCTGAAAGGCCTGGATCTGGTGGAACAGATTCTGGATTATTTCCACCTGAACTGTGAAATGACGGATGGCGCGCTGGAAAATATTCCCAGCCGTGGGCCGGTTGTACTGGTCTCCAACCATCCTATCGGTTCGCTCGACGGGCTGGCGTTGCTGCGTGCAGTCGCCACGGTGCGCCCCGATGTGCGCATCGTCGCCAGCCAGTTGTTGTCGTATGTCGAGCCGTTGAAGAAACTGTTCTTCGCCGTGGACAATTTCAGCAACCGTACCCGACGCCAGCAAATCACTGCGATACAGGAGCACCTGAGCAATGACGGCGCGGTGATCCTGTTCCCGGCTGGCGAAGTCTCCCGCATGAGCCTGAAGGGGATCCGCGATAGCCACTGGCACAGCGGTTTTATCCGGCTGGCGGCCAAAGCGCGCGCGCCGATCGTTCCCATCCACGTCAGTGGGCGCAACAGCAACCTGTTCTACCTCTCCTCACTAATCTATCGCCCGTTGTCCACGCTGTTGCTGGTACGGGAGATGTTCCGTCAGCAAGGCAACCGGCTACGCATCCGTATCGGCGCCCAGATCCCCTACGCAACCTGGAGTCAGGGCGAATGGTCGCCAAACGATCTGGCCGCCCGTTTCCGCCGCCATGTCTATCGACTCGGACAGGGCAAACCCGGTTGTTTCGCCGGCGAAAAACCGATCGCACTACCGGAAGACCGCACCCTGCTGCGACGTGCGCTGTCCGACTGTGAAATTCTCGGCACCACGCCGGACGGCAAGACCATTTATCTCTACCAACGCCGTAACGAAGACTACGTGCCGATCCTGCGCGAGCTGGGACGGCTGCGCGAGATCGCCTTTCGCGCCGTAGGCGAAGGCTCCGGCAAACGCCGCGATCTCGACAGCTTCGACGACGACTACCTGCACCTGATCCTGTGGGATGAACGGGAACTGGACATCGTCGGCGCTTACCGCTTCGCACCGACCGCCAGACTGCTGGCGGAAAAAGGCCTTAACGGGCTCTACAGCCACAGCCTGTTCCAGTACGGCGAAGAGATGGCGCCGGTATTGGCAAGCGGCATCGAATTAGGGCGCAGCTTCATTCAACCCAAATATTGGGGCAAACGCGGGCTGGACTATCTGTGGCTCGGCATCGGCGCCTATCTGGCGCGCTACCCGCAATACCGTTATCTGTTCGGCCCGGTTTCCCTGTCTGGTTCGCTGCCGTCGCCGGCGCGCGATTTGCTGATTGCGTTTTATCGCATCCACTTCGCGCCCAGTCAGCCGCTGGCGCAGTCCCGCCGCCCTTATCCGGCGTCGTTGCCGGATGTGCTGCGCCAGTTTGAAGGCACCGACTATCAACAGGATTTAACCCGGCTGAAGAGCATGCTCAGCAACATCGGCTGCTCGATCCCGACGCTGTATAAACAGTATTCGGAACTGTGCGAACCCGGTGGCGTACAGTTTATCGACTTCGGCGTCGACCCGGATTTCAACAACTGCGTCGATGGGCTGGTGCTGGTCGATCTGCAACAGTTGAAAGCCTCCCGCCATCAACGCTATATCGCACCGTTCATCAACGAATAAGGTGTCCTCCGGGCGGCATCGTCGCCCGTTTCCTCCCGTTGTCCGACTGGCATTTTGCGTCATCTATCCGTATAACTGTCCCCCAGAAATTCATCCTTTTCACGTTCATTATTTAGCCGACAAAACCATGACGAACGCATTAAGCCAGATTATTGCCCACGAACTGCAGGCACGGCCGGAGCAGGTCAACGCTGCGGTTCAGCTGCTGGATGAAGGCAACACCGTGCCTTTTATCGCCCGCTACCGTAAGGAAGTGACCGGCGGGTTGGACGACACCCAGCTACGTCAACTGGAAACGCGCCTTGCCTATTTGCGCGAACTGGAAGAACGTCGCCAGACCATCCTGAAATCCATCGATGAACAGGGAAAACTGAGCGACGCGCTGGCGGCGGCGATCAACGCCACACTCAGCAAAACCGAGCTGGAAGACTTGTATCTGCCCTATAAACCGAAGCGCCGCACCCGCGGGCAGATCGCCATCGAAGCCGGGTTGGCGCCGCTGGCGGATAGCCTGTGGAACGAGCCGGCGCAGCAGCCGGAATCGACGGCACAAGCCTATGTCGACGCAGACAACGGCGTGGCCGACGTCAAAGCCGCGTTGGACGGCGCCCGTTACATCCTGATGGAACGCTTCGCCGAAGACGCCGCGCTGCTGGCCAAGGTGCGTGATTACCTGTGGAAAAATGCCCATCTGGTCGCTGCCGTAGTGGAAGGCAAAGAAGAGGAAGGCGCCAAATTCCGCGATTACTTCAACCACCGCGAACCGCTGTCGCAGGTGCCGTCGCACCGGGCGCTGGCGATGTTTCGCGGCCGCAACGAAGGTGTGCTGCAACTGTCGCTCAATGCCGATCCGCAGTACGACGAGCTACCGAAAGAGAGCTACTGCGAGCAAATTATCGCCGACCATCTGGGCGTGCGCCCGGCTGGCGCGCCGGCAGACGGCTGGCGACGGGCGGTCATTAGTTGGACTTGGCGCATTAAGGTGCTGTTGCATCTGGAAACCGAACTGATGGGCAGCGTGCGGGAGAAAGCGGAAGAGGAAGCCATCAACGTCTTCGCCCGTAACCTGCACGATCTGCTGATGGCCGCGCCGGCGGGCATGCGCGCCACCATGGGGCTGGACCCGGGCCTGCGCACCGGGGTGAAAGTCGCCGTGGTGGACGCCACCGGCAAACTGGTCGCTACCGATACCCTCTATCCCCACACCGGGCAGACGGCCAAAGCGGCTGCGGCGGTGGCGGCGCTGTGCATCAAACATCGCGTGGAACTGGTGGCGATCGGCAACGGCACCGCTTCGCGCGAGACGGAGCGCTTCTTCCTCGATACCCAGAAACAGTTCCCGGATATCAAGGCGCAGAAAGTCATCGTCAGCGAGGCGGGCGCGTCGGTATATTCCGCCTCCGAACTGGCGGCGCTGGAGTTTCCCAATCTGGATGTATCGCTGCGCGGCGCGGTTTCCATCGCCCGCCGCCTACAGGATCCGCTGTCCGAACTGGTGAAAATCGACCCGAAATCCATCGGCGTCGGTCAGTACCAGCACGACGTCAGCCAGACCCAACTAGCGAAAAAGCTGGATGCGGTGGTGGAAGACTGCGTCAATGCCGTCGGCGTCGACCTGAATACCGCGTCAGTGCCGCTGCTGACCCGCGTCGCCGGGCTGACCCGCCTGATGGCGCAGAATATCGTCGCCTGGCGCGATGAAAACGGCCGCTTCAACAACCGCGACCAACTGCTGAAAGTCAGCCGCCTCGGGCCGAAAGCCTTCGAACAGTGCGCCGGTTTTTTGCGCATCAACAACGGCGATAACCCGCTGGATGCCTCCACCGTGCATCCGGAAACCTATCCGGTGGTGGAGCGCATTCTGGCCGTGACCGAGCAGAAGCTGCAGGAACTGATGGGCAACGCCAATGCGCTGCGCACGCTGAAAGCCGCCGACTTCACCGATGAGCGCTTCGGGGTGCCGACCGTTACCGACATCATCAAAGAGCTGGAAAAACCGGGCCGCGACCCGCGTCCGGAATTCAAAACCGCCAGCTTCGCCGACGGCGTAGAAACCCTTAACGATCTGACGCCGGGCATGATTCTGGAAGGCGCCGTCACCAACGTCACCAACTTCGGCGCGTTTGTGGATATCGGCGTTCATCAGGACGGGCTGGTGCACATCTCTTCGCTCGCCGATCGCTTTGTCGACGACCCGCATAAAGTGGTGAAAGCCGGCGACATCGTCAAAGTGAAGGTGCTGGAAGTGGACCTGCAACGCAAACGCATCGCGCTGACTATGCGGTTGGACGAACAGCCGGGCGACGGCAACGCGCGTCGCAGCGGCGAGCGTGACAACGGCAATACACCGCGCCAGCAACCCTCCGGCAACAAAGCGCGCCCGCGCCAGGCCAGCAGCACCCCAGCCGGCAACAGCGCCATGAGCGACGCGCTGGCGGCGGCGTTTAAGAAGCGGTAACACGTTGCAAAAAGTCCCTGACGCCGTCAACCCGCGTCAGGGGCAACACGCATCGTCCGGCGATCACGCGAGAAATTTTCATGTCGCATCCGTCCTCAAAAGCCGTCATCGGTATCTATCAACGTGACGCTCACATATGAGACAAGATCCGACAGCGTTATTTTGGCGAACGCAACTGACTCGACCGCTTTCCGGCACGGCCACCTGAACACCGCGCCATCCTGGATATAGGATGCAGCTCCAGTGCGCCGATCGGTGCTTATTTCATGACCCGCGGCCATCGAATGGCCGGCATTGATACCTCTCCGCCGCTGACGGCACGTTGCCGTTCAGGCTCATCGTTCCCCATGTTGTCGGGCAAACGCGACCAGATGTTCCACAAAAGGCTCTGGGTGGGAAATAAACGGTGCATGGGAAGCCTTCGGCATCACCACTGAAGTGGAATGTGGGAATTGTTCGTCCATCAGCATGGCGACCTTGCGCGGCACCAGGCCGTCCAGCGCGCCGTACAGTCGCAGGAAGGGCGTGGTCAGCCCGGCCAGCTCCTGGCGTAAATCCGCCCGGCGCAAAATCTCCAACCCCCCGCTCAGAACCGCTGTCGTCGGGGAGGGTTGCTCGGTGACTACCGACTTCAGCAACCGCGCATCCTTTCTGGCACTTTCGGTGCCCAGCGTCTGCAACGCCAGAAACCGTTCGATCGTACCGGAGAAATCTTCGTTCAGCAGTTGCTGAAAACCAGACAGCACCAGCGGCTTGATGCCGGGCCATTCATCCTTGGCCTCAAAACAGGGGGAGGATGCTACTGTCACCAGCGCGCTAACGCGCTCCGGCGCCCGAAGCGCCGCCAGGCTAGCTACCAGCCCACCCAGCGACCACCCCAACCAGACCGCCCGCGCCGGCGCGCCCGCCAACACCGTCGTGGTCATCTCCTCCAGCGACAGGGCACCGAACCCCTGACTGCGCCCATACCCGGGCAGGTCTACCCGATGCAGGCGAAAATGCGGCGCCAGCCGCACAACGATGCTGTTCCACACCTGCGCATTCATTCCCCAGCCGTGCAGCAACACAAGTTCGCATTTTCCCGAACCTTCCGTTTGCCAGTGCAGTGATTCCATCGGTTATTGTCCTTGTTCAAATGTGGTCGAGACCGGATTAATCAGGGAAGACAAGATGCTTACGCCTATGGCGCGGTGCTGGCTCTGCCAGCAATCGCTTTATGATAGTCATCACGGAATTTGCAGTCACTGCCTGCGTCATCTGCCCCAACCACCTGTTTGCTGTCCGCGCTGTGGTCTGCCCGCCGCCAATCGCGTTCTGCCCTGCGGCCGTTGCCTGCAACATCCGCCCGCCTGGCACAGCTTACTGTTGGTCGGCGATTATCAGCCTCCGTTCAACCAGTTGATCTGGCATTTCAAATTGCAGGGGAAAACCGAACTGGCGCCGGCGCTGGCGCGGCTGTTGCTAATGTGCTGGCTGGAACGACGACGGCAAATGGCGCTGACCCGCCCCGACGACCTACCGCGACCGGACATTCTGCTGACCGTTCCATTGCACCGCTGGCGACACTGGCGACGCGGTTTCAATCAATCCGACCTGCTGGCCCGACATCTCGCGCATTGGGTTGGCTGCGCATACCATCCTGACGGGCTGGCGCGAACACGAAACACGGCGCAACAGCGGACGCTGCCCGCCGCCGCCCGGCGCCGCAACCTGAAGGGCGCGTTCAAATGCCGTATGGCGCTCGACGGCAAGCGGGTCGCCCTGCTGGACGACGTCGTGACGACCGGCAGTACCGTGGAAGAAATCAGCCGGATACTGCTGGCGGCGGGCGCAGCCCAGGTGCAGATATGGTGTTTATGCCGCACCTTGTAGTCACCGCGAGGATGGGCGTATTATAACCAACTAATGTAGTCAACTATTGAGTTAACATCATGATTCGTATTACCGACTCTGCTCAGGAGCATTTTGCCAAACTGCTGGCAAAACAAGAGGAAGGCACCCAGATTCGTGTTTTCGTCATCAACCCCGGCACGCCCAACGCTGAATGTGGGGTGTCCTACTGCCCGCCCGATGCTGTCGAAGCTAACGACACCGAGCTGAAATTCGAAAAATTGTCCGCTTATGTGGATGAGCTCAGCGCCCCTTATCTGGAAGAGGCGGAAATAGACTTCGTCACCGACCAACTAGGCTCCCAGCTGACGTTGAAAGCGCCCAACGCCAAAATGCGCAAAGTCTCCGATGATGCGCCGCTGATGGAACGGGTGGAATACGTGCTGCAATCCCAGATCAACCCGCAGCTGGCCGGTCACGGCGGTAGGGTAACGCTGATGGAAATTACCGAAGAAGGCTACGCCATCCTGCAGTTCGGCGGCGGCTGCAACGGCTGCTCCATGGTGGACTACACGTTGAAAGAAGGCATTGAGAAAGAGCTGCTGCAAAAATTCCCCGAGCTGAAAGGGGTTCGCGACCTAACTGAACACCAGCGCGGCGAACATTCCTACTACTGATGGGACTCTACGGCACTCGTGATTGCCGGAAAGAGCGACCAACGGCGGCCAAACGGCCGCCGTTTTGTTTGACATCCCAACATCACACTTACGCATCCGCCGACGGCGTGGCGTCAGTTTTTTTCTTGCGTCCGCGTACCGGTACCGGCCCACCGCGCCGCAGATCGATATCACGGATCAGACGTTCCAGATTGCGATCGGTAAAAATGGAATCCAGAGTACGGCTCAATTTGCGCCGCCAGTTGGGATATTCCCGATCGGTACCCGGCACATTGACCGGCGTCGCCATATCCAGCCAATCTTCCAGTTGCAACCCCAACAACGCACTGGCGCTATCCGCCAGATAGCGCTGAACACCGCGGTTCAGGTGCGAACTCATCGATGTCAGAGCCGCATTGCGCCCGACCCGCTGCGGCAACAACCCTTGTTCATGCAACGCATCCAGCATGCCCTGTTTGGCAAGTTCGCGCTCTTCCAGCTGAAGTTGCAGAATGTCATCATTGGGATAGAGCCCCAAATCCTTGCCCAACGTCAGATCCATCCCTTGCCAGAAACCACGCAGCGTCGGCAAATCATGTGTGGTGATCGTCGCCATCGAGCGACGAGGATATTCGCCCGGCGCACGGTAGCGATTTTTCCGATCCTTTTCGAAAAACAGCACCTTATAGGAATAGATACCGTTCTCCTCCAGCCGCTGTACCACCTCTTCCGGGACGGTGCCCAGATCCTCGCCGATCACCAAACAGCGATGACGCTGGCTCTCAAGCGCCACGATCGCCAACAGGTCATCCACCGGGTAGCGCACATAGGCACCGCCCGCCGCGGTATCGCCGCCAGGGATCCACCACAGACGCAGCAACCCCATGACGTGATCGATACGTAACGCGCCGCTGCTGGCCATATTACGGCGCAGCATATCGATAAACGGCTGGTAGCCACGCTGTTGCAACGCATACGGATGCATCGGCGTCAGGTTCCAGTTTTGTCCCTGCGGCCCCAGTGGATCGGGCGGCGCGCCCAGCGTCACATCCAGACAGTACAACTGCCTGTCCCCCCAGGTATCCACGCCGCCCTGCGCCCCACCGACCGCCAGGTCGCGGTATAATCCGATGGGCATACCCAGTTGGCGGCTACGCTCAAAACAGGCGGCCAACTGCTCATGCGCCACCCATTGCAGCCAGCAGTAAAACTGGATCTCCTCGGCATTTTCCTGACGAAAACGCATTACTGCGTCCCCGCCCGCCTCACGGTACTCCTCCGGCCATCGCCGCCAATCCGCCGGAATGTCGCCTTGCGCTTTCAGGTAAACCAGCAACGCATCATAGGTCGCCTGTTGCTGCAAACTCTCACCGCCATTCCTGATGAACTGCTGAAACGCCGTTTTGCGATGATCCAGCGGGCTGCGACGGCAAAAATGCTGGAACGCCAGACGCAACGCCGCCAGCTTCAGCGTCGTCACCGAGGTATAGTCCACCCAGCGGTTGGCACGGGCGACCAACACCTGCCGCTGAATATCGTCACGCCGCCACCATGCCTGGGCGGCTTCGCTGTGGTGAAAATCCTCCACCTGATTGACATCGATATAGATGATGTTCAACCAGTGGCGGGATGACGGGCTGTAGGGGCTGGCGGCTTCCGGTTCCGCCGGGTAGAGCGAGTGCAACGGGTTGAACCCGACGAAAGCACCGCCCCGGCGCGCCACATTTTCCACCAGCGACTTCAGATCGCCAAAATCGCCGATGCCCCAGTTATGTTGTGAACGCAGGGTATAAAGCTGCACGGTGATCCCCCACCAGCGGCGGCCATTCGTCAACGGTTCGGGCTCATAGCAGCCCGATGGTGCAACGATGATCCGGCATGACCACTGTTTTTCCCCTTGCTCCAACACCAGCTGGTGATAACCGATAGGCAATGTGTCGGGTAACGACAATACCTGCCCAGCCGATACCTTCCCTTCCGTCCCGCCCCCTTTTTCATAAGTGATAATCCATCCGTAGTCTCCTTCCCCCCCAGGCTTCAACGTCATGGGTTTGCCCTGACGAAAAACGCACACCGGCGGCAACCGCGCCCCGGCGATATCCTGTGGGGCGAGCAATTGCATCAGCTTCTCCCGGGTCTCTTCAGCTATCACCTGTTCATTGCCATAAGCATCTTTATAGGTGTCAACGAGCCCTACCGGATAACGAACGGATTTCTTTGCCTTTAACACCATGATATTCATTCCTTAACGACGCACGGTCCAGATGCGTTGCTGATAATCATGAATCGCCCGATCGGCACTGAACATTCCCATGCGAGCGGTATTCAAGATGCAACGACGAGTCCATTCTTCAGGTTTACGATAAAGCGCATCCACACGCTGTTGTGCCTGGCAATAGGGCGTGAAATCCGCCAGGACCAGATAGGGATCGCCGTTTTTTAACAGACTTTCCAGCAGTGGAGCGAATGCGGTTCGGTCGCCGTGGCTGAACACCCCGGACGCCAGCTCATCCAACACCGACGCCAGCAAAGGATGGCCTGCGATATAGCGCTCGGGCTTGTAGCCCTTGGCCTGCAACGCTTTAACCTGATCCACCGTATGCCCAAAGATGAACAGGTTCTCCTCGCCCACCTGCTGAGCCATTTCCACATTGGCGCCATCCAGGGTGCCAATCGTCAGAGCACCGTTCAGCGCCAATTTCATATTGCCGGTACCGGATGCCTCTTTGCCCGCCGTCGAGATCTGCTCCGACACATCCGCCGCCGGAATAATTCGTTCCGCCAGAGAAACCCGATAGTCCGGCAAGAACACCACCTTCAGGCGATCGTTGACACGTTTGTCCCGGTTGATACGCTCCGCTACGCCGTTAATCGCGTGAATGATGTTCTTGGCCAGCACATAGCCCGGCGCCGCTTTCGCGCCGAACAGAAAAATGCGCGGAACTATATCCAGCCCCGGGTTATCACGCAATTGCCGGTACAAGGAAAGAATGTGCAACAGATTCAGATGCTGACGCTTGTATTCATGCAAGCGCTTAATCTGCACATCAAACATCGCCGACGGGTCGATCAGGATGCCATATTCTCGTTGTATGAATCGGGCGAGCTCAGCCTTATTGTCCTGTTTGATTTTCCGGTAGCGCGCTTGAAATCCGGCGTCATCGGCGTAGTCCGCTAACGTCTCCAGTGCCGTCAGGCGATTGGCCCATGGGGTATGCAACGTTTCATCGATCAACGACGACAGTGCCGGGTTGCATTGCAGTAGCCAACGGCGCGGCGTAATCCCATTGGTAACGTTATGAAATTTTTCCGGCCACAGTTGGTGGTACTCAGGGAACAGATCGCGAATGATCAAATCGGAATGCAGTTGCGCCACACCATTGACGGCAAAGCAGGCCACCACGCACAGGTTGGCCATTCTCACCTGACGGCGATGCAGCACCGCCACCCGCGGCCATATACGGCGATTGCCGGGCCAATGCGCTTCCACCTGCTGACGGAAACGCTCGTTGATGGTTTTGATGATGGAAAAATGCCGCGGCAGCAAACGGCGGAACAACCGCTCATCCCAGCACTCCAGCGCCTCCGGCATCAGGGTATGGTTGGTGTAGGCGAACAGACGGTGGGTGATATCCCAAGCCTGCTCCCAGGGCAGTTGGTGTTCATCCAGCAACAACCGCAGGGTCTCGGGGATCGCCAGCGTCGGGTGGGTATCGTTGAGTTGGATGACCTCCAGATTCGGCAAGGTCTCCAGCGCTCTGCCGGCCTGCAGATGGCGTCGGAAAATATCCGCCACTGCGCAGGCGCACTGAAAATATTGCTGCATCAACCGCAGACGCTTGCCGGCCGGGTGGTTATCGTTCGGATAGAGCACCTTGGTCAGGCTACTGGCGGCGATGCCCTGCTGCTCGGCGCGTAGATAGTGGCCCGCGTTGAACTGCGCCAGATCGAACGGCTCCGGGTGCGTCGCCTGCCACAAGCGCAGCGGTAACATCACGCCATTGTGGTAGCCGATGACCGGGATATCGGTGGCTTCGCCAATCACCACCTGCGCCGGCACCCAACGCTCGCCGCCATCCGGCTGCGGGATCACATCGCCGCCAAACCCGACCTCCACCGCCAGTTCCGGACGCGGGTGCGACCAGGGGTAACTGTCGCGTTGCCAGTCGTCCGCCGTTTCATGCTGCTCGCCCGCGTCAAAATGCTGCCGAAACAGGCCGTATTGATAATGCAGACCGTAGCCAATCGCCGGCTGCGTCGCCGTCGCCATCGCGTCCAGGTAACAGGCGGCCAGTCTCCCCAAGCCGCCGTTGCCTAATGCCGGGTCGGTTTCCTGTTCCAGGATGTCGCTCAGCGTCAGTCCATGCCGTTCCAGCACTTGCGCCACCACGCCATACCAACCCAGATTGATCAGGTTGTTGGCGGTCAGGCGACCCGGTAAGAACTCCATCGACAAATAGTTCACATGCCGGTATTCGACCGGCGCGCCGGCGAGGCGGGCATCCGAGTCCGCCGCCAAAGCATCCACCTGTTCCGACAGCGCGGCACACACCGCCTGCCAACACTGACGCGGCGTCAGCTCCCGCAGGGATGAACGACCATAGGCATTGAGTTTACGAAATAGAGAATCGGAGAATTGCGACAGGTTGAACGAGGATGACATCGTGCCTCTCTCCTCTGTGGGCTATGGGAAAAAGGCACGGCGGGATCAGCACAACTCCAACTGTACCTTATGTTGTTCAATAATTTTCAGCACACTGGGCGGTGGTAACTGATCGGTAAAAAGATAGTCGATCAGATCCATATTGCCCAAATTGACCATGGCATTACGGCCGAACTTGGAGTGGTCTGTCACTAACATGACACAACGGGAGTTTTCAATAATCGCGCGTTTGGTACGAACTTCGTGATAGTCGAACTCCAGCAGCGAACCATCCATATCAATCCCGCTGATCCCCAGAATGCCGAAATCCAGCCGGAACTGGGAAATAAAATCCAGCGTCGCTTCGCCGATGATGCCGCCGTCCCGGCTACGAACCTCGCCGCCAGCCAGAATCAGACGAAAATCTTCTTTGGCGGTCAGCAGCGTAGCTACGTTCAGGTTGTTGGTGACAACCCGCAGCTCCTTATGGTTCATCAACGCATGCGCGACGGCTTCCGGCGTCGTACCTATGTCTATAAAAAGCGTAGCACCATCGGGGATCAGACTCGCGACTTGCTTCGCAATCCTGGCTTTTTCGTCCGACCACATCATTTTCCGGTCATGGTAAGCCGCATTGACGGAGCTGGAAGGCAGCGCCGCCCCGCCGTGATGACGATGGATCTTACTCTGCTCGGCCAGATCGTTCAGATCGCGGCGAATCGTTTGCGGACTGACCGCGAAGTGTTCCACCAATTCTTCCGTACTGACATACCCCTGCCGACGTACCAACTCAATGATCGCGTCATGCCGCTGTGTCTGCTTCACATTTCTCCCCTCGAACCGTTGGGATCATCGGCGTTTGCCGTAAGTATCCCACCAGGCCATCAGCAAGCCGATGACCAACCCCGCGACATGCGCTGCATTCGCGATAGACATACCTAAAATATCGAAATACCCCGCTATCAACCACAGCAGAGCAAAAATCATCAAACCTCGTTGCAGATGCAGTTCCCCATCAGGCTCCCGTTCGCCGCGCAACCAGACGTACCCCATCAGCGCGTAGACCACCCCGGACAAGCCGCCGAAGTAAATCCCGCTGAACCCATACTGCACCCAACCGCTCACCGCCGCCGACAACAGCAGGATCATGCACAACCGGCGCGTCCCCAGCACCCGCTCCACCGGGCCGCCGAGATACCACCACCACATCAGGTTGAACAACAGGTGCAACAGAGAAAAATGCATCAGCGCATGACTGAACCAACGCCAGAGTTGCAGACGATGCGCCGCGTCGGGAAACGCGAGCACCAGCAGCATCCGGTCTACACCGTAGAGTTGCATCAACAGATAGACAACGACGGTCGCCAGCATCACGCCCAACGTCAACGGCCCGGCGCGCTGACGCAGCGTGGTCAGATAGGAAAACGACTGATAACGCAGACCCGCCCCGGTAGACCCGGTCTGCCAACTGGCCGCCTGATAGCGCTCGTGCCAGGGTTCGCGCAGAAACTGCTCCAACTGCTGTTGCACCCGAGCCTGCTGGCTCTCATCCGGCAACCAGATATCGGCCTGGTCGCCATCAAACTGAATCACCAGCCGAACCTGGTGCGTGCGCATATAGTCCACAAACGCCTGCGCCAGACGCGGGTTGGACAGCGAAATAATGCGGATCATGCCGAAGGCCCACCACTGCTTATCAATAATTTCTACAATTCTAAAACATTTACCGCATCCCGCGCAGCGCAATAACCGGAGAGAATGTGGCCCATGATTCCTTTGGGTGTGACGGCATTCACATCTCTGAAACCCCCATGCCGTAAAGCATTCCCCTATGCACGTAGATTTTTGTTTACTTCCGTTTTGTCGGACGTCCTATGATCGCGGTCACTTTTCGACCATAGGGGGCTCCTTTACTCTCATTGAGGAGGCGTTAACAGTATGTTTCTTGAAGAACGAAGAAGCCGGATTCTTGACTATCTGGACAAGTACGACCGTGCCAGCGTGGAATACCTGGCCTCACTCTTCACTGTCACCAGAGAAACCATACGCAGCGACCTGAACGCACTGGCGAAACAGCAGTTGATCCAGCGTTGTCATGGCGGCGCCGTCATCATACGACGCAGTCTGCAATCCAAGCTGATTACCGAAACCGGCAAAGATTTCGAAGTGCTGCTGAAAAAACTCCAGCACCAGACACGGCATAAAAACCAGCGGAAAAAAGGGCTCCCCATGAGCAATCACGCCATGAAAGGCAAAGTCTGTATTCTCGGTTCATTCAATGTGGACATCGTCGCCAAGGTGGATCGTTTCCCCAAAGGCGGCGAATCACTGCTGGCAAAAGGCAGTACGCTGGGGCCGGGCGGCAAAGGCGCCAATCAGGCGATGGCGGCCAGTCGGGCCGGCGCCAAGGTGCATTTCGTTTCCAAAGTCGGTAAGGATCAGTTCAGCCACTTCGCCTACGAACATCTCTCCACCTCCGAGATCCACTCGTTCCGCTTGTATCAGTCTGAAACCGAACCCACCGGCAACGCCATCATCTACGTCTCGCAACAAAACGGCGAGAATATGATCGCTATCTATTCCGGCGCCAATCAAACCATTACCGACGAAGAAATCGCCGACATCACGCCGGAACTGGAAGACGCCGATGTGCTGCTACTACAAATGGAAAACAACTTTCCGGCCACCCTCAGCGCCATGCGGCTAGCCAGGGCGCTGGAAACGCAAATTATTCTGAACCCGGCGCCCTACTCCGACGACGTGCTGTCCTGCCTGAATTATGTAGACATCATTACGCCCAACGAAACCGAAGCGTCGTTGCTTTCCGGCATTGAAGTCAGCGACCTCGACAGCGCCAAAGCGGCGGCAAGCAAGATTCACGCACTGGGCGCGGCCCGCGTCATCATCACCATGGGCTCTCGCGGCGCACTGCTCTTCGACGGCCAGCAATACCAACATATTCCGGCGTTCCCCGCCGTCAGCGTGGACACCACCGGCGCAGGCGATGCGTTTAACGGCGCCTTTGCCGCGGCCTTCGCCGACGGCCAGAGCGTGGCGCAGGCCGCCGCTTACGCCAACGCTTTCGCCTCGCTGGCGGTGGAACGGGAGGGCGCATCCAACATGCCCACCCATTCCCAGGTCATGACACGGCTGGCCCAGCGCTAATCACCCCCCTATTTAACCACACTGAATTCGTTACCCGGCAAGGAGATAACATGAAAAGCATCGAAGGTATCGTTCCCGTAATGCTGACCCCGTTCACCCCCAACAACGAGATCGATTACCCTGGACTGGCAAGGCTGATCGACTGGTATCTGGAAAAAGGTGTGGACGCCCTGTTCGCCGTATGCCAGTCCAGCGAGATGCTGTTCCTCAGTCTGGAAGAGCGGGTGGAACTGGCCCGTTTCGTGGTAGCGCATGTCGCAGGCCGCATACCGGTTATCGCTTCGGGCCACATCAGCGACGGCATCAACGAACAAGTTGCCGAACTACAGGCGATGGCGGAAACCGGCATCGACGCACTGGTACTGGTCACTAACCACCTTGATCCGAAAAACCAGGGCACGGAAACCTTCTTCCGGACGCTGGATACACTGCTGGCGGCGCTGCCGGCAAGCCTGCCGCTCGGCTTGTACGAGTGCCCGGCACCGTACCGCCGCCTGCTGACGGACGAGGAGCTGACCCACTGCGCCAACACCGGCCGCTTTGTGGTACTGAAAGACGTAAGCTGCGATCTGCCGACCGTCGAGCGCCGGGTCAAGCTCACCGCCGGAACGCCGTTGAATATCATCAACGCCAATGCGGCCATCGCGTTCCCGGCCATGCGGGCGGGCTCCAAAGGGTTCAGCGGCGTGTTCACCAATTTCCATCCGGAGTTGTACCAGTGGCTGTATTCACAAAGCCAGCACCACCCGGAACTGGCACAGGAACTGGCGACGTTCCTGTCACTGACGGCAGTGACCGAAACGTTGGGCTATCCCAAAAACGCCAAGATCTATCACCAACGTCTCGGCACGTTTGAACACAGCGACTGCCGCGTCACCAAAGACGATGTGCTGGAGAAATTCTGGGCGCTGACGGTCATTCTCGATCAGATCCGCCAGGGAACCGAGCATTACCAGAACAAGATTCGGCAGCAATAAATTCGAGTTACGCAAAGGCGGCATCCCCGGTGCGCGGTATCAGCCCGCCATCGGGTTCAATAAAAGCCGCCTCGAAGTTTGACGTCAGCAGATAGATAAATTCGGCGCGTCCGCACGCCCTCCGGCGCATGATCGGGAGACGCGCCAACAACGCCGACGACACCATAACAGGCATATCGGCCGACGGATGAAATAACCACCCGGTTTTCATTCGCCGGTTATTGGCATACCAGGAAAACCTACCATGATTATTTGCGATCAACAGGATTGGAGCCGGGAAAAATATGCGCTGCATCCTATTATTCACCAGGCCATCCATTATATTTCCACCACGGATTTCACCACGATGGAAACCGGGAAATATGACATTATTCCCGGAAAGATGTTCTGTTTATTACAGGAATTCACCACCGAGCCGGTAGAGAACAGGCTGGCGGAATCGCACTTCCAGTTTGTTGATATTCAATATTTATTACAGGGGGAGGAAACCATCGGTGTCGCCCGGGGAAGCCGGAATAACACCATTATCGACGATAAAAAAGAAACCAACGACATTGTCTTTTATCGTGATATTCAAAATGAAAGTCTTATTACATTAATACCCGGCATGTTCGCCGTTTTCTTTCCGGAAGATCTGCACCGGCCATGTTGCCAATGCCGGGAGCCTTCTTTTATTCGCAAAGCGGTCATTAAAATCCACATCAGTTTATTTACGGATTGCTGATTATTATGAAAAACGCCACCTCGACCTTACAAGACAATACGGTTGTAAAAACCTCGCCGATGACCCGCCTGCGCTGGGGGATCATCTTTATTTTGTTAATGGCTGCCGTCATCAATTATCTTGACCGCGCCAACCTGAGTATCGCCAATACCACCATCGCTAAAGAATTCGGGTTTAGCGCCACCCAAATGGGCATGCTGCTGTCGGCATTCTTGTGGCCTTACGCCATCGCCAACCTGCCGGCCGGCTGGCTGGTCGACAAACTGGGCCCCAAACGGATGTTCTCCTGGGCGGTCGGTCTGTGGTCCACCTTCACGGTACTGGCCGGCTTCGTCAACGGTTACTCCATGTTTTACGGGCTGCGCATGCTGCTTGGGGTTTCCGAATCGCCGTTCTTCACCTCCGGCATCAAGATCACCCATCGCTGGTTCTCTTCCCGTGAGCGTGGCCTGCCGACCGCCATCATCAATACCGGCTCGCAAATCGCTAACGCCGTTGCACCGCCAATCCTGACGGTACTGCTGCTGACCCTCGGCTGGCGCGGTATGTTCATCGCCATCGGCCTGCTCGGCCTGCCGCTGCTGCTGGCCTGGCTGAAGTTCTACCGCGAACCGACGCCAGCGGAAGAGCATGAAATCCATAGCGAAGCGCCTGTTTCTTCTCCGGCCGCCGACAACACTCACCAGCAAGCCGGTTGGGGATCGCTATTCCGTCACAAGACCACCTGGTTCATGATCCTGGGCAACTTCTCCATCATGTTCACCATCTGGGTCTATTTGACCTGGCTGCCCAGCTATCTGGAAAAATCGCTCGGATTCAGCCTGAAACAAACCGGCTGGCTCGCCTCCATCCCGTTTTTTGCCGGGATCCTCGGCGTGCTGTGCGGCGGTGCGATTTCGGATCGCTTCATCCGTCGCGGCATGAGCACCATCACGGCGCGCAAGATCCCCATCGTACTGGGTGCGGCAATGGCGGCATGCTTCGTAGCGCCGATCCCGTTCGTCCACGATACCGCGCTGTCTATTTTGCTGCTGTCGTTGGGGTATTTCTGCTCCCAGTTGCCCTCCGGCGTTATCTGGACGCTGGCCACCGATATCGCGCCGAAAAATCAGGTAGCGTCGTTGGGGGCCATCCAGAACTTCGGCGGATTCCTGGGCGCGGCCAGTGCGCCGATCATCACCGGCGTCATTCTGGATGCCACCGGCGTCTTCACCAACGTGTTCTTCCTGGGCGCAGGGTTGCTGATGCTGGGCGCGCTGAGCTACGGCCTGTTCGTCAAGAAACCGATCGTCGAAAATTAAACTCGTGGGACGCCGGCCGGCGTCCCGTCGCAATACGGCGCGTTAGCACAATCTGCGCCGCCATCAAAAAACACCGCACGCCCCTTTTCCCGGCTGAACGCCGGGAAAACCGCCCTCCCCCAGCGCAGCAAAAAAAATTGCACATAGGTGCAAAACGATCACCTGACTGTCACAAAGCCTCCCTATAGTCCTCCGCTATCTGCTATCGGAAAAGAGGATGCGTCTGGTGATACCCGAACTCGTCAACCGCGAAACGCCTGTCCGGGGAGCCCGGTTACGTCGTCTGCTGGCGGTAGCTCGCCACGAGCCGGCCAACCTGCTGGGCCTGGCGCTGGCGCTGCTGTTTGTCTGGCTGATACTGGCGCCGGTGATCTCGGTGCTGCTCGACGCCGTGGTCGTTCAAAGCGGCGACAGCGTCCGCGCCCAGGCGATGGAAGGGAGCCTCACCCCTTATTACCTGCTGCGCACCCTGTCCTCTCGCATGTCGGCGCTACTACTCTGGACGCCGTTGATCAACACCCTGCTGGTGGCGCTAAACGTGGTAGCAGGTTCGCTGGTTATCGGCGTCGCGCTGGCCTGGCTGGTCAACCGTACCGATATGGCCGGGCGGAAGGGGTTCACTACCGCCCTCATCGTGCCGTTTATGCTGCCGTCATGGACGTTTGCGCTGGCGTGGAAAACCCTGTTTAAAAACCATGCAGTCGGCGGTCAACCGGGCTGGCTGGAAACGCTCGGCATCCAAACGCCGGACTGGCTGGCCTACGGCTACTTTCCGATCGTCGTGATTCTCATCATCCACTACACCCCGTTGGTGATCCTGATTGTCGGCAACGCACTGAATCGTATCGATATTCAACTGGAAGACTGCGCCCGGGTACTCGGCGCATCGCGCCAGACCATCGCCTGGCGGATTATCGTCCCGCTGGTGCGGCCCGCCCTGCTGTCGGCGGCGCTGCTGATTTTCGCCGACGGCATCGGCGAGTTCGCCATCCCCTACATCCTCGGCCTGCCGGTGCATTTCGATACGCTGTCTACCGGCTTGTACCGTGCACTGAGCTCCCGTCAAACCGGTGTGGCCGCGGTGATCGCCACCGTGATTATGCTGATGGGCACACTGACACTCCTGCTGGACATGCGGATGCTGCGCGAAGCCCGACGCTTCGTCACCGTCGGCGGCAAAGGCGGCGGCATGGATCGCCGTCATCGGCTTGGCCGCTGGCGCTTCGCGGCGTCCGGCGTCGCATTGGCGTACCTGCTGACCGGGGTGGTGATCCCGCTACTTGCGCTGTTCCTGTCCACGGTAATGAAACTACCGGGGCGTTTTAGCGCCGATAACTTCACCGCTGATTTCTGGATCGGCCACAACCTGGATACCGTCGCGCTGCACACCGGCATTCTGATCACGCCGGCGTTTTGGTTGGCGGTCGGCAACACCCTCGTTATCGTCGGCTCCGCCGCCCTGGTGGCCGGCGTGCTGGGGCTGCTGGTCGGCTACGCGGTGACACGCGGCTCGGTGAGCGGACTCAACGGTTTCCTGCGCCAGATAACCTTCCTGCCTTATCTGGTGCCCGGCATCGCCTTCGCCGCCGCCATGCTCTCGTTGTTCGCGGTGGCGCACGGCCCGCTGCCGGCGCTGTACGGCACGCCGCTGCTGTTGGTGATTGCGCTGATCGCGGAAAAAATGCCCTACGCCAGCCGTTCAGGCATCGCCGCGATGACGCAACTGGGCCGGGAACCGGAAGAAGCGGCCCGCGTCGCCGGCGCCGGCTGGCTGACCCGGCTCAGACGGATAGTGATCCCTATTCAAGCCGCGCCGCTGGCAACCGGCATCCTGCTGCCGTTCATTTCCGGCATCAAAGGCGTCAGCCTGTTCGTCATTCTGGCGATCCCCGCCACAGATGTGCTGACCACCTATTCCCTGCGCCTGATTGATTACAACTACGAACAGGCGGCCAACGCCGTCGTGTTGATGATCGCGCTGATTTCATGGGCCGGTACGATATTGATCCAACGGATATCCGGCACCGGCCTCGCTGAAGGATTGGAGAACTGATATGCCTGCCATCACCCTGACCAACCTGACCAAAACCTATCCCGGCGCCCGGCAACCCGCCGTAGACGCCATCAATCTGACCGTCAAGGACGGTGAGTTTATGTGTCTGCTGGGGCCGTCCGGATGCGGTAAAACCACCATTCTGCGCATGATCGCCGGCATCGAACACGCCAGCGGCGGCGAGATCGCCATTGGCGGGCAGATCATGGACTCCGTCGCCCGCGCCACGTTCATACCGCCGGAGCGGCGCCGCGTGGGGCTGGTGTTCCAAAGTTACGCCCTGTGGCCGCACATGACCGTCGTGCAAAACGTTGATTTCGGGCTACGGCTACAAAAAGTCCCGGAGGCGGAGCGTACCGCCCGCAGCCAGGATGTGATGGAAAAGCTGCGTATCACCGACTACGCCGACCGCTACCCGTCACAGCTCTCGGGCGGCCAGCAACAACGGGTGGCGCTGGCCCGCATGCTGGCCGTCAACCCAGGCGTGCTGCTGCTCGATGAACCGTTATCCAACCTCGACGCCACACTGCGCTTGGAAATGCGCGCCGAATTACGCCGGCTGCATGAAACCTTCGGCACCACCATTGTCTTCGTCAGCCACGACCAGTGGGAAGCCATGACACTGGCCACCACGATTGCCGTGATGAGCGCCGGACACCTGCAACAGGTCGGCACACCGGATGAAATCTACGCTCGGCCGGCCAACCGCTTTGTCGCCGAATTCATCGGCACGCCGAAGCTAAACCTGATCCCGCTTAATCAGCCCGCCAGCTCGCTGGCGGCGCATATCCATACACGCTTCGCCCCACAGGACGACCTGCAACTGTGCGGCATTCGCCCGGAGGAACTGCAACTGTCCGACCAGCCGCTGGCCGACAGCGTGCCGATGACCATCGACAACATCATGCCCACCGGCGGCAGCTGGGTGATCGAACTGGTCAGCAACGGCGATCGCCTGTTTCACTCCACCCAGTTACGCCCGTGTTGGCACGCGAAGCAGCAGGTGCACTGTCAATTGCCCGCCGGTTCGCTGCATTTCTTCAACCAACAGGGGCTACGCCAGGAACCCGTAGCGCATTGAGACCTATTGCATTCATCCCCTAACCCAAGGACATGTCATGAACCGCACTACCCTCGCCAGTCTGGCGCTGCTCGCCGCCGGCACTGTCGGCGCTTCAGCCGCCGAACCGTTTGACGTCTCATCGCTGGTCGCCGCCGCACGCCAGGAAGCGCCGATCACCGTCTACGCCTCCACCGGCAAAATCGTCCAGCAGGCCAAGGCGTTCAGCGAACGGTATGGCGTCAAAGCGGTCGGTATTAAAGCCGACGCACCGCAGATTATCGAGATCCTAAGCCGCGAAGCGCAGGCGCATAACGTCAAAGCGGATGTCGCCATCGTCGAAGACGCCCCCGCCGGCATCGAACAACTACTGAGCAAAGGCTATGTTCAAAGCTGGGTACCGGACGATATGAAAGCCGCCATCCCGGCCAACTATCAGGATCCGCTCACCGTGGTGCTGGCGCCGAACGTGTTCGCCTATAACACCACGCACCACGACGCCTGCCCCATTACCAATATCTGGCAACTGACCGAACCGCAGTGGCGCGGCAAAGTGGCGCTGCAAGACCCGACCGGCAAACCGGCCTACACCGACTGGTTCAGCCAGTTGGCCACCCACTACGACCAACAGATGCGTGAGGCATACCAGCAGCAATACGGCAAACCATTACCCGCCAGCGAACATTCGGCGACAGAGGCTTTCGTTAAAGCGCTGGCGGCCAACAGCCCGCTGCTGACGCACTCCGACAACGATGCCGCCGAAGCCGTCGGCGCGCCGGACGGCAAAGGCGATTTCGTCGGTTTGGTCTCCACGGCGAAATTCCGCGACAACCAGCAGGGCATGAAGCTGGGATTGTGTCACGGCATGAAACCAGTAATTGGCTGGAACTACCCAAGCCTGGGCGTCATTGCCGCCGGTAGCCACAGCCCGAACGCCGCGAAGTTATTCATTCGTTATCTGATGACCGCCGAAGGCATCTCGCCGCAGGGCGTGGACGGTAAGATGTCCACCAATCAGACGGTAACGCTACCGGCAAACGAACCCTCCGGTATTGAAAAATACCGTGATGAACTGATGGTATATCAAACGTCCAGCGCCAAAACCGACTGGCAAACCCGCCAGGACTGGCAAGACTTGTGGAACCTGAACTACCGTAAATAATCCTGTCGGCAAGGCGCGCCTTGCCGTTTTATCCCGGAGCACACCTTGACCCAGACCAACCTGGAGCGGCGCGAAGCCGCTCTGAAACAAATCATTCTCGCCGCCGGCGATACTGCGCTGCGGCATTTTCGTACCCGTCAGCCGGGCGCGTTCACCCTCAAAGGCCATCAGGATTTTTTAACCGAAGCCGACGCACTGGTGGAGAAACAAATCCGTCAGGCCATCAGCGCGGCCTTTCCCGAGGATGCGCTGATGGGTGAAGAAACCGGCGGCGCCACTACCGATGCCGCACGCCTGTGGGTGGTCGACCCCATCGACGGCACCGCCAATTTCGCCCGAGGGATCGAACATTTCTGCATCGCCATCGCGTTTGTCAGCCAGGGAATAACCGAACTGGGGGGCATCTACAACCCGGCAACGCAGGAGCTGTATCTGGCGCGCCGCGACCATTACGCACAGAAGAACGGCCAACCGCTACACACCGCCCGCACGAGCGATGCGCGTAACGCTACCTTTGAATTGGGATGGTCTACACGCACCTCACAGCGGCGCTACCTCGATGTCATGGCAGCACTGTTGAGTACCGGCGCCAATGTGCGGCGCGGCGCATCCGGCGCGCTGGCGCTGGCTTGGGTGGCAGAAGGACGCACCGACGGCTATATCGAACTGCACATGAATGCCTGGGATTGTCTGGCTGGGCTGCTGCTGGTCAGCGAAGCGGGCGGGCGTGTTGGCCAAGTCAATGATCCTTACGCCGCGATTTTCAATGGCCAGCCGGTGCTGGCGGCCGCGACCGGCGTGGCTGACGCACTAGCGCGCGCCAGCGGTATTTCACTCGATACCGATGCATCCCCGATCGACGCTCAATCGGCAACACCGCATTACCCGCGTCCCGCCATCAGCCTGATCGAAGCCGATGTTCCCGGTTGGGGAATGGATATTTATATCGGCGGCGCCGCCGGAACCACGGATCTGGCGCTGCTGGATCAATACGGTATCGGTACCGTCATCAACTGCGCGGTTAATCTGGATATCGATTGGGTGTACGTGCCGGAACCTGAATCCCCCGCGCATTTACTCAGGCACGGCGCCGGCCCGGTTCGTTACTACAAACTCGGCCTGATTGACGGCGACGGCAACCCCGCAGCCATGCTACATGCCGGCTACCACCTGATGCGCTCTGCATTATTGCAACGTATTCCCGACAAACCCTCTTACCGCAACCGCGAACGGGGCAACCTGTTGGTCAATTGCCGTGGCGGCCGCAGCCGTTCGGTCACGTTGGTGGCGCTGTTTTTACATCTGGAGTGCCCGGCGCGCTATCCGACACTGGCCGATGCCATCGCCCACGTACAGGACAAACGCCAGCTTCACCCGGACGAATGGTTCGAAGCGCCGAAACCGGCGCTGATCGCTTTGGCACAACAGGCCATCGAGAGGGAACAGGCGCTGCGCGCCGCCGGGCTGGGCACACCCTCCCCGATCATGGATGAGCCACGGAGCTAAACGATATGGCATCGGCGTCGGAAAAAAATATGGCCAGTGCGGCGGAAGTGGCGCGTCTGGCTGGTGTGTCGCGATCGGCGGTATCGCGCACCTTTACCCCCGGCGGCAGCGTATCGCCCGCCACGCGCCGCAAAGTGCTGGCCGCCGCCGAAGCACTTAACTACCACGTTAATCATCTGGCTCGCGGTCTTTCCAAAGAAGAGTGCCGGCCAGTGTGCATCCTCGGGGGCCACCTGCGCGCCCCTTATCAGGCACATTTACTCGACCAGCTCACCCGACGCCTGCAACAGGCCGGGCGCGCGGTGATGGTCATCAATACCGACGGCGGGGAAACCAGTGCGGATGCCGCCTTGCGCCAGACGCTAAATTACCGCGCCGCCGCCACTATCGTGTTGTCAGGCTTGCCGCAGGCGTCGCTGGTGGAAACCTGCCTGCACAGCGGGCAGCAGGTCATTCTGATCAATCGGCTGGGGGAGTTTGACGGCGCAGACCACATTGCCATCGACTATACCTCCACGCTGCATGAGGCATACCAGATGCTGGCCGATGCCGGTTGCCGACGCCTCGCGATGATTTCATCGACCGCCCGCTCCCCCAGCATGGTGATGCGCGAAACCCAATTTCTGGCTGCCGCCCATCATGCCGCCGAACCCTGCCGGTTGGTGCGCGCAGGGCCGACCGGTTATGAAACCGGCGCGCAGGCTGCACGGGAATTGCTGGCCGGCGCTCAGCGCCCCGACGGCGTTTTTTGCGCAACCGATCTGATCGCCTGCGGCTTTCTTGACGTGGCGCGCTACGAGTTCGGCCTGCGCATCCCGCAGGATCTGTGTCTCGTCGGTTTCGACGACATTGAACAGGCGAGCTGGGTCGGCTACCAATTGACGACATTCTCCCAGCCGCTGACCACCATGGCGGACGCCATCGTCTCGCTGTTATCCTCGCCGCCCGCCGCCAGACAACCGGCAACCCATCTGTTTAAGGCGCCTCTGGTCTGGCGCAATACGGTGCGGCGCCGAGCCGTCGACTGACGACAGGGTATAACGTAAAGTTTCCATAGTTGAAAATTGCATCAGCAAATAAATTAAAACGATCAATAATCAATAAATGATAGATTTTAAAGATTGTTCAGTGTAGACCGATCGTTTTAAACGATTTTCATATTCCCTCTAGCAGGGGTAAATTAACGTTTAAACAACAAATAAATCGAAAAAAGAGATTTTTCATGCAATGAAAAACTTATTCTCGATACATCTGTCCCCTCTTATTGCCAGGGAAAAAAATATTTTTGCATTTGACCTGACACTCAATCAGAAGCGAGGATTTTTCGATACAAAAAAGGGAAGTGATAACTATATTCCCGTCCCGACCATGAATAAATTTCAGTTACTGGCACTCAAGTTACAATATATAAGGACGGCATGGTTATCCTCGATGCTTCCAGTACCTGTCTTATCGATTGAACTCGATCGAGAACTGTTGATTTTTCTTGTCGGCAATAAAGCATTACTCGATATCGTCGGGCAAACAAAAGATATTCGGTTTCTGGTGAGTGAACATATTGATATTATCGGTGATGAACAAAGCTACCGCGCATTGCAACTTCTGACGTCAATGACAAAAATATGGCTCAACAATTTTGGCGCAGGAAGAACCAATATTTCATTACTCAATAGAGTGACATTCGAGTATATAAAAATAGAGAAATCCTTTCTGTTAAAGTGCGGAGAGTTGACTTTTTTCAGAAAAATATTGGCTGATATTAATGGCTGGAGTCAGGGCGCAATTCTCACGGGTATCGATAATGATGAGATGTACCGGCAGTTTAATGCGAGGGATATTTATGGCATGCAGGGCGCATTATGGCAAACCACCACGTTGATGGCGGGCTATGACGCTGTTGGCTATATGGCGACATCGGACATCACTCAGCCAGCGCCATTCATCACAGAAGGGATAACCGTCGCCAATGATATTTACCGACAATGACCTTGCGGCTGCTGTCCATCAGAGAAGCGGTTTTTGTCTTCATTACCAGCCGATCATTAACCTGAATAGCCGGGAAGTCAGCGGATTCGAGGCATTGATTCGATGGCATCACCCGCAATTCGGGTTGATTCCGCCGGACCGTTTTATTCCCATGGCCGAGCAGTCCGGACTGATTCGCCCACTGGGTGAATGGATTATTCAAGAAGTCTGCCGGCAATTATTACGACAGCCAGGATATGCCATCGCGACTAACGTATCACCGGTGCAATTTTCCGATACGAATTTTGTCGATACGCTGCTGGAGTATCTACATCGACAACAATGTGACATACGTAATATTGAAGTGGAAATCACGGAAAGCGTTCTACTCAGCGACATTGAAAATATTCGAAATAAAATCAAAACGCTGAGATCAGCAGGTATTGCTGTCGTTCTGGACGATTTCGGTGCCGGTTACACCAGCGTGCACTATCTGTATCAATACGAATTCGACAAGGTAAAAATCGACAAGAGCCTGATCATGCATCTTGGCGAGAACCGGAAGAACCGAATCGTTGTCGGTTATCTGATTGATACACTGCATGAAATGGGCATAAAAGTGACTGCTGAAGGCGTGGAAACGGCAGCCCAGATGCACATATTGGGTGAATTGGAATGCGATTCTATTCAAGGTTTTTTTGTTTCCCGGCCGCTAACGATCGACCAGTTGGATAGGTTTATTTCCGGTTAACGGTTTGCCCTTACCGACGAACGCCGGCGCATGCTGAAAAACCAGCTATTTATTTGTCGACATTGGCTTATCACGGTTATCGACAACGCATTTTATTATCTCAGCCGACAGACCAGAAAATCATCGAACTGTACCGTCATCATGGCGGTTGTTTTATTTAAGCACCTATACCACAGGCGCTATTATCACCCGATACTGGGCCAGCATGGCATACAGAACAATGCTGCGCATAGTGCACAGTAAAATAAAAATTACCGGCAGAATATTTTCCAGAAAACAGTCTGTGTGCACACGGCGGATATAAACAGACGCTCCGCCAGCAGCATAGCCATAACGAAACCGGCATCAGAACCAACATATTTCAACACCCGCACCATGCTGATATATCCGTAAGCATGGTCGATTATTTTTTATTTTAAAAACACCGAGGATGACATGAATACTGCCGCGTATGAAAAACATCTCGCTCCAGTCAGAAAGCTGCTTGATGATCTTAATGTTATGAATTACCTCTCGCTCGTCGCCTATATGAATGATTATATCCATCGGCAACGCATCGGCACGCTGACGACAAATGAGTTTAACTTTCTAAAAGAAAGACTGCGGAAAATAAAAATCGGCGTCGACCAGGTCGTCTACATCACCCAAACCGAGAAAGATAATATTGTCGCGGCATGCCTGGAAATTATGGCATTCATCGAAAGCAAAAGAGCCCCGCAACCCATGACCCACGCCCAACGCGCCGCCGTCTATAAGCTCAGGCAAGCATAGCGTTGATGTCCCGATGGCTGGAGGACTCAGCCGTCGGGACATCGCTTAATACGTGGAATGCCAGTCGCTCCCCTGCGCCCAACGCGACTGCCAATGAACCAGATACGTTTTAGCCAGCGCCGGACTACGGATCACCAGCACGTTCTCGGAATTATGCTTTTCCGCCGACGCCGTGTAATTGAACGAACCCGTCTGTACTATGCGGCGATCCACCACCATGACTTTGTCATGCTGAATTTTGTAATGGTTGTTGGTTCTCAATTTAACCCCCGCATTGACCAGCAGGTTTTTGGCAGCCAGGCTGGCGCCGCTAAGATTCGCCTGCTCGTCAATGACGATACGCACATCTACACCGCGTTTTTGCGCATCTGCCAGCGCCTTGATGACATCAGGCGCCGAAAAATTGTACGCCATCATCCGGATGGAGAGTTTTGCGTTCCGAATTGTCTCCAGCACCAGTATTTGGGCACTCCCTTCTGGAGAAAAACCCGCCTGTACCGAAGGCGACGCAGCGCCGGCTGCCAGCGGCAATAACGCCAACAGCCACGTACACGACATCAATCGGGGTGTGCTCATGCCGGTGCCTCCTCGCTGACCAACCCACTTAGTGCCTGTCTCGCCAGGCTTTGGGGCTGGCCATATTGAAATAGGACAGTGCCCGAAATCCTCACGTACTGCCTGATTATCCGGCGGCAACCTCCTGCGGGAAGCGTTGCCGCCAGGCCTCAAAACCACCGTCCACGCTATAAACGGCATCAAATCCCAGGCTTATCAGATACTGCGCCGCATTGCGGCTGCTGATGCCGTGATAGCACATCACCAGCACCGGCTGTTCAAGATCGGCGCCGCGAACAAAATCCGACAGCGTTTCGTTGGTCAAATGGATCGCGCCGGGGACATGTGCCGCGCCAAAACTTTGGAGATCGCGAATATCCACCAGTACGTTGCCCTGCTGCCAGCGTTGATACGCCTGCTCGATATCGATCGCCTCAAACTGTTCCATGCATGACCTCGCTGATGACATGACGTTTGTTATCAAATTGTGGTCATTGTACCCCACTCTTCGCCGGCATTGACCTGAAAAACTGCGGGGAGCTGTCCAATTATTGCCGTATGCCATACCACAGCCACAATCAGCTGCCATCATCAATAGAGAGGGAAAGACGGCCGTCGGATGCGTGTCAGAGCGTCATCATCCCGCGTCGCCATGAACAAAGTGTTACGTTCATCACGCATGAATGTTTTTATTTGGTTAATGCTTGGCTGCAATGTTTGTTTTCGATATCATAATGAGCGAAAACGAACATTTAATAATGGCATGTGGTGGAGGTAGAAACGTGGAAAGCAAAGATCTGATCGTGATCGGCGGGGGAATTAACGGTGCGGGCATCGCTGCGGACGCGGCTGGACGCGGCTTGTCGGTTCTGCTGCTGGAAGCGCAGGATCTGGCCAGCGCAACCTCCTCCGCCAGTTCCAAACTGATTCACGGCGGCCTGCGCTATCTGGAGCACTATGAGTTCCGTCTGGTGGGGGAAGCCTTGTCGGAACGAGAGGTTCTGCTCAAGATGGCGCCGCACATCATCTTCCCGATGCGCTTTCGCCTCCCTCATCAACCCCATCTGCGCCCGGCTTGGATGATCCGCGCCGGTCTGTTTCTTTACGACCATCTGGGCAAACGTGTCAGCCTGCCATCCAGCCACGGTCTGAAATTTGGCCGCGAGTCGGTACTGAAACCCGAGTTGACGCGCGGTTTCGAATATTCAGACTGCTGGGTGGATGATGCCCGCCTGGTGGTGCTGAACGCTCAGGAAGTGGTACGTCACGGCGGCGAGGTAAAAACCCGCACCAAAGTCACCCGCGCCTGGCGCGAAAACGGGCTCTGGCACGTTGAAGCGCAGGATATGTTGAGCGGCGACACGCTGCACTGGCAGGCGAAAGGGCTGGTCAATGCTACCGGCCCGTGGGTGAGAGAATTTTTCGACGACGGGCTGGCACTGCCCTCGCCGTATGGCATTCGACTGATCAAAGGCAGTCATATCGTGGTGCCGCGCGTTCATCATGAAGAGCAGGCGTATATCCTGCAGAATAAAGATAACCGCATCGTGTTCGTCATTCCCTGGCAGGATGAATTTTCGATCATCGGCACGACGGATGTGGAATACCACGGCGATCCGCGCGACGTGGCGATTAATGACCAGGAGATCAACTATCTGCTGGACGTCTACAATGATCACTTCCGCAAACCGCTCACGCGGGAAGACATCGTGTGGAGCTATTCCGGCGTTCGCCCGCTGTGCGACGACGAATCAGACTCACCGCAGGCCATTACCCGCGATTACACGTTGTCCGTCGCCGATGATAACGGCCGCGCGCCGCTGCTGTCGGTCTTCGGCGGCAAGCTGACCACCTACCGCAAGCTGGCGGAACACGCGCTGGAAAAACTGGGGCCATACTTCCCGCACGCCGGCAAAGCCTGGACCCGTCAAACCGTCCTACCGGGCGGTGATATCAAGGGCTCCCGCGATGATTACGCCGCCGCGCTGCGTCGCCGCCACAATCTGCCGGAAGCGCTGGCGCGTCGCTACAGCCGCACGTACGGCAGCCACAGTGAAAAAATCCTTGCGCAGGCGAACGGCGTGACAGAACTGGGTGAGCATTTCGGCCATAACCTGTATGAAGCCGAGCTGCGCTATCTGGTGGAACACGAATGGGTCGTGACGCTGGAAGATGCCATCTGGCGCCGCACCAAGCTGGGCATGTGGCTGGACGAAACGCAGCAACAGCGGGTCGTCGAATGGCTGGATCGCTACCGCAGCCAACTGGCGCAAGCAAGCTAACGCCGCGCCTCGCGGTGACAGGGCACCCGGCACCGGGCGCCCTGCATTTTTCCCGTGTCGAACCGGCAATATTGTCGAATATCCTCTGGATCAAACATCCCCCCCATCAGTCCTGCAACACCATTATGTTCGAATGATTTATTATCAGGACTGCACTCAATGAATATTTCCATAAATTGATCTGGCGACAAGATCATATTTTATTTTTAATATTTTCCCTTCCAGATAAGAATAAAAATCAGTTCGCTATAAAATTAAATAAAAGACAAGCTAATAAGATCTTAATCACAGATTGAGTAATTTTCAGACACTACTATTAACACGGTTATTAATTATATTATTCTGAACCAGAGAATAACCATAAGCATACTGACAGGCGGTATATGACTATTCATTGCCTGACAGGAAATATATCCTAAATCATTCCAATGACAGGAAGGCGACAAATGTGTTAACCCCGACGAACTTACTCCGGTAAATAACTCGGATAATAAATATTGTCAACATACCTGCAACGTGAAGCATGACGGATATAATAACCAGCCATGACACAGGGAATAGATAAAGCACACATGGCGATATGAAATAAAATATACAACGAAAATAATAAATACTATTCCCGTATAAAACATTCGATTCGCCTGTATTTATCGCCACGCAAAATTCATGCTGTCTGTGGAGGATGAGAATTAAATGTCTAATCAGGTTGAACGTCCTATATTGACTCTGGGGTTAACGAGGCTGGAGTTTCTGCGAATTTCCAGTAAAGGTCTGGCGGGTATTACCATCGCTCCGGCACTCTTGTCCCTGCTGGGGTGTAGACAGGAAGACATCAGCAGCGGCCGTGTCGGGCTGACGACCACGCCCAAAGGCGTTCTGGTCACGAAACGCGCCCGCTGCACCGGCTGTCACCGCTGTGAAACCATCTGCACCACCGTCAATGACGGCAGCGTCGGTTCTTTCTTCTCCCGGGTTAAAATTCATCGCCATTTCTTTTTCGGCGATAAAGGCATTGGGTCCGGTGGCGGATTATATGGCGATTTGAATTTCACCACCGATACCTGTCGCCAATGTAAAGACCCGCAATGTATGAAAGCCTGTCCGCTGAATGTCATTTCCTATAATCCGGAATATGGCTGCATCAGCGTGGATACCAAACGTTGTATTGGTTGCGCCGCCTGTACGTCTTCATGCCCATGGATGATGGCGACGGTGAACCCCCAGATAAAGAAATCCGGTAAATGTATTCTGTGCGGAGAATGCGCCGCCGCGTGTCCTACCGGCGCGCTCAGTATTATTGAATGGAAAGATATTACGGTATGACCGCTGTTCAATACCGCTATTTACCGATGAATTCAACCTCATGCGCAGGAAAATAAATCATGACCAACGGTTGGACAGGAATTTTATTACGAATCAATTTAAGCTCTGGAAAAATAACCAGAGAAGACTCCAGCAAATATAAGCAATTTATTGGAGGAATGGGCTTTGGTTATAAAATTATGTACGACGAGGTTGCGCCGGGAACCCAACCTTTCGATGAAGCCAATAAAATCATCTTCGCCGTCGGCCCGCTAACCGGTTCAGGCGCGCCGTGCAGTTCCCGCGTCAATATCACCACGTTGTCGACATTCACCCGCGGTCATCTGGTGGTGGATGCCCACATGGGCGGCTTTTTTGCCGCTTATATGAAATATGCAGGCTACGACGCCATCATTATCGAAGGGAAATCCCCCAAACCGGTATGGATTAACATTCAGGACGACAAGGTGACGCTGGAGAGCGCCGCCTTCCTGTGGGGCAAAGGCACCCGGGAAACCACCGCCGAAATCTGTCGCGCCACCAGCGAGGAGACCTGCGTCGCCGCCATCGGCCCGGCGGGGGAAAACCGGGTGCCGCTCTCAGGCATCCTCAATAGCCGCAACCACAGCGGCGGCGCGGGCAGCGGCGCCGTACTGGGCGCCAAGAACCTCAAGGCCATCGCGGTACGAGGCAGCAAAGGGGTTAATGTCGCCGATCGTCAAGAACTCAAGGCGCTCAACGATTACATGATGACCCAGCTTATCGGGGCCAATAATAATCACGTTGTGCCCAGTACGCCGCAGGCCTGGGCCGAATATTCATCACCCCAGTCACGCTGGACGGCGCGCAAAGGGCTGTACTGGAAAGCGGCGGAGGGCGGCCCGATCGAGACCGGCGAAATCCCGCCCGGCAATCAGAACACCGTCGGTTTCCGTACCATGAAATCCACCTTCGATCTCGGCCCGGAAGCAGAACAGTACACGGTCAAAATGGGCGGCTGCCACTCCTGCCCAATCCGCTGTATGTCGCAGTTGAACGTGCCGCAGGCCAAACAATTCGGCGTTCCGTCCACCGGCGGCAACACCTGCGTCGCCAACTTTGTGCATACCACGATTTTCCCCAAAGGCCCGAAAGACATTCAGGAAAAAGGCGACGGCAATGTGGTCGGCAATCTGGTCGGCCTGAACACCTTTGACGACATGGGGCTATGGTGCAACTACGGCCAACTGCACCGTGACTTTACCTATTGTTATACCCACGGCGTGTTCAAACGGGTGCTGCCCGCCGATGAGTACAGCGCCATTCCGTGGAACTGGCTGGAAGAGGGCGATCCGCGCTTTATCACCGATTTATACCACCGGCTGGCCCATCGCATCGGCGAACTTAGCCATCTGGCCGACGGTTCTTATACCCTCGCCCAGCGCTGGGAATTGGGGGAAGAATACTGGAACTACGCCAAGAACAAGCTGTGGTCGCCGATGGGCTTCCCGGTGCATCACGCCAACGAAGCCTCGGCGCAGGTGGGTTCCATCGTCAACTGCATGTTCAACCGCGATGCGATGACCCATACCCATATCAACTACATAGGCAGCGGCCTGCCGTTAGCGCTACAAAAGGAGATCGCGGGCGAACTGTTCGGTTCGCCGGACGCCTACGACGAAACCAAAAATTACACCCCGATCAATCCCTACAAAATCAAATATGCCCAGTGGACGATTTTCCGCAGTTGCCTGCATGACGCCATTACGCTGTGCAATTGGGTGTGGCCGATGACGGTCTCACCGCACAAGAGCCGCCGTTACCGGGGCGATCTGGCGATGGAAGCCAAATTTTTTGCCGCCGTTACCGGCGAGCCAACCACGTCGGAAGATCTGGATGTAGCCGCCGAGCGCATTTTTACCCTGCACCGCGCCTATACCGTGAAGCTGATGAACACCCAAGATATGCGGCGCGAGCATGACCAAATCTGCGACTGGGTTTTTGATAAAGATCCGAAAATCAAAGTGTTTACCGAAGGCACCGACAAGATGGATCGCGAAGACATGCACCAATCTCTGACGATGTTCTACACCGCCATGGGATGGGACCCGGATCTGGGCTGCCCGACGCGGGCCACGCTGCTCCGGCTAAATATGGCGGACGTAGCGGAAGATCTGGCGTCCCGGGGATTGCTTCCTTCATAACCGCACGGCAGGAGCACGATGATAAACAGCGAACATCACAACGATGCCTGCGAAACGCCGCCAGACAGTGTAGCGGATCCCGGCCTGCGCCGGTTGTTGTTACCCTTCTCGCAGCACGCACAGCAGCCGACGGCGACGCCGGCCGAAGTACAGCCGCCAACGGACGAACCGCTGCCTGCGTTCATGGCGCTAGCGGAATACATCCGCCAGTCGTCGCTCCGTGAGGAACTGGTCGCCCGCAGCACGCTGGCCGAGCCGCCTTTCGCGTTGACGCCGGAACAGGCGGCGCAGCAGTTGGCGGAAATACAGGCCTGCGAAGCCTGCGGAGACATCCGTTATATCGCGCAGGATGAAGAGGCGTATTACTACTCCAGTCGGCGCATCAGCGACAACTATGCCCGCATACTGGCGTGCATCCGGTGCCAGGATATCTGTCGCACGGTGGCGGAAAGCGTCCGGTTCGAATGCCGCACCTACCCGCGCCCCTATCAACTCCGCATGCTGCAACGCGCGCCTTACAACCTGGACAACGCCACGATCGACAGTGCGCTGGCCGCCATCGCCCGCACGGACGAATTCAGGGACATTCATACGGTGCTGGCGTCCAACGGCGCCGTTTACCTGTACAGCGATCGCTTCATGAGCAGTGGCAAAGCACAGGGGCTGTGCGAATGGCTGGAGGTCGAACAGTATGAAAACCCATAGCGACAGGCCGCAGCGCCAGACTCTTTCCACGGCAGGGATGTCGTTTTTTTCACACCAGATAAACCTCGGGAGGCCAGGCAGATGACATGCTCACGCCGTAAGTTCGTCCTTGGCATGGGATCAGTAGTTTTTTTCAGCGCGCCGCTGTTCTCCTCGCTGGCGGGCACGGAAAAAGGCAAAGCGGTGCGTTATGCCATGATTCATGATGAAACGCTGTGCAACGGTTGTAATCTGTGCGTCACGGCCTGCCGCAAGGTGAACGATGTTCCGGAAGGCATGGCGCGCATGAGTATCGCCCATATTCCGTTAACGCCACCGGATCAGGGCAACCAGTACCACTTTTTTCGCTATGCCTGCCAACACTGCGAAGAGGCGCCGTGCATCACCGTCTGCCCGACCGGCGCATCCTACCGGGATCAGGCCACCGGCATCGTCCGGGTCAACCGCCCCACCTGCATCGGCTGTAGCTACTGTATTTCCGCCTGCCCCTATCAGGTGCGCTACCTCAACCCCGTCACCCATGTGGCGGATAAGTGCGATTTCTGCTTCGAATCCCGGCTCAGCAAGGGCTTTCCCCCCATCTGCGTCAGCGCGTGCCCGCAGCAGGCGCTGATTTTCGGCCGCGAAGACAGTGAGCCGATACAGAGCTGGCTGAAAACCCACGATTACTATCGGTATCAGCTCCCCGGCGCCGGGGAACCGCATGTTTACCGTCGCCCCGGCCCACATTCGGCAGAGGAGGTTAAAGCATGAAGACCCTGCCCCACGCAGAACAGTTCCAGGCGCAGCTCGCCGGTTACGTGACGCGCTACACCCCCGACCACTGGCCGACGCTGCTGATCCTGGCGGGTCTCGCGCTGGCGGGCATGCTGGGCGTTCTCGCCCTGCATGGCTTGCTGCGCTACCGCTTCGCCAAACCGCATCCGGCGGGCCACGAAGAGAAGATTTACCTCTACTCCGGTGCAGTCCGGCTCTGGCATTGGAGCAATGCGCTGCTGTTTCTGCTGTTGCTGCTCAGTGGCGCCATCAACCACTTTGCGCTGGCTTCGCCCGACGATACCGCCCGTCTGGTTTCCCTGCATGCGTTGTGCGGCTACTTGCTGCTGGCCGACTGGCTACTGTTCGTCAGTATTAATGCCCTGGGCGGCAACGGACACCACTATGTCATCGAGCCGCAAGGCTGGAAGACGCGGGCAATGAAGCAGGTCAGGTTTTATCTCTACGGCATTATCCGCGGCGAAGACCACCCGTTCCCGGCCACGCGCCACTGCAAGTTCAACCCGTTGCAACAAGCCGCCTATCTAGGGGTGATGTACGGTTTGCTGCCGCTGCTGTTGTTGACCGGCGTCCTGCTGCAACACCCCGAATGGCTGCCCGCGGCGCTCTCCCCCTACTGGTTGTTGCAATTGCACGCGCTGCTGGCGGTGGTCAGCGTCTTTTTCATCGCGGGGCATCTCTACCTGTGCACCACTGGTCGCACCCCGACGCAAACATTTCGCAGCATGATCGACGGCTATCACCGCCACTGACAGCCCGGAGGCGCGCATGAACCCAATCACCCGACGCCACCTGCACCGGCTGAAGGTCAGCCCGCAGATTTACCGCTGGTTTCTGCGCCGTTTCCCACAGGGCGCACATTACCCACAGCTTCACGATGCGCTGTTGCATGACGGCTATCGTGAGTGGATGGAGAGTCTGGTGGACTACAGCTATGCCCAACATTTCAGCCAGCCGTTTTTTGTGCGTCAGGAGCTGGCGGCCACCCGTTCTTTGCTGGCGCAATTGCTGTCCACAACCGTAGCGGCTGCGCAAAACACACCAGACATCATGGAGAACGGCCCGTACACACTGGCTATCAGCGCCGCTGACCAGCGCATAGGTAGCGCGTCGCCGCAGGGACGGGTCGCTTCCACCGGGGACGGCAACCTCATCGGTTGTCAGGGGGAACACCACAGTATCGCCAGCACCGGTTATGCCTGCCAACTGGTCAGCGCGGGATGTGCCGCCCATGTCGGCAACACCGGCCCGAACAGCCGTATCGGCGCATTGGGCGAGCGCGCCCGTATCGCCAATAGCGGCAATGCCGCCAAAATTGTCAGCGACGGACATGGCAGCCACATCGCCAGCACCGGCTCGCGCACCTACATCAGCGGCACCGGCGACCGGGATCGGATCGTCAGCGCCGGGGATATGTGTTGCCTGCACAGTCTTGGCGATAGTACCCATATCACGGCGACCGGCGAGCAGCTTTCCGTCACCGCCTGCGGCGCCGATAGCGTTGTAGTGGTCGTCGGCAGCATGGCGACCTTGCTGCTCGGTCAAGGCGGTTGCGCCGCTATTACCTACCACGACGGCGTCCGCACCCGCTTTCGGGTCATTTACGCAGGGGAAGACGGCGTCAGGGCCGGCGTCCGCTATCGCCTGACGACGGCCGGCGAGCTGGAAGCGTGCGAATAAGCCCGGCAACCGCGACGACACGCCCGAACGCAAAAAAACAGGGGCCTTTCGGCCCCTGTCGCTCGCTTTGCCCGCCTACAGCCGGATCGGTTTAATATTCCAGATCTCGTCGGCGTATTCCTGAATGGTGCGATCCGCCGAAAAATACCCCATGTTGGCAATATTGTAGAGCGTGCGTCGCGTCCATTCGTCCTCGTCACGATAGATATCGTCTACCTTGTCATGGGTATCCACATAGCTGCGGTAGTCTGCCAACAGCTGATAGTGATCGCCGAAGTTAACCAGTGAATCAAACAGGTCGGCATAGCGATGCGGATCTTCCGGGCTGAAGACGCCGGTGGCGATCTGCGTCAGCACCCGGTGCAGTTCATCATCCTGATTGTAGAAATCGCGCGGGTTGTAGCCATTGCGCCGCAGTTCCTCCACTTGCTCCGTCGTATTACCGAAAATGAAGATGTTGTCATCCCCCACCCGTTCGCGCATCTCGACATTGGCACCATCCAGCGTGCCGATGGTCAGCGCGCCGTTGAGGGCGAATTTCATATTGCTGGTGCCGGACGCCTCGGTGCCCGCCAGCGAGATCTGCTCGGACAAATCCGCCGCCGGAATGATGATCTGCGCCAGACTGACGCCGTAGTTGGGAATAAACACGATCTTCAGTTTGTCTTTTACCGCCGGATCGTTGTTCACCACTTTGGCCACATCGTTGATCAAATGGATGATGTGCTTCGCCATGTAGTACGCCGACGCCGCTTTACCGGCGAAGATCGCCACACGCGGCACGCGATCCAGGTTAGGGTCGTCCTTGATGCGGTTGTAGAGCGTGATCAAGTGCAACACGTTAAGCAGTTGACGCTTGTATTCGTGGATACGTTTGATCTGAACGTCGAACAGCGCATTGGGATCCACCACCACATCCAGATGCTGGGCAATATAGATAGCCAGGCGTTTTTTGTTCTCCCGTTTGGCGTTACGCACCTTTTGCAGGAATGCCGGAAAATCGATATTCGGTTTGAGATCCTCCAATTGGCTCAGGTCGGTGCGCCAGTTATGGCCGATGGCGTCATCCAGTACCTTCGACAACCAGGGATTGGCCAACGCCAGCCAACGCCGCGGCGTGACGCCGTTGGTTTTGTTGCAGAACCGTTCAGGATAAAGGCGGGCGAAATCCGCAAACAGCGACTGCACCATCAGGTCGGTATGCAGTTGCGAAACCCCGTTAACTTTGTGGCTGCAAATCACTGCCAGCCAGGCCATACGCACCTTGCGTCCATGGTCTTCATCAATGACCGACACCCGTTTCAGCAGGTCGCGTTCATTGGGGAAACGCGCTTGCACCTCTTCGAGAAAACGTTCGTTGATCTCGAAAATCAGTTGCAGATGGCGGGGCAGAATATTACCCAACATCTCCACCGACCAGGTTTCCAGCGCTTCCCCCATCAGCGTATGGTTGGTGTAGGAGAACACCTGAGTCACCACCTTCCAGGCCGCATCCCATTTGAACTTATGCTCGTCGATCAACAACCGCATCAACTCCGGAATCGCCAGCACCGGATGGGTGTCGTTCAGATGGATAGCGAATTTCTCCGCCAGATTGTCGTAAGTTTTGTGCATCATCCAATGGCGGCTCAGGATGTCCTGTACCGTAGCGGATACCAGAAAATACTCCTGACGCAGACGCAACTCACGGCCGGAATAGGTGGAGTCATCCGGATAGAGCACGCGGGATACGTTTTCCGAGTGGTTCTTATCCTGTACTGCGGCAAAGTAGTCGCCCTGATTGAACTTACCGAGGTTGATTTCGTTACTGGCCTGCGCCGCCCACAGCCGCAAGGTATTGGTCGCGTCGGTATCGAAGCCGGGAATGATTTGATCGTAGGCACAGGCCACGATCTCTTCAGTCTCCAGCCAGCGAGTCTTGCTGCCTTCCTGCTGAATACGCCCGCCAAACCGAATCTTGTAGCGGGTACTGTGCCGCGCAAACTCCCAAGGGTTGCCGTATTCCAGCCAGTAATCCGGCGATTCCGCCTGCTTACCCTCAACGATGTTCTGCTTGAACATGCCGTATTCATAGCGGATACCGTAACCGCGTCCCGGCAATGCCATGGTCGCCAGCGAGTCGAGAAAACAGGCCGCCAACCGCCCCAGGCCGCCATTGCCCAGACCGGGATCGTCCTCTTCCTCCAGTAACTCGTTCAGATCCAGCCCCATGGCGTCCAGCGCCAGTTTCAGATCGTCGAACATGCCCATCGCCAGCAACGCATTCGACAACGTTCGCCCCAGCAGAAACTCCATCGACAGGTAGTACACCTGCCGTACATCCTGGGACAACTGCGCACGATTGGAACGCAACCAGCGTTCTACCATACGATCCCGTATCGCCAGCACCGTCGCGTTCAGCCAGTCGTGCTTGCTGGCCACGCTGGGATCCTTGCCGACGGTGAACATCAGTTTATAAGCGATGGAGTGCTTCAATGCATCCACGCTCAGCGTTGGTGAGTTGTAGATAAATGGAGAGTTCATAGTGTCATTCCCACTGATGCGTAACTACCACAGACGTTGATAAAGCGCACGATAAGCCTGAGCAGCAACCTGCCAGCTAAAATCCATTGCCATCGCCTGACGCTGTACATAGCGCCAGAGCGAAGGCCGGGACCACAACACAAACACCCGACGAATCGCCCGCGACAGCGACGCCACATTGCAATCGCTGAACACAAAACCGCTCGCCAGGCCATCGGCCAGATTTTCCAGCGAGCAGTCCGCTACCGTATCTGCCAGTCCGCCGGTGCGTCTGACCAGCGGTAGCGTGCCGTATTTCAGGCCGTACAACTGCGTCAAACCACAAGGTTCGAACCGACTAGGAACCATAATCACGTCCGCGCCGCCAATGATGCGGTGCGAAAAGGCCTCGTGATAACCAATCTGGACGCCGACGCGGCCATGATATTCGGCCGCCGCCGCCAAAAAACCTTCCTGCAGGACGGCGTCACCCGCCCCCAAAACCACCAGTTGACCGCCTTGTTCCAGCAGTTCCGGCACGGCCTGCAACGCGATATCCAACCCTTTCTGGTTCGTCAAACGACTGACGATGGCGAATACCGGCACCCGGTCATCCACCTTCAACCCCATCGCCGTTTGCAGGTGCCGCTTGTTCTCCGCTTTCTTCGCCAGCTCGTCGCGGCTGTAGGTAGCGGTCAACAATGCGTCATGGGCCGGATTCCAGATGGACTCATCCACCCCGTTGAGGATACCGGACAAACGCCCCTCGTCCTCCCGCGCCTTCAGCAGCCCTTCCATGCCGTAACCGAACTCCGTCTGGGTTATCTCATGCGCATAGGTCGGGCTAACGGTGGTGACATGATCCGCGTAATACAACCCGGCCTTGAGATAGGAGATCTGTCCGTAGAACTCCAGCCCGTACATATGGAAAAACTCAGGCGGCAGACGCAGGTCTGCCATGTGACGCGCATCAAACAATCCCTGATAAGCCAGATTATGGACGGTAAATACCGATTTTGCCGGTCGACCTTTTGCCGCCAGGTAGGCACAGGCCAGCCCTGCGTGCCAGTCGTGGGCGTGCACGATATCGGGACGCCAGAACGGATCGACGCCGCTGGCCATTTCCGCCCCGACCCATCCCAATAAACCAAAGCGCAAAAAGTTGTCGGTATAGGCGAACATCGAGGTGTCGTGATACGGACTGCCCGCCCGTTCAAACAGATGGGGGACATCGATCAGATACACCCCGACACCGTTAAAATGGCCGTAGCGAATGGTCACATGGCCGGCGAAAGTCTCCAGTTCGCGCACCACCTGCGTATCCGGTATCCCACGTTTCACATCGGGAAAGGCAGGCAACAGCACCCGCACATCCAGCCCAGTTTCTATCTGTGCGTTCGGCAACGCACCGACCACATCCGCCAGCCCGCCGGTTTTCAGCAGCGGAAAAAATTCAGAACAAACGTGTAGTACCCGCATGTTATCTCCTGTCCGATCATCCGGCGGCAGGCTGGATGACCTTCACCCTCTTAATGGCGCCTCTACTTTATGCGGGCCAGCATGGCGCGCGTCACCAGCACGATCCCTTCCTCGGAACGATAGAAACGACGGCTGTCATCCTCGGCGTTTTCACCGATCACCATGCCTTCCGGCAATTCGCAAGCCCGGTCGATGACGCAGCGGTGCAAACGGCAGGAACGCCCGACCTGCACATCCGGCAACAATACGGACGAGTCGATGCTGCAAAACGAATTCACCCGCACCCGTGGGAACAACACCGAGTGCGTCACTACTGACCCGGAAACGATACAGCCCCCAGACACCAGCGAGTTCATGGTCAACCCGTGGCTACCGGAGCGATCCTGCACAAACTTGGCGGGCGGCAACGCTTCCATCGCCGAGCGGATCGGCCAGTGGTGGTCGTACATATCCAGCTCCGGCATCACCGATGCCAGATCGAGATTGGCGCGCCAGTAAGCTTCCAACGTCCCCACATCACGCCAGTAAGGCGGAGCGTCTTCCGTGGAGGTCACGCAGGAGAGCGTAAAGGGATGGGCCCAGGCCTGGCCACGTTCCACGATCTTCGGGATCAGATCCTTACCGAAGTCATGGCTGGAATCCGAGGTACAAACATCTTCTTCCAGTACGTGGTAGAGATACTCTGCGTTGAACACATAGATCCCCATACTCGCCAGCGCCATGTCCGGGTTGTCCGCCATCGCCGTTGGATGGTCTGGTTTTTCGTCAAAGCTGAGGATGCGGTTGTTGGCATCCACGCTCATGACGCCGAAGGCTTTCGCCTCGTCGATCGGCACTGGAATACAGGCCACCGAACACTCGGCGCCGTTTTCCACGTGATCCAGCAGCATGCGGGAATAGTCCATCTTATAGATATGATCGCCCGCCAGAATCACCACGTACTCGGCACGATAACGGCGAATGATGTCCAGATTGTGGCACACGGCGTCGGCAGTGCCGCGATACCAGTGATCGTTCTCGTCATGGCGCTGTTGAGCCGGCAGCAGGTCGACGAATTCGTTCATTTCGGTGTTGAGGAACGACCAGCCGCGCTGAATGTGCTGCACCAACGTATGCGACTGGTATTGGGTAATAACGCCGATGCGCCGAATACCTGAATTCAGACAATTAGAAAGCGCAAAGTCGATAATCCGGTATCTGCCGCCAAAATGAACGGCGGGTTTGGCCCGATGCGCAGTCAGGTCTTTCAATCGAGTGCCCCGACCGCCGGCCAGAATAAGCGCCACGGATTTGAGGGGTAGCTGTCTGGCAAGCATCAGAGGATCGTGTTTATCAGAACTAACCATGTCAGACTCCTTTTTTATTGTTTTACGAGTACACACACCGCATTCGCCTCTCCGCGCCAAACAAGACCTTCAACCGGATTCGCTACTGCATCAAACGGAGGGGACACCCGCCACGCCCCGGCAGGCAACATGAACTCGCATGCCTGCTCAGTCGCGTTGATCAACAGCAGCCAACATTCAGAAAGCTGGATCTGCAACCGGCGTTCTCCCTGTTCCCAGTCGTGCGGCGTCATCGGCGTTCCCTGCTTATTCAGCCACCGCACATCGCCTTCTCCATCACGCCACCATCCCCCGCCTTGCAACACGGGAATAGAACGGCGCAAACGGATCAGCCCGGAAGTAAATGCGATTAACGTGTCATCTGCTTGGTCCCAGTGCAGCCATGCCAGCGCATTGTCCTGACAATAGGCATTGTTATTGCCTTGCTGACTGTTCCCGAATTCATCACCTGCCAACAACATCGGCGTCCCCTGGGACAGCAACAACGTGGTCAACAGAGCCCGTTGGCTAACATGCCGCCGGGTCTGGGTTTCTTGATCCGCCTGCTCTCCTTCGACGCCGTGGTTATGGCTGAAATTACTGTTGGTGCCATCGCGATTTTGTTCGCCATTCGCTTCGTTATGCTTATGGTTGAAACACACCAGATCGCGTAGGGTAAAGCCGTCGTGGGAAGTCAGCAGGTTGACCGAAGCCCAGGGGTGCCGGCCGTCGTGATCGAATACATCGCTGGAGGCAGCAAAACGGCGGGCAAACACCCCGACGGGCACATCGCGGTGCAACCAGAAACGACGCATATCGTCGCGGAAGCGATCGTTCCACTCGGCGAACGGCGCCGGGAAACGTCCTAATTGATACCCGCCGGGGCCGATATCCCAAGGTTCGGCGATCAGTTTGATATCCCGCAGCGATGGGTGATTGCGTAACACCGCGAAGAATGGCGCACGGGAGGAAAAATCAGGAGCGCGCCCCAGAACAGTGGCCAAATCCAGCCGGAAACCGTCGACATGGCACACATCCCGCCAAAAGACCATGCAACTTACCACCCAGTCTAATGTCGCCGGATAATCGAGCCGCAACACGTTGCCGCAACCGGTCCAGTTGTGATAATCGCCATCGTCCGTCAGCCAATAGCTGGCATTATCCATACCGCGCAGCGTCAGTGTCGGCCCGTCCAGATCCAGCTCCGCGCTGTGATTGAACACCACATCCAGAATCACTTCGATGCCCGCTTTATGCAGCACGCGCACCATATCGCGGAATTCATTGAGCGGATGTTCGCTCGCCGACAGCTGGTTGTCGGCGGCAAACGGCAGCAGCGTGTTGTACCCCCAGTAATTACGCAGCCCCATCGCCTGCAACCGAGGTTCGTCCGCATGCTGGTGAACCGGCATCAGCTCCAGCGCCGTCACCCCCAACCGTGCGAAATACGCCAACATCACCGGATGCGCCAGCGCGGCGTAGGTGCCGCGAATCGCCTGTGGGATATCCGGATGCCGTTTGGTCAGCCCGCGCACATGTGCTTCATACAACACGGTACGGGGCCAGGGCGTCATCGGAAAGCTGTCGTCCCGCCAGTCATAACGCTCGTCCACCACCACACAGCGCGGCATCACATCGGCATCATCCCGCGGGTCAGGGCGATGATAGCCACCATGCAGACGCTCATTATCCCGTACCGTACCCATCATCATCCGCGCCCAGGGGTCAAGCAGCAGTTTATTGCGGTTAAAGCGCAAGCCGCGCGCCGGATCAAACGGCCCGTCGACACGGAATCCGTACTGCAATCCGGGACGTGCGCCGGGCAGATAGCCATGCCAGATAGCATCGGTACGGGCCGTCATCGGCACACGTTGTTCATAGGCGCCATCGAAAAGGCACAACTCAACGCCGACGGCGTCGGCGGAAGAGAGGGCGAAATTCACGCCTCTGCCATCGAAATGGGCACCCAGCGGATACGGATGACCGGCCTGCAGTACCGTCATTACGCCTCCTTGACCAGATACAGCGTCGCCAACGGCGGCAATGTCAGTACCAGAGATTGCGGCCGGGAATGGCTGCCTACCGGTTCGCTGTTGACCGCCCCGGCGTTGCCGAGATTGCCGCCGTGATAATGCAGGGAATCGGTATTAAGCACTTCCCGCCATCTACCCGGCTGATTAATACCGATGCGATACCCCTCGCGCGGCACCGGCGTGAAATTGCTGACGACCAGCATTTCATTGCCGTCGTTATCGCGGCGGATAAAGGCAAATACCGAATTTTCCCGGTCGTCCACCACCACCCACTCAAACCCTTGGTGCAGGTAGTCGCATTGATACAGCGGCGGATGCTGGCGATAACAGTGATTGAGGTCGCGCACCAGGTTCTGTACCCCCGCATGCCAGCCTTCCGGCTCATCCAGCAGGTGCCAGTCGAGGCTGATGTCGTGGTTCCACTCTTTTCCCTGCGCGAATTCGCCGCCCATGAACAGCAGCTTTTTGCCGGGGTAAGCCCACATAAAGCCGTAGTAGGCGCGCAGGTTGGCGAATTTCTGCCACGGGTCGCCGGGCATCCGATCCAACAGAGAGCGTTTGCCGTGCACCACTTCGTCGTGGGACAGCGGCAGCACGAAATTTTCGCTGTAGGCATACAGCATGCCGAAGGTCAGCAGGTCGTGATGGAATTTACGGTGCACCGGATCAAGCTGCATATACGCCAGCGTGTCGTGCATCCAGCCCATGTTCCACTTGTAATGGAAGCCGAGCCCGTTATGCTCCGGCGGCAGCGTCACACCCGCGTAGTCGGTCGACTCTTCGGCGATAGTGATCAGGCCGGGACAATGCTGCCCCACCGTCTGGTTGGTATAACGCAGAAAAGAGATCGCCTCCAGGTTCTCCTTGCCGCCGTAATAATTGGGCACCCATTCGCCGTCGCGGCGGCTGTAATCGCGGTAAATCATCGATGCCACCGCATCAACGCGCAGCCCGTCGGCGCCGAAGCGCTCCGCCCAGTACACGGCGTTGCCGGCCAGGTAGTTGCGTACCTCATGACGGTCGAAGTTGTAAATCAGGGTGTTCCAGTCCTGATGGAATCCTTCCTTCGGATCGGCGTATTCATACAGGGCAGTGCCGTCGAAACGCGCCAGACCGTAGCTATCCGCCGGAAAGTGGCCCGGCACCCAATCCAGCAACACATTGATCCCGGCTTCATGAAAAGCGTCCACCAACTGGCGGAACTCCTCCGGTGAGCCGAAACGACGGGTCGGCGCATACAACCCCAACGGCTGATAACCCCAACTGCCGTCGAACGGGTGTTCATGCACCGGCATCAATTCGACATGGGTGAACCCCATCGATTTGACATACGGCACCAGTTGCTCCGCCAGTTCACGGTAACTGAGCCAGAAATTGTCGTCGGTATGACGACGCCAGGAACCGAGATGCACTTCGTAAATAGAGATAGGCGATTGCAGATCGTTGGCCTGTTGCCGCTCCGGGCTTGCCGGCAGCGGCGCTGGAAGCCGAGTCACCAGCGAGGCATTGTCCGGCCGCATCTGGGATTCGAATGCATAAGGGTCGGACTTCAGCAACAGGTTGCCATAGCAGTCGATCAATTCGAATTTATAAAGATCGCCGACGCCGACACCCGGCAAAAACAGCTCCCAGATACCGCTTTCCCGCCGCAATCGCATCGGATGGCGGCGGCCATCCCAGAAGTTAAAATCCCCAACGACGGAAACCCGCTGGGCATTCGGTGCCCAGACGGAAAAACAGGTTCCGTCCACCCCATCCAACGTGCGGAGATGGGCGCCCATTTGCTCAAATGGCCGCAGATGCCGCCCTTCCGCCAACAGCCAGACATCCAACGCCTGCAGCAGCGTGCCGAAACGGTAAGGGTCGTCGATAATGCAGGTATCGCGCGGCCAGGTCACAGCCAGACGATAACTGAAGTGATGTTTGCGCCGGGGAATGACCGAGGCGAAAAAACCGCGTTCATCCTGACGCTCCAGTTTGCCCACTTTGCGACCGCTGTGAGCATCCACAACATGGGCCTCCAACGCGCCCGGCAACAGCGCTCTTACCTCCAGGCCCGCAGGCGTATCGTGCATACCCAGCACGGCGAAAGGATCGGCATAATGACCGGAAAAAAGAAGATTAATGACACGCTGATCGGAAAAACCTGACATGGTATCCATCCTCTGATTAACCATCTAAATAAATGAAATATATTAAAGAAACAGGTCATTTCTTCTGCGTAAAGTCGATGTGGAAATGTCCTGTATCAGTAACAGAAAAGGAAACCAGCCCTACCCCATTAAAAATATGGCCAACCTCATGATTCTGTGTTTAACGTTTCCTGCGGCAGGATTTGAGCGAGCCCACATATTTACCATTCCCCCGTGATAACCGGCTGTGCGGGCTGCTTCCTGCGCCGCAGACTGTGCTTTCGCTCTTGGCTAATGCGCTTCTCTATTCAGAAACATAGCCTTATTTCAGCTTAGTCAAGAAACCAGAAAATATTCGAGACAAGGGCGATTTTTTTACGCAACTAATTGATAAGAAAAAATGATTACTTATTCCGCCAACGACAACGCGGTAATATGAGCCCCGGTATAACGGGGCCAACACATGCAGGAAGGTGTCAATAACCGGCCGAACCGGCTATGGTGGAAAACAAGCGGCGTGGGATTGCCGCTCGTTCTGCTCCGGCAGAACAACAAGAAGAAGACAGGAGCATTAACATGGAGGTTCACCGCAAATGTTCGATCAATTGGATCTGATTTTATTATTATTGCAGCAGATGTGCGTCTATCTGGTCATTGCCTATCTGCTGAGTAAAACGCCGCTATTCATTCCCTTGATGCAAATTACCATCCAGCTGCCGCACAAACTGGTGTGTTATCTGGTGTTCTCGCTGTTCTGCATTCTCGGCACCTATTTCGGTCTGCGCATCGACGGTGCCATCGCCAATACCCGTGCTATCGGCGCACTGCTGGGCGGTGTGCTGGGCGGCCCGACGGTGGGATTGCTGGTGGGGTTGACTGGCGGGCTGCACCGCTATTCGATGGGCGGTATGACGGCGTTCGCCTGTATGCTGTCAACCATGATGGAGGGCGCGATCGGCGGGTTGCTCAACCACTGTATGACCCGACGCAACCGGGTCGACCTGTTATTTCAGCCGCAGGTAATCGCGGCAACCGCGCTGTTGGCGGAAATTCTGCAGATGGGCATTCTGCTGGCGGTATCCCGCCCTTTCGACACCACATTAGCGTTGGTGAAAAACATCGCGCTGCCGATGATCATCGCCAATTCGATAGGCGCGGCGATGTTTATGCGCATCCTGCTCGACCGCCGGGCGATGTTCGAGAAGTACACCACCGCGTTTTCCACCAAGGCGCTGAAGATCGCAGCCAAGGCCGAGGGCATACTGCGGGAGGGGTTCACCCCACAAACCAGCATGCGCGTCGCCCGCATCCTGTATAAAGAACTGGGCGTTGGCGCCGTCGCAATCACCGACCGGGAAAAATTGCTGGCGTTTATCGGTATCGGCGAGGATCACCACATCGTCGGCTCGCTGATCTCTTCGCCCCATACCACCAAAGCCATCGAGCTCAACCAGGTGGTCTACGCCGACGGCAGCGAGCAGCCGTTCCGCTGCCCGCACTCGCCCCGCTGCCGGTTAGGATCGACGCTGGTGATCCCGCTGCGGGGGGAAGCGCGACAGGTTATAGGCACCATCAAATTGTATGAACCGAAAAACCGGCTGTTTTCCAGCATCAATCGCACACTGGGAGAAGGCATCGCGCATTTACTCTCCGCGCAGATCTTCGCCGGACGTTTTGAGCAACAGAAGCTGCTGCTGATCCAGTCGGAAATCAAGCTGCTGCACGCGCAGGTCAACCCCCATTTTCTGTTCAACGCGCTCAACACGCTCTCGACGGTCATCCCTCGGAACCCGGAGCACGCCCGCTCCCTGGTATTGTCGCTGGCGACCTTCTTTCGTAAAAACCTTAAACGCAGCGGCGATGAAGTGTCGCTCGGCGACGAACTGGAGCACGTCAACGCCTATCTGGACATTGAACAGGCGCGCTTCGCCAACCATCTGACGGTGCAAATCAACATTCCCCGTGTCTTGATGATGGCGCGCCTGCCCGCCTTTTCGCTCCAACCGCTGGTGGAAAATGCCATCAGACACGGCATTTCCCACATGCTGGAGGACGGCGTATTGCGGATAGAAGCCCGGCCGCACGCGAATTGTCTGGAAATCACCGTAGAAGACAACGCCGGCACCTATCACCCGCGCAACGGCAGCGATGGGCTAGGCATGAATCTGGTGGATAGACGCATCAAGGCGCATTACGGCTGCAGTTATGGCATCACGGTCAACAGCGAACCGAATCACTTCACCCAGGTGCGCATCCGGGTTCCGCTGCAATTGGGCTAAGACGATACCGAAGAAAGGCGTTCCGGCGGGCAAGCGCAAAGAAATCCACGACTTGCCGCCTTTCCCCCTACGCCCAGAACCGGCCATCGGGATCGTTCAGGCGGCGGCATTGCCGCCGGGGGCGCGAACGACATCCAACACGTCCCGGAAAAAATCCCCCAGATAGTTGAAGGCCGCCACCACCAGCATGACAGCGCATCCGGCGGGCAGCATCTGCCACGGGTAGGCCAGCATGACGTTGCGGGCATCCCCCAGCATCACCCCCCACTCCGGCGTCGGCGGCTGCACGCCCAGCCCCAAAAACGACAGCGCCGACAACAGCAGGATGACCGCGCCGCTGTCGGCCGTCGCCAGCAACACCAATTCCGCCGCCGCCACCGGCAGCAGATGCCGCAGGATGACATAACGGGGCGTGGCGCCAATCAGCCGGGCATACTGCACATAGCCGCCGCCGCTGTACTGCATCACGATGCCGCGAACCATACGGGCGTACCAAGCCCACTTCGCCAGCAGCACCGCCAGCAGGATATTACCCAACCCCGGCCCCAGCATGCCCACCAGCGCGAAAATCATCACCTCCGCCGGAAACGCCAGCATCAGATCGCATAGCCGCATCAATAACGCATCCACCCGACCGCGAAAAAAGCCCGCCAACACGCCGGCCATCGTTCCCACCAGCAACGTCAACGACATCGCCAGCAGCGCCATCCCCACCGTGGTGCGAATACCAAACAGCAGACGGGAGAAAATACAGCGGCCGAGCGCGTCGGCGCCGAATGGGTAGCGCCATCCCGGAGGCTGAAACTTGTCCCGCCACGACACCAGCAGCGGGTCGTGCGGTGCCAGCCAGGGCGCCAGTATGCCAGCGACCAGCACCAGGAGCAGAAACAGCAGACAAATGCAGGCCAACCGATCACCGTGCAGCGCCCGCCCGACACGCCGCATCATGAAATCACCCCCCGCCGCAAACGCGGGTCAAGCCACAGTTGCAGCGCGTCCACCAGAAAGTTGCCCAGTACGAACAGCAGCGCCATCAACAACACATAGGCTTGAATCACCGGGTAATCACGGTTGAAGATCGCGGTGACACATAACCGCCCCAGCCCTGGCCAGGCGAAAATATTCTCCACCACCAACGCCCCCGCCATCAGTTTGGGCAGGCTCATACCCAGCGCGATCAGCGGCGAATACCCGGCGTTGGGCAGTACATGCCGCCACAGAATGCGGCGTTCAGACAACCCACGGGCGCGGGCATAAGTCACATAAGGTTGGGCGAGGTGGTGCAGCATATTGTTGCGTAGCAGACGCACGTAGGTGCCGATGTAGCCCAGCGCCAGCGTCAACGCGGGCAGCAGCGTCGCCCCCGGCGCCGTCATACCGCCGGTCGGCAATTGCGGCCACGCAACCGCCGCCAGCCACAGCAACAACAACCCCGCCCAGTAGCCGGGCATGGCGGTCAGTAGAAACAGCAGAGCGCGCAGTAGCCTGTCCGGCCAGCGTCCGGCCTGCAACACGCACAGCGTCGCCAGCGACAGCGAGCTTGCCAGCACAATCAGCAGCGCCGCCCCCGCCAGTTGCAGCGTCGCCGGCAATGCCTGAGCGAGCGCCTCACGCACCGGCTGCCGGGTGACGAACGATATGCCGAAATCCAGCCGCAACACGCGCGACAGCCAGTCGAGATACTGTGCCCCGAACGGGCGATCCAGCCCCAATTGCTGGCGCGTGAGGGCGATAGCGGCGTCGGTCGGCACCACCGCGTTGACCCGCAGCGCCACTTCCGCCGGATCGGACGGCGACAGGCGAACCAGGGTAAAGGCCGCCAGCGATATCGCCAGCACCAGCGGCAACATCGTACCGAGCCGCCGCAGCAGATAACGCGCCATCACCGTGCCGCTATCGCTGGAACGACATGTTTTCGAACGGAATTTCATACTGCGATGGATTAAAGGCAACGCCTTGCAGCGTCTGGCTGAACACCGCACGGGTACGGGAATAGGTGAGCGGAATATATACCGCCTCCTGCGCCAGCCGGGTCAGGATCTGGCGATACAGCGCCCGCCGCGCGTTTTCGTCGTGGGCAATCAGCACCTCGCCGATCATACGGTCGATCTCCGCTTTATCCGGCAACCCTTTCTGCCCCTGATAATCGGCGTGCGCCGGAATGCGGAATGATGAAACATAGGATTGCGGATCATAGGGTTTGCCCCACGACAGCGAATACTGCAGGTCGAAATCGCCGGATTTTTGCCGATCCAGATACGCCTGTTTCTCCTCGCCCAGCAGCGCCAGCTCGACGCCGACCTGCCGGAACTGGCTCTGGATCACTTCGGCGATCGCCCGTTCGTTGGCATTGTTGCTGTTGTAGGAAAACACCAGCCGCAGCGGCATCCCCTGTTTACTGCGAATGCCGTTACCCTCACGACGCCACCCCGCCTCATCGAGCAATGCCGCCGCTCGTGCCGGATCATAAGCGTAAACCGGCAAGTCAGGGATATCGGCGTAAGGCACCGAACGCGCCAGCAGCGTCTGCGCCACGCTTTCGCCGCCCGCCATCACGCCCTGGGCGATGGCTTCTTTATCCACCGCGTATTGCAATGCCTGGCGCAGGCGTTGATCCGCAACAATCGGACGACTACTGTTCAGCACCAACGCCCGCGATGCTACCGGTTCGCTGATGGCGGTGCGGAACTGGCCGGAAGCCTGTAATACGGCAAAGTTGTCGCCGTCCAGCATGTCGCCGTCGGCGCCGAAAATCAGCTGAATATCGCCTTTACGCAGCGACAGCAACAGGCTTTGTCCATCCGGGATCACCCGCCACTCCACGCCGGCCAGCGCCGGTTTCGCCCCCCAGTAATGCGGGTTGGCGTTAAAACGGGCGTATTGCTGTGTCACATGTTGCGCCAGTAGCCAGGGGCCGGTTCCCGCATAGCAAGCCACGCCGTCTTTGGTCTGGCCGTGATTGAAGCAGCGCGGCGAGAGGAAACGGAACGGCCGCGTCAACCCCAACTCAATCAGCGTCGGGTAGTAGGGATTTTTCAGCGTGATATCCAGCGTCAATGCGTCCACCACGCTGACCTGGTCGATCTGTCGCGCCAGTTCCAGCCAGGCGTGGCGCGGCAAATTGGCCAGCACCGCATCGATGTTGAGCTTTACCGCCTGCGCGTTGAACGGCTCGCCGTCGCTGAACGTCACCCCCGGGCGCAGGTAAAAACGGTAGTGCAGGCCGTTGGGCGAGATATCCCAACGCTGTGCCAGCCAAGGTTTCACCCCTTGCTCGGTATTGATCACTAACGGCTCGAACACCATGTTCTGCGCCGCCATTTCACCGCCGTACAGGTGGGGATTGATATCGCGGATATCTTTGGTACTGGCGTAATTCAGCGTATTGTCCGTCGGCGTCGCCAGCGCGCTGACGCCGTACAACGCCAACGCCGCCAACAACAACACCAGTAACCAGCGGGTCAATGTCATTGCCTGCTCCCTATTTTTCAGCACAGACCATGAACATCGGCGTCGAGGCGTAATTCACTTTCTCCGTTTCGTCCCACAGCGCGTCGCCGACGTCAGTTTCCAGCCAAATCCGGCGAAAACCACATGCCAGCAGCGCGGCTGAATCCCATGCCGGGCGTTGTTCCCGGCTGAGCGGTAATTGCCGGGCGATAGCCTCCATCGCCCGGGTGTCGGTATTGACGTAGTGATCGTCCAGCCCCTGCTCGCGGGCATTGGCGCGATCCGCCAGATAACCGCGCCGGCTGGATACATCAAACAGTTGCAGATACCAGTTAGCGTCAAAGTTGATCAGTCGCCCGCCCGGCGCCAATACTCGCCGCCACTCCTGATAAGCCCGTTGCGGATCGGTCAGATTCCAGGTCACGTTGCGGGAAACCACCAGATCGAAGTCGTTGTCCGCAAACGGCAATTCATGCACATCGCTGTGCACAAAATCGATCGTCGTCCGATAATGCGCGGCGTTGGCGCGTGCTTGATCGAGCATCGCTTCCGTGACGTCCACCGCCGTCACACGATGCCCTGCCAGCGCCAGCGTCACCGCGAAAAAACCCGGCCCGGTGCCGATATCCAACACCCGCAACACCGCTTTTTTCGGCGCCTGTTCGAGCATCTTCGCCAACCAGACGGCGCGTTTGGCGTTTGCCAGCTCGCCAATATTGATCTGGCTGTAGTCGGCGGCGCGGCCGCTCCAGTAGCGTTGAACGTCATCCAGCAACGGCTGGTCATTCTCGATGGCAAGCTGACTCACACGAATATCCTTTCTGTCGAATAGCGATACATTCGAGATCGCGGCAATCCGTCCGGGACAGATGACATCAGGGAACGGCAAACGGCGCGATCGCGCTGTGCCTGATGCGGCACGGGCCTCTGCCCGCAGGAGAAAGATGCAACAAAATCTGAAGGAAGAGGGGAATTCCTGCCGACTTATAACAAATAGCCGGATAACGGTTAACCCTTTCGTATGAAGTTTTTATAAAACTTCATACTTCCTTGATCTGGGGTAATAACAGGACGTGCATTCGTCACAAAACGTCTAAAGATATCCTTCACGCTTTGGCTGACCGTACCCCGAGCCGGCGCCCGGCGGCTTTGCCGTTCATCGTATGAAGTCGCCCCGCAGCGGCGCGGTTTTATTCGAGGTATAGCGGGATCAGGTTCAACCTGCCGTGGCGCACGCCCGTCTCGGCGATCACCTGCTCGGCGAACTGTTCCACCTGCCAGGTTTGGCCGCGCAGAATCACCGTCTCCACGCACTCGTCATGGCTCAGATGGGTATGCATGGTGGAAACGGTCAGGCTGTGATGATCGTGCTGCATGCCCGCCAGCCGGCTGGACAATTGACGCTCGTGGTGGTCGTAGACATAGCTCAGTACCGCTACGCACTCGCCATTGCGATCCGACGCCACCGTCATTTCACCCAACTCGCGACGCAGCATATCGCGGAACGCTTCCGAGCGGTTGGCGTACCCTTTGCGCGCCATCAGGTCATCAAAATCGGCGGCCAGTTGATCGTCCATGGAGATTGTCAGTCGTTGCATCACACCCCTCGCAAAAAAGAAACCCGCGCCCTTGTCTGGTTAGCGCTCGCTCGACATTATGCCGCACCCCGTCCGGGCTGTCCTGAGAACAATTTCATCAACCTTCTGCCACTCGCTGCCGATAATCTGCGGAAGATGTTGGCCGATAGTGTCTCAGAACGACATATGATGCTGGCTTATTACCATGTCGCCCGCAGAAATACCGGATTCTGTCGGCTTTCTCACAGGTTAACATCGTTGCATCGCTGATTATCTTTCCTATACCGGGAGGCATCGCCGCACAGTGAACAAAACCGGACAACTGTCGACATCAGTATGCCCCCTGAGCGTTATTTTATTATTGACCGGCACACGCCAGGTGGAGTTATGCCATCGTGAAAGGAGACACATTATGCCAACCCTGATCGCCGTCAGCGGAGTGGGGGGAAAAAGTCCCGCCGCATTCATGGTAGAAGTCGACGGCTTCCGTTTAATGTTGGATCTGGGAGAGGGACCGCGGCCAGGGCAGCTTCCCGATATCGGTGAATTACCTCCGCCGGACGCCATCTGTCTGAGCCATGCGCATATCGATCACTGCGGCGGCCTGATACTGCGCGAAGCGTGGGGTTATCCGCCGGTGTACGCCACCGAGCGGGTCTGGCGGCAAATTCCAGCGACATGGGTAGCCGAGGAGGATCGCCGTATCCTGCCGGAACATGGCCGCTGTGAAATCGGGCCGGTATTGATGATCACTGGGCGTAGCGGTCACTCCCCCGGCGGTATCTGGATGCATGTCGTCGCGGGCGGCGGCCTGACCTACACCGGCGACTGGAGCACAGAATCCTCGCTGTTTCCGTTCGACCTGCCGCCAGAAGCCGCATTGCTGATTACGGATGCCTCCTACGGCGACCGCGCCCAGTCACTGGCGGAGCAAAAAGCCATCATGCTGCAGGCCTGCCGCGACGGTGCGCTGATTGGCGTTCCCGGCTGGGGACGCGCGCCGGATATGGCGCTCTACCTGATGGAATACGGCGTCGTGCCGCGTCTGTGTTCACAGGTTCAGCAGGAAATCAGCCTGCTCATCGACAGCCAAATTCCCTACCTACGACAGCACCTTCATCACCTGCTGTCGCACCAAAGCGCCCGGCCCTACCGCCCGGACGACGTGATCATCTGTAGCGACGGCACCGCCAGCAGCGGGCTATCCGCCGCGCTACGCTCCCAGGCTGATCGCTTCCATTTCATCTTCAGCGGGCAAATTCCCTATAGCTCGCCCGCCATGATGATGCTACAAGCCGGGCGAGCGCGCTGGCTACCGTGGAATGTGCATCCCCGTTTGTCGGATCAGTTGATGCTGGCAAATCTGACCCATGCGCACACCGTCATCCCGGCATTTATCGAACCCCATAATGCATCGCAAATCGAAGAACAACTGGCAGGTAGGGTCAGCTGGCAAACCGAACATGTATTTTGATCCGCAACGGCGATAACGGCATTGCGATAAAAAAAATGGCGCCGCCCTTACGAGCCGCGCCATTAGCGACACACAATATTTGTTACAACAGGATGCGCAACATACGGCGTAGCGGTTCAGCCGCGCCCCACAACAGTTGGTCGCCCACGGTGAACGCCGACAGATACTGCGGCCCCATATTCAGTTTACGCAGACGGCCCACCGGGGTAGACAGCGTGCCTGTCACCGCAGCAGGGGTCAGTTCGCGCATGGTGATTTCACGGTCATTCGGCACCACTTTCACCCAGTCATTGTGGGTCGCCAGCATCTGCTCGATTTCCGGAATCGACACGTCTTTCTTCAATTTCAGCGTAAACGCCTGGCTGTGGCAGCGCAGCGCGCCGATACGAACGCACAGACCGTCGACGGGAATGGTGCTGGCGGTGTTCAGAATCTTGTTGGTTTCCGCCTGGCCTTTCCACTCTTCGCGGCTCTGGCCGTTTTCCAGTTGTTTGTCGATCCAGGGGATCAGGCTGCCCGCCAGTGGAACGCCGAAGTTTTCCACCGCCAGACCGCCGCGTGACAGCGCCGTCACCTTACGTTCGATATCCAGAATCGCGGAAGCCGGATCGCTGAGCTCGCTCGCGACCTCGGCGTTCAACTGCCCCATCTGTACCAGCAGTTCGCGCATGTTGCGCGCACCGGCGCCGGAAGCCGCCTGATAGGTAGCGACGGACGCCCACTCCACCAGATCGTTGGCGAACAGACCGCCCAGCGACATCAGCATCAAGCTGACGGTGCAATTGCCGCCGACAAAGGTTTTGATGCCGTTATCCAGACCGGACTTGATCACGCCGAGGTTTACTGGGTCGAGGATGATAATCGCGTCATCTTTCATACGCAGAGACGATGCTGCGTCGATCCAGTACCCCTGCCAGCCACTTTCACGCAGCTTCGGGTAAATTTCGTTGGTATAATCGCCACCCTGACAGGTAATGATGATATCCAGCGCGCGTAACGCCTCAAGATTGTAGGCATCATGCAGCACGCCCTGGTGCCCGCCCAGCGTCGGCGCCGGCTGACCGTGCTGAGAGGTGGAGAAAAATACCGGGCGAATGAGATCGAAATCGCGCTCTTCCACCATACGCTGCATGAGCACTGAACCGACCATACCGCGCCAGCCGATAAAACCAACATTTTTCATGGTAACTGTCCTGCCTGGAGGTGACGAAAATGAAGCCTGACTGCCGTTGCCGACAGTAAACATACTTTAAAGTGATGACGTTCAACCTTACAAAATGTATCAGAAGTCGCAAGTGAATTTATTCGATGCCACGGGCCTTTTCAGCAGTAAGCCTAATAGGAGCGCACCCCCATCATGACGGAAATGATTTCGGCAACCGTACTGTTGCTACTGATTATGGATCCTCTCGGCAACCTGCCGATATTCATGTCCGTGCTGAAGCACCTGGATCCTAAACGGCGACGTAGGGTACTGATTCGCGAGATGATTATCGCATTGGCCGTGATGCTGGTGTTTCTGTTCGCGGGGGAAAAGATCCTGGCGTTCCTGAACCTGCGCACGGAAACCGTCTCCATCTCCGGCGGCATCGTACTGTTCCTGATCGCCATTCGCATGATTTTCCCCTCGCAGGAAGGCTTTACCAGCGGTTTGCCCGCCGGAGACGAACCTTTTCTGGTGCCGCTGGCGATCCCGATGGTGGCCGGGCCGTCGATTCTGGCGGCGTTGATGCTGCTCTCCCACCAGTATCCCAATCAGTTACCGCACCTGACGCTGGCGCTGTTCATCGCCTGGGCGATTACGATCACGGTATTGCTGTTGTCGAACCTGTTTCTGCGACTGCTGGGAGACAAAGGCGTCAACGCGCTGGAGCGTTTGATGGGATTGGTACTGGTGATGATTTCCACCCAAATGTTTCTGGATGGCATTCGGGCCTATCTGAAGTTATAGCGGTTCCCCGCCAAGTGCGGGGATAATGCTGACGGCCAGAAAGATGTGGACATCAACGCCGCCTTCATTGAGAAGGCGGCGTGTCACTTCCGGTCATGCCCGATTACACCACCATACCTAACAGCAGACAGCCGATCAGGCCGCACACGGCGATGATGGTTTCCAACGCCGACCAGGACTTCAGCGTTTCGCCGATGGTCAGGTTGAAATACTCCTTGAACAGCCAGAAACCGGGGTCGTTAACGTGAGAGAAGATCACGCTGCCGGAACCGACGGCAATCACCATCAGCTCCGGACTGACGCCGCTGGTGGCGATAATCGGCGCGACGATGCCGCCGGCGGTCAGCGCCGCCACAGTGGCGGAACCCAGCGCCAGACGCAGCACGGCGGCGATCAGCCAGCCCAACAACAGCGGAGAAACACCGCTGTCGTGCATCATCCCGGCGATGTATTTATCCACGCCGCTGTCCACCAGTACCTGTTTAAAGGCGCCGCCGCCGCCGAGAATCAGCAGCATCATGGCAATGATTTTGATGGAGTCGGTAATGGTGGACATCACTTCATCCATCGAGCGGCCGCGGTTCAACCCGAAGGTGAAGATGGCGATCAGCACCGCGATCAGGGTAGCCATCACCGGGTCGCCGAAGAACTCGGCGTAAGCCAGGAAGGCATGGCCTTTCGGCAGCACCATTTCCGCCACGGCGCGCAGCGCCATCAGCAGTACCGGCACCAGCGCGGTAAACACGCTGATGCTAAAGCTCGGCATTTCCTCTTCGGTGAATTGTTTCGGGTTATACAACCCTTCTGGCACCGGCTTGTCGATCTTCTTCAGGAAGCGAGCGTAGACCGGGCCGGCCAGAATTACCGTCGGGATCCCCAGCAGCGTACCGTACAGCAGGGTTTTCCCCATATCGGCATGGAACAGGGAGGCGATGGCGGTCGGCCCCGGATGCGGCGGCAGGAAACCGTGGGTGACGGATAGCGCAGCGGCCATCGGCACCCCGGCGTACAGCAGTGGAATACGGGCGGAAGCCACGATACTGAACACCAGCGGCAGCAGCAGCACGAATCCCACTTCATAGAACAGGGCGAAACCGACGGTGAACCCGGTCAGTACAATCGCCCACTGAATATGTTTACGGCCGAAACGGTCGATCAGCGTGGTGGCAATACGCTGGGCGCCGCCGCAGTCGGCTAGCATTTTCCCCAGCATGGCGCCGAAGCCCATGATCAGCGCCAGGCTGCCCAAGGTTCCGCCAACACCGCTCTTGATGGAGGCAATAACCTTGTTGACCGGCATCCCTTGCATGACACCGACCGCCAGCGCGACCAGAATCAGGGCGATGAAACCGTTCAGTTTGAAGCGAATCATCAGCACCAGCAGCAGTGCGACGCCCACTGCGACAATAACTAATGGCATAACGTTCTCCGGTAATGACTCACCGCCCGCCGTTGGGAAACAGAGGTCTGATGAGGAGCTTATTGCTGTTCTTTCGCGAGCGATCCCGGTCTTATAGGAAACGTCCCGCTACAGATCGTTATGGACGTGGCGTTCAGGGAAATTTCCTTGTGATGAACGTCACGACTCATGATGTTACCGGTATCATGATACCGGTAACATGTTAAAATTCGATACTAGTAAGACGCACTTAATTCACACTTTGCGATAGAGATCAAATTATGTCAGGACAGAGCATTATTCTGATGGGTGTATCCGGCAGCGGAAAATCTAGCGTGGGCGCGGGGTTAGCCAAGAGAATCGGCGCAAAATTCATTGATGGGGACGACCTGCACCCGCGCGCCAATATCCAGAAAATGGCCAGCGGCCAGCCATTGAACGACGATGATCGCGCGCCCTGGCTGCAACGCCTGAACGATGCCGCTTACAGCCTGTATCACAAAAACGAAACCGGCATTATCGTCTGTTCCGCATTGAAAAAACGCTATCGCGACCTGCTGCGCGCCGATAACGAAGGCATGGTATTCATCCACCTGAATGGCAGCTTCGAGCTGGTGTTGCAACGTCATCAGGCGCGAGCCGGGCACTTCATGCCGACCGAACTGCTGAAAAGCCAGTTCGACGCGCTGGAAGAGCCGGGAGCCGATGAAGCCGACGTGCTCAGCGTCAGTATCGACGGTTCACTGGATCAGGTGGTGGAACGCTGCGCGGCCGCACTGCGGGAGTATCAGGCGCACCAGTCGGCATAAGCCGGTGTTTCGCGCCGTCACAGAACGGGAGCGCATGAACGCCATGACCGGCCTCAAAAATAACAGGGCGCTTCCCTAAGGAACGCCCCGTTGTTTATTGATACGCCACCGCCCGGCATCGAACTGGACGGGAACTGCCGCTTACAGGCTTTCGCCCTGTTGAATGGAAAACCCCACATCCACTATCGGGTGTTCCACCGTTTCGCCGTTCAGGCGCGCCAGTAGCTGGGTCGCCCCGACTTCGCCGATGCGCTCGCGCGGCGTCAGTATGCTGGTCAATCGCGGAACCGTCACTTGGCCGATATCGTGACCGTGGAAACCGGCGATACCGATCTCCTCCGGCACCCGGATCCCTTGACGTTGACACTCAAACATCGCGCCGATCGCCAAATCGTCATTAGTACAAAACACGCTGTCCATCTCTGGATATTCCACTCTGGCACGACGGAACAGATCGCCCCCGATGGTATAAGACGACGGATTTTCGATCATCACGCTATGGCAACGCAGCCCCGCCGCCTGCATCGCCTGCTCGTAGCCTTGCTGCTTCATCAGCGTGCGCTCGTCCAGTCGCGCGCCCAGATACACCACATGGCGGCGGCCGCTGGCGATCATGTGTTCCGTCATATGCCGGGCGGCAGCGACGTTGTCGAACCCCACCGCCATATCCAGGCAAGGCGACACCGAGTCCATCAGCTCCACCACCGGAATGCCCGCCACGGCAATCATCTGACGGGTACGCGCCGTATGCCGACGTTCCGCCAAAATCAGACCGTCGATATGGAAGGACAGCAGCGACATCAAGCGCTTCTCTTCCATTTCCGGCAGATAACCGTAGTGCGCCAGCATGGTCTGATACCCGCGCGCTTCCGTCACCCGCTCGATGCCGCGCAACACTTCGGCGAACACCTGGTTGGTCAGTGACGGCAACAAAATACCGATGGCCCGACTGGTATCGTTGGCCAGAATATGCGGCGCTCGGTTGGGGATATAACCCAGTTCGTCCAGCGCAGCGGCAATTTTTCCTTGCAACGCCGCCGACACCAGCGCAGGGTCACGCAGATAACGGCTGACCGTCATCTTGGTGACGCCCACACGGTCGGCGACGTCTTGAAGTACGGGTCTCTTCTTTTTCATCTTCCGTTGATCGTCCTGTCTTTCCCAAAGGGGTAATGTTAACCAAAAAAACGACCGGCTCAGCCGGCCCTATCCCCATTCCGAGAAATGGATCAACAAATCCGAGGCCGAATAGCCACCATGGGCACAACCGATTCAGCCTGAACAGCTACTCGGGCACATAATCTCCCGTCAGCCACCGGGGATCGCCGACGGTTTTGCCCACCTGCCTGGCGGCCTGGCTGACCAATTCGGCCAGGTTGACGATCTCCTGCTCATCGGCAATGGAAGAGGGAAATGTCAGGCAAAACGCCAGGGTTTCACCGCTATGTGGGTCGCTGACCGCACAACTGACCGACGCCGCACCCGGCACCGATTCATCCACCGCCGACGCCCACTGACGCTGGGCGATCACTTTCACCTTCTCTTCCAGCGCGGCAAACGACATGGCCGTCGCTTTTTCCGGCGCCAGCACCGGGCGATACTGGCGCGCCAGCTCGCTCTCGGGCAGATACGCCAACAGCGCGCGTCCGGTAGAGGTTCCCCAAGCGGGCGATCGGGTGCCCGGATGGGTAATCACCCGCAGCGCATGTACGCCGGGCACCACCCGCAGCACCAGCACATCGTGGCCGCTGAGCATAGAAATATAGCCAGTATGTCCGGTCTGCTGACACAGACGCTGCAACACCTGCTCGATGTGATCACTCAGGTTGGAGTTGTGCCGCACCAGATAGGTCACTTCAAGCAACAGCAGGCTGGGCTGATACGCCAGCGTGCGGCTATCACGATCCAGAAAACCGGTTTCCGACAACTGTTTGAGTAACCGGGACGCCGTACTTTTCGGATAACCGAGGTGTTCCACCACATCGCTGACCGTCACGCTACGCTTCAGACGGCTCATCAACTGCAATACGGCCGCCGCGCTATTTAGTATGCTCATGCATGTCTCATCAATAAGAACCTGAAGCCAGGCGATGTCCCTTTAGCCGGTGACAAGGAAAACTGGCGGGAAAATACCAGGAACGCCAGGGAAAAATGCCCCTACCGGGGATCACATTCGCTCCCCCACATCACACCTGACACCAGCGTTTTCAGTGATCGCAGGTTATATCACGTAATAGGTTCCGATAGGAAAACACGCCATCGTGATTTGCTCCCCGGCACTCGATTTTCTGTTACCACGATCACACCTTGCGCTGTCATAACCCCTCGCGCACAGCAATGGTGCAAAAAACGCCACAATACAGTGCAACCAATTGAATAGTAATAAAATAGTTACTGAAGCCGGTAAAAATGTCTTGACGCATTTTTATTCGCGGCCTTATGTTTATCTATATAAAAAATAGAACAAGGTTCCATTAAATGGAACATGCGGGAATGGAGCCCAGTATCTGCAAACAGGTCATGATACACCGGCACACTGCACCATTACCGGCTCGTGTCGCGCCCCTGTCGGCACATACCGTTGTTCATTTCCCGCTATCGCTACTGCCGCATCGTCGGCAACCGACACGACATTCGCTACCTTAACCACACGGGAGGTTAAATGAACAAACGTCTTTTGATGTTGATCGCCGGGGTTGCTTCCACCACGTTGTTGACTCTGGGCAACACCAGCTATGCCGCCAGCCAGAACCTGAACATCGGTCTGGAAGCGGTGCCCAGAACGCTGGATCCGGTCAAATACACCGGCACCTATGAATCCGACGTGATGATGAACATTTTCAACACGCTGGTGTATTACGACAAAGACCTCAAGAACATCATTCCCGGTCTGGCGGCCCAGTGGCAGGTCAGTCCGGATTTGAAAGAGTACACCTTCACGCTGCGTGACGATGTTTACTTCCAGCCGGGCAAATTCCAGCCGGGCCGCAAAATGACGGCGGAAGACGTGCGTTACAGCCTGCTGCGCTCCGCCAAAGAGTCGGTGATGAAACGCGCCCGCATGGTTCAGGACGTACAGGTGCTCTCCCCTACACAGGTAAAAGTCACCCTCAGTCAGCCAAATGCAGCCTTCCTGGCGGTATTGACCGACGTCGGCAACGCCATCGTGCCGCAGGAGGAAGTCACCGGTCAGGGTGACGGCTTCGGCCTGCATCCGGTCGGTACCGGGCCGTTCGTACTGAAAGAATGGAATAAGGACGAGAAAATCTCGCTGGCCCGCTTCGACAAGTATTTCGATCATGACGTCAAGCTCAACAAGGTGGTGTGGAAATTCATTCCCGACCTCAACATGATGACCAACGCACTGCTGACCGGTGAAATCGACATCGCCAGCAACATCGACGGCCCGAACCGCAAAACCGTGCAGGACAATGACAAAACCCGCCTGTTGTCGGTGCCCGGCATGAACATCACCTTCAGCGCCATGAACTTAAAAGACGGCCCGACCAAGGATGTGCGCGTACGCCAGGCGATCCTCAAAACCGTCAACGTGAACGATATCGTCAGCGGCATCTTCCAATGGGGAGGCGGCACACGCTCCTACTCACCGCTGCCGAAAAGCTCCTGGGGTTACTGGGACGATGCAAACAGCACCGCGATGACGCAGGATCTGGAAGGGGCGAAAAAACTGATGGCGGAAGCCGGTTACGCCAACGGCTTCCAGGCCACGCTGGTGACGCCGCAGGATCCGGATCGCATCAAGGCCGCCACCATCATGCAGCAGCAGCTCAAGAGCATCGGCATTGATTTGTCGATCAAAAGTATGGAATGGGGTTCATTCAGCGAATCCGTTACCAAAGGCCAGCCGACCTTCTACAACCTGAGCTGGTCCTGGTACCCGGATCCGGATTTCTTCCTGTACCAGATGTTCAGCAGCAAGCAAATCGGTTCGCTCGGTAACGGCCAGGGCTACAGCAATCCTGATGTAGACACCCTGTTGACGGCGGCGGTGGGTAAAAGCAGCGATCAACAGGAACGCCGCGCCCTTTACCAGCAAGTTCAACAGAAAGTGCTGGCGGACTCCCCGCGCGTCGAACTGTGGACGAAAGACTTCGTGAACGGCGTCAGCCGCAAGGTGCAAGGGTATCAGGTTTCGCCCGACGGCCTGCTGCGCATCGCCACCCCTGACACCCATGTCACGGTAAACAAGTAAGGATGGAACAGACACTATGATCCGTTTTCTGGCCAATCGCATACTGCAGACGATCGTAGTGCTGTTTCTGGTGGCGACGGTCGTGTTCCTGATCACCCGGATTATTCCGGGCGATCCGGCGACCATCATGCTCGGCCCGCAGGCCAGCGTGGAAGCGGTGCACGAGCTGCGGGTCAAACTGGGGCTCGACCGTTCGCTGCTGACGCAATATCTGCTGTTCCTGCGCGACCTGCTGCGCGGCGACCTGGGGTATTCCATCTACTACGGCGACAGCGTGATTAACCTGATCCTGGAACGCCTGCCCAATACCTTGCTGCTCGGCGGTTTTGCGTTAACGCTGGCGCTGCTGGTCGCTATCCCGGCAGGCATTATTTCCGCCGTGCGCCAGCACAGCCTGTTCGACTACGCCAGCGTGCTGTTTGCGCTGATCGGTGTATCCATGCCGGTGTTCTGGCTGGGGCTACTGCTGGTGTTGCTGTTCTCCGTGCGGCTAGCCTGGTTGCCCGCCACCGGTATGGGCGACTGGGACGACGGTTTTATGGATGTGCTGGGCCACCTGATCCTGCCCGGCGTGGCGCTGTCCACCGTGCCGATGGCGACATTCGTGCGCATCACCCGCACCGCCATGCTGGAAGTGATCAACGCCCCTTACATCCGTACTGCGCGCGCCAAGGGGCTGTCCGAGTTTTCCGTCATCGGCAAGCACGCATTTCGCAACGCCTTCAACCCGATCCTCACCGTGTTGGGCATCCAGATTTCTACCCTGCTCAGCGGTGCGGTACTGACGGAAACCATCTTCGCCTGGCCGGGTATGGGGCGGCTTATCATCAGTTCGATTGAAAAACGCGACTTCATGGTGGTGCAGGGCACCATTATGTTCACTGCACTGATCTTCGTGGTGGTCAATACCTGCGTCGATCTGCTGTACGTGGTGGTGAACCCCAAAATCGGCCTCAATAATCCGCGGGGGGACGCCTGATGGACGTATTGCAACGCTTCTGCCGCAACCGTATGGCGCTCGCCGGCCTGATCGTGATTATCGCCATCGTGCTGATGGCGTTGCTGGCGCCTTGGCTGGCACCGCACGACCCGAACCAGATGAACCTGGGTTTTTCGCTCAAAAAACTCGGCACCCCCGGTTCGCCGCTCGGTACCGACAACTACGGCCGCGACATTCTCAGCCGGCTGATCTACGGCTCGCGTATCTCCATCCTCATCGCCTTTGTCGCCATCGCCATCGGCGGGTTGCTCGGCACGGTACTCGGTCTGGTCGCCGGTCATTTCGGCGGGTGGGTGGATAGCGCCATCATGCGGCTAATGGATGCACTATTCGCGTTTCCGTCGGTGCTGCTGGCCATCGCGCTGATGACGGTGCTAGGCGATGGCATCATCAACCTGATCATCGCCATCTCCATCGTTAACGTCCCCAATTTCGCCCGCATCATCCGCGGCGAGGCGCTGGCGATCAAAAAAGAGAGCTACATTGATGTGGTGCGCACCCTCGGTGCCGGGCATGCGCGCATCATCTTCCGCCATATTCTGCCCAACACCATCGCACCGCTGATCGTCTACGGCACCATGAGTATCGCCGGCGCCATTCTGTCGGAAGCGGCGCTCAGCTTCCTCGGCCTCGGCATTCAGCCCCCCACCGCCACTTGGGGCAACATGCTGCGCGACGGCCAGGAATTTTTACGCATTGACTCCACCATGACCCTCACCGCCGGGTTCGCCATTCTGATTACCGTACTGGCGTTCAACCTGGTGGGCGACGGGTTCCGTGAAGCCCTCGACCCCAAACTGAAAAAATAATGAGGCCCAGAGTGATCGACTCCATCAACACCATCGCAACGACCCTGAGCGACGACCTGATTAACGCCGCCCACTTTATCCACGCCAACCCGGAACTGGGACTGGAAGAGACCAAAGCGCAGGCCACGCTGGTCGAGCTGCTGCGCAAATACGGGTTTTCCGTCACCACCGGGCTCGCCGGCATGGACACCTCGTTCGTGGCGGAATTCAGCACCGGCGCCGGGCCGACCATCGCTTATCTGTCCGAATATGACGCGCTGCCGGGTATCGGCCACGCCTGCGGCCACAACATCATCGGTACCGCCGGCGTCGGCGCGGGCCTCATCACCAAACAGATCATGGAGCAGCGCGGCCTGTCCGGCACGGTGAAAGTCTACGGCACGCCCGCCGAGGAGATCGGCATCGGCAAAATCCGCATGATCGACGCCGGCCTGTTCGCCGGGGTGGACGCCGCCATGCTGATGCACCCATCCGATACCGCCATGGCCGACGACATCTCCTTTGCCAACTACACCTTCGAATATCACTTCACCGGCAGCCCGGCGCATGCCGCCGCCTACCCATGGGAAGGCCGCAACGCCCTGTCCGGGGTGATTGAAATGTTCAATGCGGTCAACGCCCTGCGCCTGCATGTGCGCGATTTCTGCCGAATCAACGGCATCATCACCGAAGGCGGCGTGGCCTCCAACATCATCCCGGCCAGCGCCAAAGCGCTGTTCAACCTGCGGGCGCTGGACGGCGAAACCCTGAAAACGGTGATCGAAAAAGTGCACAACTGCGCCAAAGGCGCGGCGTTGGCTACGGATACCGAAGTCGCTATCACCCAGATCGGCCTTGGCACCAAAGAAATTCGTAATAACAAACGCATCGTGTCGCTGGTCGCCAGCCACTTCGACGCCTTCGGCGTGCCGCACATTCCGCGCGATCTGACCCAAGGCATCGGCTCCACCGATATGGCCAACGTCACTCACGAAATACCGGCGGTGCAGTCCTACATCGGCATCGGTAAAGAAGCGGGCGCGACCCACACGCTGTCGTTTGCCAAAGCAGCCGGTTCGGCAACCGGCGACCGCGCGGTGATCGACGCCGCCAAAGTGATGGCCGCCAGCGGACTGCAAATGATGACTGACCCTGCGCTGCTGGCCGACGTCAAAGCCGAATTTGATCAACGGCGGAAATAACCATGATGCCGCTGCTGGAGATACGTAACCTGACGGTCGATTTCACCACCGGCAAACGCGCCGCCCGGGTGATCGACGGCCTGAGCCTGTCGTTGCAACCGGGCGAGATTCTGGCGATTGTCGGCGAATCCGGCTCCGGCAAGAGCGTGACCGCACTTAGCGTAATGGGTTTGCTGCCGGCACAGGCCGCGCTGGGAGCGCAATCGCGGATTCTGTTTGACGGTGTCGACCTGAGAACGCTGTCCGCCGCGCAAATGCGTGCCCTGCGCGGTAAAGACATCGCGATGATTTTTCAGGATCCGATGTCGTCGCTCGACCCTTGCTACACCATTGGCGAGCAGATTATCGAAACCCTGCGGGCGCATCGCTCCATCAGCCGTGCCGACGCATTTCAGGAAGCGCTCGCGCTGCTCAAGCAAGTGCGACTGACTGAACCGGAACGGCGCATGAAGCAGTACCCGCACGAGCTGTCCGGCGGCATGTGTCAGCGGGTGATGATCGCCATGGCACTGTGCACCAAACCGCGCCTGTTGATCGCCGACGAGCCTACCACCGCGGTGGATGTCACTATTCAGGCGCAAATTCTGGCCCTGTTGCGGGAACTGAACGAAACACTGGGGATCGGCATCATCATGATTACCCACGATCTGGGCGTGGTGGCGGAACTGTGCCACCGGGTACTGGTGATGTACGCCGGCGCCTGCGTCGAATATTCCGACGTGGATACGCTGTTCACCGCGCCTGCACATCCCTACACGCTGGGGTTGATGAATTCACGCCCGACGCTGACCCGCCTCGGCCAGCCGCTGACGCCCATCGAAGGCAACCCGCCGGATCTGTTCCGCCGCCTGCCGGGCTGCCAGTTCGCCGCGCGCTGCACCTACGCCGTAGCGGAGTGCCGCCAGTCGGCGCCGACGCTGGTTTCGCCGACCCACGGGCATCAGGCCGCCTGTTTTCTGGTTGAAGAGAAACACCCATGAGCAAAGAGAAAATCCTGGATGTCATCGGGCTGAAAAAAACCTTCCGCACCCACACCGGCGGCTGGCTGGGTACTGCCACCCATACCGTCACGGCGGTGGATAACGTCTCCTTCAGCCTGTACCGGGGCGAAACGCTCGGCATCGTTGGGGAATCCGGCTGCGGAAAATCCACCACTGCCCGGATGATCATCGGCCTGCTAAGCCCCAGCGCCGGGCAGGTACGTTTTCACGATCGCGATGTCCATCAGGGCGAGCGTGCCGACCGGCAGCAGATAACGCGCCAGTTGCAGATGGTATTTCAGGATCCGTTTTCGTCGCTCAATCCGCGCCATAACGTCAGTACGCTGCTGTCGGAACCGTTTGAAATTCACCGCTCTGAGCTCTCGCGGGCGCAAGTCCGGCAGGCGGTGGTCGAATTACTGGCGCTGATCGGGCTGGACGACAGCGCGCTGAACAAGTACCCGCACGAATTTTCCGGCGGCCAGCGCCAGCGGCTGAATATCGCCCGCGCCATCGCACTGCGCCCGGAAATCATCATTTGCGATGAATCGGTATCCGCGCTGGACGTCTCCATTCAGGCGCAGATCCTCAATCTGCTGAAAAAACTGCAAAGCGAGTTGGGGCTCACTTACCTGTTCGTCTCGCATGACCTCAGTGTAGTGCGGTACATCAGCGACCGTATCGCGGTGATGTATCTGGGGCGCATTGTGGAAATCGGCGACTGTGAAACCGTCTATCAGGATCCGAAGCATCCTTACACCCGGTTGCTGTTTTCCGCCATTCCCACCGACAGCCCGCGCCATAAAAAACTCAGCCAGCCGCAACCGGACAGCGACCTCGTCATGCCGCCCGCCGGCCATCAGGGCTGCGCGTTTTACGCTCGCTGCGATTGCGCCAGCCCCCGTTGCCTATCGCCGGTACCGGATATCACGCTGGACGACGGCCGTCGCGTGGCCTGCCATCGATATGACGTCGACGCACACACGCCTTCAGACTCCGCCGCCTGACCCTTTTTCATCCGTTCTCCCTCCCCTTTCTCGGGGAGGAAACCCCGAGACATGTTCCCACGCACACGGGTTGCACGCCTGAGCACACGGGCGGCTACGGTTGCCCCCTCCAGCACCCGGTGTGTTCCCATACCATCAAGTTGGTGCGCGCGGCATAAGGACATTCGCGGTGTCTCAAAAATGCGGGAAAGTTTGCCGGGCTATGCGGTGGAATAACGATGGCGAAAAAAAAGCCCCGCCGGCATCGTACTCGCCGGCAGGGCGCGAAAGGAGCTCACACAGGAGAGGCTAACGCCTCACTCCCTCCGCGCCGCGCCGGCTCGAAACGATCCTTGCCGCGGGGCAAAAGAGAACCACATGCAGTAACCCGGAGGCTACTCCCGCCAAGGGCGGTTTTCGGAGCAAAGGTAACGTCACACTACGATTCAAAAAACAACGATTCAAAAAACAACGACTCAAAAACAACGACTCAAAAAACTGCGATAAACGTAACCCGGTAGCGCTGTGATGCTCATGCCTCAGCGCAGCGTCAACAGCCCCGTCGGCAATGCCTGCGCCGCTTGTCCGGCACGGAACAGCCATGTCGGGTTCGGCCCCGCCAGATAAGCGTGCTCGCCGGATACCTGAATCCAGTTCCCCTCCGGCAGCCCTATCACACTCAGCGCCGGCTCCACGCACAATAATTCCCGGATGCGCTGTTCGCGCGTCTCACCCTGATGACCGGCCGGCAGCGCATTGGTGAAATGCGGGTTGATCTGCCACGCAAACAGATCCAGCGCGTCAAACCCGCCGGGATCGGCGATCGGCATGTCGTTGGTGGTGCGAATCGAGGGACAGGCCAGGTTGGCCCCCGCACTCCAGCCGATGTATGGCGCGCCCTGCTGCACCCGACGACGGATAGCCCCGAGCAGATGCCGCTCCCGGCACTGTTTCAACAGCACAAAGGTGTTACCGCCGCCCACCATAATCGCCTCGGCGGATTGCACCGCCGCCAGCGGATCGTCGACGGTGTGGATCCCGACGATGTCCAGCTCAAGCGCGGACAACGCCTGCCGTACCTTGTCGGTATACGCATCCCAGGACTGCGTCACCCCGGCGAACGGCACAAACAACACCTTACGCCGGCCGGCGAGCCGTTGGCCGATCGGCTCAACGGCATGTTGCAGATACGGTTGGTCAGGCAATGACGAATTACTGAGTAATAACAGCTCCATACTTCTCTCCTGCGCCCGGCGGCGCGCTTACAACAAGGCAGCGAGCAACGCCGCCAGCAGCCCGTTAGACAACACCACCGGCAAGTTCGTCTGCCGGTGCGCCGCATCGCGGTGCCATCCGGTAAATCCCATACAGTCCATGACGATCACGTCCGCGCCCTGCTGCTGCAATGAACGGGCGGCATCGGCAATCTCAGGTTCCGTCGCGGTATAGGGCGAGGCGACGGCAAAGACCGGCGACTGCCGCAGCCCGCGCCATTTCTGCTGTTCGCTGCTTACCTGTTCCGCCAACGGTACCATCACGCCGACTCGACGCCCCGCCACCAGCGCACCCAGCGTCGGCGGCAGAAGGTGATCCGGCTCGATAAGCCAGGCACCTTGAGTCGTCAGGCCATGAAACTCGCCGGTACACAGCAGGGCGATAATCTGGCAGCCCTCCTGTTCAAGCTGGTCGATCTTGTCCTGCACCGCGTGTTTCACCGCCGCTTTGCCCATCACCACCGCCTGCCCGTCCAGCAGACGCGACGTCAATACCGCCTCACCGGCCACCGGTGCAAAGCGGCGTTCAATGTCATCGATAGCCAGACCGTCGAGTACGCCCGCATGCCGGCAGCTAACCCCTTCCGGCAACGCGGCTTCCAGTATCGGCGTGATATCGGCACGCGGCGCCTGACCGATGGTCAGCGTCGCCAGTCGGATACCGCTCATGTCATGCCCCTACCGGCTGCCGTAATTGCAGATGAGACATGGCGCCATAAAGTTGCACCAGACGCGCATACTCTTCACGATCGTAGAACTGGCAATTGCCGCGGGTGAAGGCCTTCGCGACTTCGACTGCAAACCGGCTGGCCGCAGCGATGTCCACTTCATGGCTGGCGCCGGTGCCGCAACCCGGTACGGCGCTGACGCTGGTGATCGCCACACCCACGACCGGCGCGGTGGTAGCGATCGACGGTTGCAGGATGCTGTTCAGGTGATAAACGCCATTGCCGTAAGGCGTGATGTCCTGCGTGGTGATGGGAAACGTGACCGGCAGCTGGCCGGTGGTCATTTCCATAATTTGCAGCAGGTCTTCGGAGATACGCAGGATGTAGCCCTGTTTGACGGTGGGCGACAGCGCGAAACCTTTATGGTTGATAATGCGGTTGCCCTTGGTGGTATCGATAGACAGCACCGCATCCATCTCTTCCGACACTTCCTGCTCGTTCATGGTTTCGGTTTCCACCGGCGAATCCATAAAATCCACCGGTTCATGCGGACGTGTAGGCGCATCCGGGCAGATGTGGGTCGTTACGATCACATCGCCGGTTAGCGTATCCCCTTGTTTCTGCATCTCCGCCAGCTTGAGCGCGGTCGCCACCGCCGCCACCGCGCCGTCGCCGTCGGATACGATGCCGAGACGTCCCGGACGAGCGCCGATACCGCCCAGACGGCCGACGACGCCCAGCGTGGGAGCGGTTCCTCCCTGACGTTTACCCTGCGCACCCGGAATCACGATTTTGACAAAATCGGTTTTTCCTTTGGGCCCGGCAATTTCCGTCACCGCGACATCCACCTTGTCGTAAACGCTGAACAACTGCCGAACGGTTTCTCCGCTGGCGTAAGCGCTGTCCAATAACTCAAAAACCTTTAACGTCTGCTGTAAACTCATAATGATTCTCTCTGATGAACAACGTCTGATGTCTGTCCGTGGCAGACCTGAAAACTATTTTTTACGGCCCGGCGACAACATCGAGTTGAAGAAACTGAACAGCGCATCGCCGGCGATCAGTCCCGCCGCCAGCACTTCCATCGCGTTGCGTGCCGCGTCGCCTTTGACCCGCAACACCACCACCCGAATCAGGATGCCGATCATCACCGCCCAACCGGCCAGCGGGTTGTTGATTAACAGCCCCGTCGCCAGCAGCACCCCCATCTGGCGGCCAGGGCCGCCAATCAGTTGAATCAATGCCCCCGGGATCGCCCACAGCAACAGCGATTTGGCGATATCCGGCGAGACGCCGGCCTGAATAGCGGCGACATACACTTTGGCGACCGGCGGCACCAGCCCGGCCGAGAAATATTCACGATAAATAAAGAACACCACCGGAATGGCGACCACGAAAGCCAGCAACGCCGCCAGCAACTGCTGTTTGCGGCCTTCCAGTTCAAACCGGCTGACGCTGTCCCGGCCGCGCAGGATGAAACCGGCCTTTAGGTCATACCCCATATCGGCGAACGCCGGGCCGGTGGCGGCGGAAAATCCGCACAGCATCACCAGTGCTTCGGGTGGAAAGCCGATCAGAATCCCGATCAGCAGCGTGATCAGCGCGACCGCAAAGGCCGGGAACCAGCCGGAGTGCATCGCCGCCAGCCCGACAATCACCTCATGCAGAAACGCGGCAAGGGCGGCATACAGTACGAAAGCCAGGATCCAGGGCAGCGACATTTGGCTGAACAAACCACCGCCAAGCGCGATCAACGCGGAGATGACGATAAACCCCACCGCCCCCAACCGCATGGTTTTGCCGATGGCTTCGCCCTGAGAAGCAGACAGCGCCTGCGTCTGGTTAACGGCGCTACCGCCGCCATCGCGATGACGCATCAGTTTGATAATCTGGAATAACGCCACCACGCCCGCACCGGCCATGATGCCGTGCGGAATGTAATGCTGGTTAATGTCCACGCCCAGCAGCGGCAGGGAATAACCACGCAGCAGGAAACCGATACCCAACATCGCCAGCGCCCAGATGTTGCCGATAAAGGCCGTCCCCAACGCGGCAATGGGAAACTTCAACCAGGCGCCAAACACGCCGATGGCGATGCCGATGCCCAACAGCCCCGCCTGCCGGCCCCCTTTGTCACCGGCCTTGATGGATTCCGCCACCGCAATCCCCGGTGGCCAGGCGCCTTCGGCGGGGAAGATGCGGGTGTTAAACAGGCGATACAGCATGTAGCCGTCCAGCAGCATCGCCAGTGCGACGCCGAAAAACATCGGCATCACCAAATCCTGGCGCCCGAACAACCAGGGAATGGCGATCGGCAGCAACAGTGAATTGGCGGCGCCGAACGTCGCGGCGGAGGTGGCGCTCTGCGCCAGATTCTGGATATGTACGGAGCGGAAACGCGCCATGCTCTGCAACGGAATACGGGCAACAATCATCGCCATCATGGCACCGATTATCGACGTATTGGGCGTGACGCCCAGCGTAGTCAGCAACTGTACGCCGACAATCGCCCCAAACACGCTAAGCGCCAACAACAGTAGCAGCGTGCTTGGTTCAAAAGCACGGGGATGCGCCTCTTCGTGCGCTCCGGCGTTCACGCCTGATGATGACAACTGATTCACATTCATTCTCCTGGTGTTGGCGAGTAAAAGCGTTCAGGTACCGGCTGCATCGATCATTATCCGTTGTGTGGCAGCTCTATATATTTAATACACGTACCATATTTTGAGATCAAGTTCCGTTTAATGGAACTAGCAAGATGTATGCCATGGAGAAGAATCGCGCAGCGGCCGCCATTCCGATGAAACGCGATAGCTGGTTACGCACCATTTTGTGACAGAGATGCACCATCGGTGCGCAAACCTGGGTATATACCCACCCTCAAGATGTTGCCGTGCATGACAACCCTATACGGATATCCGCCCCCAGATCCCATTCAACCGCAGGGTTAAAAACGTTCGAATAATCTTTGCCCTGCAACTTCCGCTATAGGAAGATCTCTCCAACGAGAGGAATAAAAGGCCAGAATAGGAAATAATGCGCTCTCGTACTCATGAATCGATGGGTATGGTAATAAAATAAAAATATACTGATAAAAAATTCACGGTAAATATGTATGTACCAGAAGTTATTTCCGCTTGTTATGACATTAATAATAACCATCAGCGCTGAGGTATCAGCGCAATGCCCGACAGAAATCAAACTCGTTCCGGGAGTAAATTACATCGATCTCATCAGTCACCAGAAAAAAGATTTGGCTATTATCGCGATGTTTGATAACAACACATCTCACCCTTATCAAGGCTTGAGTTTTTATATTCATAATGCAGATAGCTACAGTATTATCCCAGTACCCGACAGCCAGGTATTTATTTGGTTTGACTACAGCATTGCCGCATCACGCACCAAAGTATTCGACTATCGCCTTTACCGTTTTCCTCAAGGTATTCGCCTGGTGACAGCCTTAAAAATCGGCGATGACCCCAGTGATCGCCAACGTATTGAATTGAAGCGTTATGCCCTCATGGAAAACCATGAAGATCCGGGTATTCCGCCTTATAGCTGGTACATCGACAAAACGGCAAAAACCGAACAATCTTATGATTCTGCTGATGAAATTTTCAAAAATACGGCCTTTTTCTGTACTGTATTTTAATGTGTGGATGTTGATATCTCCCCCGGTATGGGGGAGTGAACAACGCGAAGCCAAAGCAACCATTCAGGATTTTATCGATGCCAGCTATACACTTTGCCTGGGAGAAAAAACCTGGCCAATGACGACCCCCATGACAGAGACCTCTTGGCTTTCCGGTAGGTTAAATGCCATGGTTGCGGCCGGATTGGTGGAAAAAAAACCGCAGGAAAAGATATTTCACTGGTCACTCAGCCATGTCGGAGAAAAATATTTTCAGCCATACGGCGATTTTTGCTACGGCAGAATGGTGGTTGATAAAATCATTCACTATGAAAAGATAGCGCCCGACCTGGTACTCATTCAGTATACCTACGACATAACCGGCGTGCCGGCCTGGGCAAAGAATAAATATATGCATTACGCTTTTTCTGAGCTTGACCATCTTATTTCAGGGATCCGAACCGTGCGATATCAGGCAACGATAAAAACCGTTGCTGGTGGGGCGTCAAAAATACAGGACTATCCTATACCTTTGGATATTGACTATTAAAAAACCCATGAAAATAACTTCATTTCCATTGCTGGCATTATTAATAAATACGGGTTGGTGCAACATGCCGGCCGAAATAAAAATCAATGGTGGTTCCTATTATGTGGGGGAGATATTCGGTAATAAAGATTTCGCAAGTCATCCGAATACCACCCTATCCCCTTTTTACATGACGACAACGGAAATCGACTATAACCGGTATATGCAGGTGTACTCTCAGGCGAAACAGTGGGGCTATAGCGTTAATCCCGGTTGTAACGGCGGGGACTTTGATGACTGCCTGCCGCCGGAAACCGACCATGGCCGTCATCCGGTGACTACCGTGTCCTGGTGGGACGCCATCATTTTTGCCAACGCACTCAGTGTGATGAACCATTTAACGCCGTACTACCTGTGGGCAGATGGGCGCCCCATCAATGCCGCTCCGGCAGATAATCATCGCGACATTCGTCGTGATGCTGATGCCACCGGTTTTCGCTTGCCCACATTGAATGAATGGCAAGTTGCAGCCCGAGGTGGAGAACTCGGACTCAAATACGGTTCATATGGACAGAGATTTTCAGGTAGCAATGCGGCAGAAACCGTCGCCAATATGCCAACGGAAAAAACCACCGAGTTTCATACTCAGCCTGTCGGTAGCCGACGCGCCAACCCACTGGGGCTGTATGACTTGACCGGTAACGTCTCGGAATGGCTGGATGATGACGTTCATATGCCGGGGCTTAATAACATGCACTATTTCTGCGGTGGCAGCTATCTGATGAAAGTCAGCAACGTGTCGGAATGCGATGTGCACACCCCCAACTTTCCCACATCGGATATCGGCTTCAGGCTGGTCAGGCCAATACGATAACTCCTCGTTTTAAAAGACAAACCGGGCAGCAATAGCCGTTGCCACCCGGTCAATGATGTTTCGACGTGAATACACGTATGACTTAGATTTACACCGGCGGCAAATCAAACAGCAGGATTTCACTCTGCTCGCTGGCGCGCAGAGTGATGACCTCCTCCGCCCATACTGCCAGCGCATCGCTGGTCACAGCATGCTGACCGCCGACTTCGATACTACCGCGCACTACCTGGATCCAGACGTGGCGCCCGCTCTCGATCCGGTACTCGGCCTGCTCCTGCGGCTTCAGCGCCCAACGCCACAGCGTCATGTCCTGGAACACTTTCAGCGAGCCGTCGCGAGCATCCGGCGACAACACCAGTTGGCGGCCTTCCAGCGCATCGAAGCGACGTTGTTCATAACGCGGCGTCAGCCCGGTTTGTTCCGGAATGATCCAGATCTGGTAAAGATGCAGCACACTGTCCTGACGGGCGTTGTATTCGGAATGACGGATACCGGTGCCGGCGCTCATGATCTGGAATTCACCCGCAGGAACCTGTTCCTTATTGCCCATACTGTCCTGATGTTCCACCGCGCCTTCCAGCACATAGGTCAAAATTTCCATGTCCCGATGGGGATGCGTGCCAAATCCCTGACCGGCTTCAATCCAGTCTTCGTTGATGACCCTCAGTGCGGAAAACCCCATGAAATCAGGATCGTAATAGTCGGCAAACGAGAACGTGTGCCAGCTATCCAGCCAACCATGATTGGCATGCCCGCGATCGTTGGCCTGACGTAAATAGATCATAACTTGCTCCTCCAAATGTTTTTTTTAGTCTAGCGGCGGCGGACAAATAAGAAAGGCGAAAAAACTCACCGCTCTGTTCAAAAAACACGAAGAAGATGCAGCACCATAGCGGGCCGCCATCCTGCATCATTCTGCCGGTTCCCGCACTTTTAAGGAAACAAATAGGCACTATAAGGAAACTAGTTTCCACATAATGAAAGGTAAAAAAAAAGCCAGCACCCGAGCTGGCTAAGTAATACTGGAAGCAATGTGAGCAATGTCGTGCCTTCACAGCAAAACCGCGACGAGTCGAATAATACGAGGTCATTGGGCTTTCCCGGAACGCATGACAATAATAATCATTATCATTCGCACCTGTAAAGCGTTTTTTTTTACACAATCTAAAGAAAAACGCGGCGATAAAACGGCCGTGCCGTTGTCGCAAAATGATTTTTTGAGAATCAATCAGTTAGCATTTAACCCCATGATAAACAGGGAGATAATTCCATCATCGCCCAGTTATTCGCGGGATTCGGGAAAACGTTGGGCAACATTGTCGAAGGGAATCGGGGTACCGCCGCGCTATCCCGAGGGAAAAGCACCGGATAGCGCGGCGCAGGTGTCGCTTACTCCGGCGGCAATGCTTTAGCCAGCAGGCTGAAAGGATGCTCGCACACTTTGCTGGTCGACATTTCAATCTGCCACTTGCAGGTTTCGCAGTCGGTAATCACCAGATCCGCGCCGCTCTCTTCAATCTGTCGAAACAACGGCGCGCCGATATTCTGCGCAGCGTCATAATTCTCTTTCTTGAAGCCGTAGGTGCCCGCAATGCCGCAGCACTGGGAATCCAGCACCTGCAATTCCAACCCTGGAATACGCCGCAACAAATCCAGCGTATAGGCCGTCCACCCCATGCGCTCCAGATGGCAGGGCGTGTGGTAAACCACCTTCATGGGCAGCGGTCGTAATGGCAGCGTTTTCCCCTGCTCCAGTAACCGGTAGAGATGACGGGTCGCCAATTCAATGCCGTCGCGTACCTGTTGATTATCAATGCCCAGCAGATGCGGGTATTCATCCCGCAAGGTAAAGGTGCAACTGGATGAGGTTGCGATCACCGGCAATCCGCGGGTGTTGATGGCTTCGTCCAGCGAGGCCAGATTGAAGTGCGCCTGTTTGCGCGCTTTATCCAGAAAACGGTTGGCGATCAACGCCACGCCGCAGCATTTCTCTTTAGTCAGCAACTGCACCCCGACCCCGGCGGCATTGAACACCCGGATCAGATCCCGGCCCAGCTGGGGATGATTGTAGTTAACATAACACCCGTGGAAATAGGCCACCTGTTCGGCGAACTGGCGCTGATGCGCCGCTTGCTTGCGATACCACTGACGAAACGTCCCCGAGGAATACTTAGGCAGTTCACGGCGATGGTCGATTTTCAGCACTTTATCCAGCAGCATTCGCATCGGCTTCATGCCGGTGGCGGCATTCACCAACGGCGCGAACGGCGTCGAAAGCGAGCCCATCAGATCGGTATGGCTGAGAATAGCATCGCGCAGCCCCGGTTTATGCCGGCTATGGTTCGCCTTGGCACGCTGGATGATATCGCCGATTTTCACATCCGATGGGCAGGCTACCTCGCAGCGTTTGCAATTGGTGCAGAACTTCAAGGCTTCATCGAACAAAGAGGGATCTTTGCGGCGCAGACGCTCGCCGTCGGGCCCGGCCTGCTTCGGCCCCGGATAATCCGGGTTGACCCGCGCCACCGGACAAGCGGTGGTGCAAACGGTGCACTTGATGCATTGTTCGAAACTGTTGTCGGTCTGGCTCATCACGGATTCTCCCTCAGCACATCATTGGCAACGCTTAACGCCGTCAGCATGGATACACCGCCGCCACATCCCTGTCGAAGCGGGTCATAACCGCGCAAAACGGAACCGATGGCATACAATTGAGGCTGCGTTTTTCCCTGAATCATGGGATGCAGGCGCTCATCCACTTTCACACCGAATTGCAAGTAAGGCTGGGCGGCGAACACGTCCGCCATGCTCCAGTTTTCGTGTTCCGGCGCAAAATCCACGTCCAGGCCGAATACCGGTTCGACGACGCGCTGTTGTTCGGCAACCAGTCCATTACTAAAGAAACTGCCGCTGGCCAACACCACCTTCGTTGCCCGCAGCGGGATATCGCCGTGAGCCCGGGTGGCTACCTCAATGCCTTGCGCCTGGAACGACGCCCCTGTCACACGGTCGCCCGCCATGACTATGCCGCCGACAGCGCGAAAACGGCTTAGCAATGCCTGATGCAAACGCATGCCCGGCAAAGAGGGCGGCAACGTCGCCAGCAATCCTACCGGTTTGCCCAGCGCAGAATTCAACCGCGATACCGATGACGGCTGCATCCCCAGACAAGCAGGCAGAATAACGCTATCGCGATCGCTGATCAGACGGCTCAATTCCTCCGCCAGCAACTCGATACCGGCGTGGGTCTCCAGCACCCGAGCAATAGACAACGAACGGAACTCACTGGGGTTCTGGCGCAGTTTGTCGAGCATCGGCAAGCGGAGATCTTCACATTGCGCATCAATCCCTTGCGCACACAGGGCACCGGACAGTAATGGCGCCTGAAAATCCAGAAAACCCTCGATACCGGCCACCAACGGGCGTTGCCATGCCGATGTTCCCGGTAGCCCGCGCATCACGCCATCCATCGGGCTAAGCCAGCAGGATTGCCATTTGCCCAACAACGTCAGCCGCTGGTGATTGCGTTCGCTGTCGCCACGCAGCGCCAGCCCGCAGCGTTCCAGCAAAGCCTGTGCTTGTGGTGCCAATAGCGCGATCTGCTCAGCGCCCAGCAACGAATAAGGATGGTTCGGTGCCTGAACCGTTAATGGCGCCAGTGCCGCCAGCGGTTCTACAACCGGTGTGCCGTCCGGCAATGCCCCCAGCAAATCCAGCGCGCCGGACGCGAAATGCAGCGCACTTTGGCCTACGCTAACCAGCGCGCATCGTTTTCCCTGTTCCTGCAAACGAATGCCGCAGGTCAATCCCGCCAGACCACCGCCGATGATGATCACGTCATAACGCATGGTCGTTTTCCTCTTTCTGTACGGCCGGGATGTCGCTGCCGGTTAAACCGCACAGCCCTTGATAGATCCAACTGGTGAATTCGCTTTCCCGCAGGGTATGCCCCCAGGCAACCGGCCGCATGCCTTTCCAGCGCTCATTAAGAAAACGGCTTAGTTGCTCCACGGATTGCTGCGGCGTGGATTGTCCCAGACGGTACAGCAGACCGGCGGCGCGGCAGGCGCACAGCTCACCCTGACAGGTGCCCATACCAACGCGGGTGCGGCGACGCAAGTCAGTCAAGTTGTTGACCTGCAATGAGTCGACCGCATAACGCACTTCGCCGGCCGTGACCGCTTCGCACTCGCACACCAGGCTGCTATCCGCCAGCGGCCCGGCAATCAATGGAATAGCACGTTGACCATGCCGGTAAAGAATGGAACCGCGTAGCGGCGCGGGCAGATCGGATGCGATCGCCGGCGCATCTGCCGCACGAGTTTCCGATCCCGGCAATGGCCGCGATGCGGTAGTGCTGGCCACCGCATGCCCCAGTTTTTCGCACACCTTGTCCGTGACCCACTCCGCCATCAATCGATAGGTCATCAGCTTGCCGCCGGTGATGGTGACAAAGCCTTCCAGCCCGTCGCGCTCGGCGTGATCCAGCAAGACGATACCGCGGCTGACGCTACGACCGGAGGGATCGCTGTCGCTCGCCACCAACGGACGCACGCCGGCGTAAGCACGCAGAATACGGGTATGAGCCAGTTGCGGCGCTAACATGCTGCCTTCTCGGATCAGGGTCGCCACTTCCTCCGGCGTCACCGTCATGTTATCGATTTGATCGTAATCAATGCGGGTCGATGTCGTACCAATCAGCGAGATGGTATCGCCCGGCACCAGAATATCGGCGTCCGCCGGCTTGCGGCAGCGGTTGATCACCCGGTTATTGATACGATGGCCAAGAATCAGCAACGCGCCTTTGGCAGGAAACATCCGCACACGCAGGTCAGCATATTCGGCGATGCGCTGCCCCCAAATACCGGCGGCGTTGACGACGACCTGCGCATAAATCTCGCCGGCAAGACCACGCTTATGGTCGAAAACGCGCACGCCAATCACCCGATCGCCCTGACGAATCAGCCCGGTAACTTCATGGTAGGTCAACACTTCCGCGCCATGTTCGCAGGCATCGATCATGTTGGCGGCGGTCAGGCGGAATGGATCCACCGTGCCGTCCGGTACCCGAACCGCGCCGATCATGGTCGGGTTGGCGGCGGGCTCCAGCAACAGCGCTTCTTGCGGATCAATAGCTTGGGCATTGATCCCCGCCTGACGGCAGGCATCGATAAAGGTGGACTGGTAGTGAAGATCGTCTTCCGGCAGCGTCAGGAACAGGCCGTCGGTAGGTTCAATACAGTGGCGGGCGATACGCCGTAGAATCTGGTTTTCTTCGATGCATTCCCGTGCGGATTCCGCATCCGTCACCGCATAACGGGCACCACTGTGCAATAACCCGTGGTTACGCCCGGTGGCGCCAGTCGCAATGTCATGTCGCTCCAGCAACAGACAGCGCAGGCCACGCAGCGCACAGTCACGTGCCGTGCCTGCACCGGTGGCGCCGCCACCGATGATGATCACATCCGTTTCTCGCCGCAAATCAGTATTTGCCATGTCTGCCGTACCTCAGTCTGGATCTATCCAGTGCCTATTTGGACATAAACACTCACAAAAATGATTGATAAAGAGCAAATACGAGCAATAAACGAAAGAGAAAATCCAAAAAACGCACCAATTTGAGACATTAATCACAATAAAACGGCACATACATATTTCATTTGTGTTAAATAACACACAAAATACGGCCACGAGTCATAAAAGTGTAACAATTGCGCGATGAATCACACCGATCCGCGTACCAATTCGATACTCTTGTGCGCGTTATAGAAAAAATCAATCCAATACCTACATCGGGAGTTGTTTATGTTGAGTATTTTTAAGCCAGCGATGCACCGTCCGCGTGTCGCCGAGCACCAGGTCGATCCGCTCTATCGTCGCCTGCGCTGGCAAATTTTCCTGGGGATCTTCTTTGGTTACGCAGCGTATTACCTGGTCAGAAAGAACTTTGCTCTGGCCATGCCCTACCTGATTGAACAGGGTTTTTCCCGTGGCGATCTGGGCTTCGCACTGTCCGGGATATCTATCGCCTACGGATTCTCCAAATTCATCATGGGCGCGGTGTCCGACCGTTCGAATCCGCGCATCTTTCTACCAGCCGGCCTGATCCTGGCCGCGGCCGTGATGCTGCTGATGGGCTTTGTGCCGTGGGCAACCTCTAGCATCATGATCATGTTCGCACTGTTGTTTGTCTGCGGTTGGTTCCAGGGGATGGGGTGGCCGCCGTGTGGACGCACCATGGTGCACTGGTGGTCGCAGAAAGAACGCGGCGGCATCGTCTCTATTTGGAACTGCGCCCATAACGTCGGCGGCGGTATTCCTCCGTTGCTGTTCCTGTTGGGGATGGCCTGGTTCAACGACTGGAAAGCCGCGCTCTATATGCCTGCATTCGGCGCGATTCTGGTTGCACTGTTCGCCTTCGCTCTGATGCGCGATACCCCGCAGTCCTGTGGCTTGCCACCGATCGAAGCGTACAAAAACGACTACCCGGCGGATTACACCGAGAAAGACGAGCAGGAACTGACCGCTAAAGAAATCTTCATGCAGTACATCTTCCCGAACAAATTGCTGTGGTATATCGCCGTCGCCAACGTGTTCGTGTACCTGCTGCGCTACGGCATTCTGGATTGGTCGCCGACATACCTGAGGGAAGTGAAGCATTTCGCACTGGATAAATCGTCCTGGGCTTACTTCCTGTACGAATACGCCGGTATTCCAGGCACATTACTGTGCGGCTGGATGTCTGACAAAGTGTTCAAGGGCAACCGCGGCGCCACCGGCGTATTCTTCATGACGCTGGTGACTATCGCCACCGTCGTTTATTGGCTGAACCCGGCGGGCAACCCCTCGGTAGATATGGCCTGTATGATTGTCATCGGCTTCCTGATCTACGGCCCAGTTATGCTGATTGGTCTGCATGCGCTGGAGTTGGCGCCCAAGAAAGCAGCCGGTACGGCAGCGGGTTTCACCGGGTTGTTTGGCTATCTGGGCGGCTCGGTGGCGGCCAGCGCCATCGTGGGCTACACCGTCGACTTCTTCGGCTGGAACGGCGGCTTTATGGTCATGATCGCCGGCAGCGCAATGGCGGTAGTCTTGCTGTTCCTGACCATGATCAACGAGAAGAAACACAAGGAAGCGTTGATGGAACGCACCGCGTGATGACGGCGATGTAACGCCATGTTCCCAACAAGGGTATAACGACCAGGGGAGGCCCTTTTCATGCGCCTCCCCTTTTTTCATCCATCGACAACACACCCCCGAAGGGATAACGCCATTACGCCAGATAGAGTTTACGCAGATAGCGCGGCACGGCATCGTCGATATTGGTGCCAATCACATCATTTCCCGGCAGAACGTCCTTCAACCGCTGGTGAGCATTGCCCATGACGCAACCCTTGCCCGCCATAGATAGCATTTCGTAGTCGTTCATGCCGTCGCCGAAAGCGATGCAATCTTTGATGGTGTGGCCCAGTATTTTCGCCACCTGCTCCAGCGCGTGCCCTTTGGACACACCGCCAGCCATCACTTCCAGACAGCTCAGGGTTGAAAAACTGACATTCACCCGATCGCCCCAACGCGCATTCAGCGCTTCTTCCAGCAGCAGCAGCTTGTCGTGATCTTCGCAGGTAAAGAACACCTTGCCGACGCCATCCGTCCCCAGCGTATCCGGATCGAACAACGTGTAGCGAAACACCGATTCGGTAAAAAATCGTTCCTCTTCCGGCCGAGAACGGCACAGGAACCATTCATCGTCGCGATAGACGTGGGTCAGGATATCCGGATGGTGATACACCATGGCATACAGATCCTGTGCGATATCGCGATCGAGATTATGACTGAACACCAGCTCGCCTTCAGTGTTATGCACCCGGGCGCCGTTGGAGGTGATCATGAAAGCGGTGATCGCCAGATTATCGCGGATTTGTGCAACATCCATGTGATGGCGGCCGGTGGCGAACACAAAATGGATCCCGCGCTCCGTCATCAACCGCAGGGTTTCTTTGGCAAAGGGCGACAGAGTGTGATCGGGAGAGAGCAGCGTACCATCCAGATCGGATGCAACTATCGGGTACATATGTGAGATTCAACCTCCGCTGGTGCTGAACGGTCGGGCCCGTCCAGTGATGTATTAATGAAATTGGCTAAAATGCGTCAGAATCAGACTTAATGCTTCGGCCCGCATCGCATCCGTTTCAAACAGGATGTCGTGACGAGCGCCTTGAATCACGCGCGGTACGCCGCCCACGCAGGGATGGCCGGCCTCGGACAGCGCGCGGCAGAACGCATCCTGGCTACGGTTATCCACCACCTTGTCTTCTTCGGCCTGCAGCAGCAACAACGGCGTGGTGATGTCCGCGGCCTGTGCCAGCAAACGCTTGCCCGCCAGCAACGCTTCCCGTACCCAATGGTAGGTCGGCCCGCCGATACGCAAATCCGGATCGTCAGCGTAAAACCGGACATTACGTCGGTAACGCTCATAGCTGTGGGTCAGCGCATTCAGCACGTAGGGCAACGGCCGCCACTGACGGGTGCCGACGGCGTAATAATCACGCATCACCGGATGACGTTCGGCCCAATTGAGAATGCGCCATGCCAGCCAGTGGGGCATCGGCAGCAGAATACCGCACATCGGCGAACACAGCGCCGCCGCGGCGAAAGCCTGCGGCTGACGCGCCAGAAACAAAGACAGGATGGCGCCGCCCATCGAATGCGCCAGCGCAAAACGACGTTGATACCCCTTCGCCTCCACCTGCTGGCGCATGAAAGTCGCCACATCATCCACGTAATCGTCAAACCGCCGGACATGGCCGCGATGAGAGTCTTTCAGCAACCGGCCGGAGCGGCCTTGCCCGCGGTGATCCATCATCATCACGTCATAGCCGCACTGGAACAGGTCATACGCCACTTCCGCGTATTTCACATAGCTGTCGGTTCGGCCAGAAAAAATCACCACCAGACGCTGATGCCATGGGGCGCAGAACCGCACAAACCGAATAGGAACGCCGTCAACTCCGGCAAACTCGCCTTCTTCACGCCGCCGCCAAAAATCCAGCAAAGGCCCGGTCACGAAGGCAGCGAACTGCGCCTCTCTGGTCAGCAGACACTCCAGATACGAACTCATTACGTTCTCCCTGTCTCAGGCGGTATCCGCAGACGTCCATGCATAGCCCGGCATGACGGTTTCGGTGTGTTTTTGTGAGCTATGGCACAAAGATCGGCATTGGCGTATTGTGGCATAAAAAACCTTAATCAGGGAGCGTCCGCATGACCCAAGACTGGTGGCTAACCTACCTTATCACCACGCTGATCCTCAGCCTTTCACCCGGCTCAGGGGCCATCAATACCATGAGCACCAGCATCAGCCACGGCTATCGCGGCGCGATGGCATCCATTGCTGGATTGCAGGTCGGCCTCGGTATACATATCGTGCTGGTGGGCGTTGGACTCGGCGCATTGCTGTCGCAGTCGTTGCTGGCATTCGACATTCTGAAATGGGTCGGCGCAGCCTACCTGGTCTGGCTCGGCATTCAGCAATGGCGCAGCGCCGGCTCGCTTGACTTGCAGGCCCTCGCCAGCAGCATGCCCCGCCGACGTCTGTTCCGACGCGCCATTCTGGTGAATCTCACCAACCCAAAAAGCATCGTGTTTCTGGCGGCACTGTTTCCGCAGTTCATCATCCCGCACCAGCCGCAGGCGGCGCAGTATCTGATACTGGGCGTCACCACCATCGCGGTGGACGTCATCGTGATGATTGGTTATGCCACGCTGGCCCGGCGCATTTCGTCGTGGCTGAAAGGCCCGCGGCAAATGAAACAACTCAACCGCACCTTCGGTTCGCTGTTTATGCTGGTCGGCGCGCTGCTGGCCACCGCTCGCAAAGCCTAGGCCACCGCCTGATTTGGTCAGCGCCAGCCAACAAGACATCGGTTCGGGTGAATCCTTCGCTTAACCCCCGGTACACGGAACAACGCCGAGGATGCAACCCCGGCGTTGTTTTTTTCCGTCCAGATAAAGCGCCACTCTGGCGGTTGAAAACCGTTAGCGTGAAATAATCAGGTGTATGCCAAATCCGGCGAACAGTACACCGGCCACGCCGTCCACCCACTTCGCCAACCGGCGATAACCCCGCCGCATCACCGGTAGTGCAAAAACAACCGCCACCAGCGAGAACCACAGCAAGGTTTCCAACGAAATCAACGCAAACAGCCCCCAGCGAGCGCCGGCGCCCACATCGTCCCCGACGAACAAAGAGAACACGCTACCGAAATAAATCAGCGCTTTAGGATTGGAAAGGTTGGTTATCAGCCCGCGCATAAAGGCTTTCCCCTGCTGCGGCAAGGCAACCTCCGGTTCGTCATCCTGATGCGGGTTATGGCGACGAGCGGAGCTCAGCATCTGCCATCCCATCCAGCACAGGTACAGGCCGCCGCCAACCGTCACGATACGGTGCAGCCAGGTCATCTGTTCCAGCAATAAATGCAGGCCCATCAACGCAATCGCCGCCCACACCACCACGCCTAGCGTGATGCCCAGAACCCCCATCAACGCTTCGCCGCGGGAGCGGCTAATCGCGGTTTGGGAAACAAAAAAGAAATCCGGCCCTGGGCTCATCAACGCAATCAGGTGTACCAGCGCAACGGTCAAAAACAGCATCAACATGGTTTCATTCCTTTTCAACAGCAGCAAATCGAACAATTCGCAACCAAACGCCCACCCGCCGCAAACCAGTAAAGCGTGCCACTTGGCATTATTCGTCGCTATCGAGATGTTCGCGAATCAGTGTCATAAAGGGTACGCCAAAACGCTCCAACTTACGCTGCCCCACCCCATTGATATTCAACAATTGGCCCGGCGTTATCGGCATCACCTCCGCCATCTCCAGCAGCGTAGCGTCGCTGAACACGACATAAGGCGGAATATTGTCTTCGTCGGCGATCGACTTGCGCAGCTTACGCAACTTGGCGAACAGCTTACGGTCGTAGTTCCCGCCGTAGGATTTCTGGCTGGCACGCGGCTTGAGGTTGATGGTACGCGGCACCGCCAATTGCAGCGGCACTTCACCACGCAGCACTGGCCGGGCCGACTCCGTCAACTGCAGGGCGGAGTGCTGGATGATATTCTGAGTCAGCAGCCCCAGGTGGATCAGCTGGCGCAAAATACTGATCCACTGCTCCTGCGTTTTGTCTTTACCGATACCGTAAACCGGCAATTTATCGTGACCAAACTCCCGGATACGCTGATTATTGGCGCCGCGCAGCACTTCGGCGATATATCCCATGCCGAACCGTTGCCCCGCTCGGTACACGCATGACAGCGCTTTTTGCGCATCCACCAGGCCATCGTAACGCTTGGGCGGATCCAGACAGATATCGCAGTTGCCGCAAGGTTGCTGGCGGTTTTCACCGAAATAATTCAGTAATACCAGACGGCGGCAGGTCTGCGCTTCGGCAAATGCGCCCATGGCGTTCAGTTTGTGACGCTCAATGTCCAACTGCGCGCCTGCCGGTTTCTCCTCCAGACAGCGGCGCAGCCACGCCATATCCGCCGGGTCGTAAAACAACGCCGCTTCAGCAGCGAGCCCGTCCCTTCCCGCGCGGCCGGTTTCCTGATAGTAAGACTCGATAGTGCGCGGAATATCGAAATGCACCACAAAGCGGACATTGGGTTTGTTGATACCCATGCCGAACGCCACGGTCGCCACCACCACCTGCAGGTCATCACGCAGAAATGCTTCCTGTACCTGCGCACGCCGTTCGTTATCCAGCCCGGCGTGATAAGCCCCTACACTCAGGCCACGGTTCTGTAGACGAGCGCTAATATCTTCCACTTTCGCCCGGCTGTTGCAGTAAATGATGCCGCTTTTGCCACGCTGCCCTTGAACGAACAGCCACAGCTGGTCGAGCGGTTTGAATTTCTCCACCAGCGTATAGCGGATATTGGGACGGTCGAAGCTGCTGATCTGAATCAGCGGATCGCGCAAATCCAGCAAACGGACGATGTCATTGCGGGTGGTTTCGTCCGCAGTGGCGGTCAGCGCGACCACCGGTAACTGTGGGAAACGCTGCTTGATATAACCAAGCTCCCGGTATTCCGGACGAAAATCATGCCCCCACTGGGAGATACAGTGCGCTTCATCAATGGCGATCAGCGACGGATTCCAGCCAGTGAATTGCTCAAGAAAACCCTCGTTGGTCAGGCGCTCCGGTGCGATATACAGCAGGCGAATCTGCCCGCTGCGGCAACCGGCGATCACCACCATCTGCTGTTCTCTGGTCTGAGTGGAATTAAGACAAGCAGCCGAGACGCCGTAGGCTTGTAGCTGATCCACCTGGTCTTTCATCAGGGAAATCAGTGGCGACACCACCAACGTAAGCCCATCCAATACCAGGGCGGGGATCTGATAACACAGCGATTTACCGCCGCCGGTAGGCATAATCACCAGGCAGTCCCGTCCGCTGACGGCGGCATGGATAATCGCCTGTTGCCCCGGTCTAAATTGCTGATAACCGAAGGTTTCACGCAATATTTGCGCCGCTAACGCTTCCCGATTCAACACTTCTGCCGTAGACACGCACTCACCGCTTTCACAAAAGATAAACAGGCGCTATTTTCAGCGCCGATGGATAAAACTTCAATGTTCGAGCCCGGATTTCGCCCCACGCCCGCCAGCATCAATCAAAACAAATCGTTCAGCGTGATACCAATGCCGTAGCGTGTCTGACGATGGTTATAGTCGATCAGCGACTCGCCATACCCGCTGAACACTTTGGTATAAAAGCGAACATGGTCGGTCATGGGGTAGCTCCAGCCCAGTTCGCCGCTGCCATAACCGGTATTCCAGTTATAGCGGCCCTCGGCGCTGAAGATGCTGTCGCCCCACTGGTAGCCGATACGCATCCGGTAGTGCCCCATATAGCGGGTAATGTCGGGATTATCGTCTTCGCTGTCGTGCAGGCGAACCCAGGGTTTCACCTCCACCAGCCATGGCCCGTTGCGCGCCATCAGCCTGGCATAGATACGGTTCCAACTGCGGGAGGTCGGATCGGCGCGGCCGTTAGACTGATGATTGAAGCCCAGTTCCACATCCTGCAACGTCCAGCCGGCGAAACGGTATTCCGTCGCCCAGCCAAGGAATAGCTGTGGTTCATAGTTGGTTTCGCGAAACGGCGTCGATTCGCTCTTGTTGGACATTTGCCACCAGGAACGTTGTGTATATGACGCGCCCAACAGGGAATTGTCACCGGCAATCCCGCGCCACAGCGGGAACCCCAGGCTGATCTGGAAATTAACTTCGTCCTTACGGGCATGATCCGACCAGGAGTAACTCTGTATCGCTTGTTTATTGATATTGCTGGTATAGGTGTAGAGCAAATAGTTGCTCTCGTAAGGGTACAGAATGAACGGCGTATCATACTTCTGCAATAACCCCCTGATGATGCTGCCTTGCGCCGCTTCGCCGGTATCCGCTTTTCGCGTTGTGGCGTCCTGAGCCTGCACCTGCGCCGTCATCAGCAGCGCCACGGCCATCACCCCTGTTTTACGCATGAATCCTGTTCTCCTGACTAATCATGGCAATGCATCACCGGATAAAATAATAACCGCTATTGTACACGGTTCATCGACCGTTCTTCCGTTTTCCTGTCATGGCGTGGGCTGCAATGGCAGGAAAGCCGAATCGCCTCTAAAATAACAAATAATTAACCAGAAAAATCACAAAAATTAACCTTGATAGCCTACCGCGACTGATGGAAAAACTTATGGAAAACATGATATTGACACCGGATAGCGTACATCAGTACGTCAGCGAGCTGTTCGTCCACCAAATGCCGTTCAATCAGGAATTAGGGCTGGAACTGCTCACATTTACACCGGATTCCGCCACCCTGAGGTTTCGTCATCAGCCCCGGCTGGAAGGCAATGTGCTGCAACATATTCTGCACGGCGGCGTCATTGCTGCCGGGTTGGACGTCGCTGCCGGGCTGGTGTGCGTCGGCCATGCATTACTGCGTCATCCCCAACTGACCGAACAGGAATTGCACCGAAGGCTGTCCCGCATGGGCACTATCGACCTGCGGGTCGACTATCTGCGCCCTGGTTACGGCGACTTGTTTACGCTGACCAGCCATCTGATGCGCGGTGGCAACAAAATCGCCGTCGCCCGAGCCGAGCTCCATAACGAGCGTCACCAACATATCGCTAGCGCAGTTGCCACTTACATCGTGGGCTAAGGGCATGCCGGCGGGACAGAACGCCTCGCTTTAGAGTAGACTCCTTCTCTGTCCGTGTTTTCCCGAGCTAATCCATGAATGTGCAACAACATCGCCAGGGGGTCGGCTACGCCCTCGGCGCCTACATCATCTGGGGCATCGCTCCGGTGTACTTCAAGCTGCTATCCGCCGTTCCACCGAATGAAATTCTCAGTCATCGTATCATTTGGTCGTTCTTCTTCATGCTGCTGCTACTCAGCCTGAGTCGCAAATGGGGAGTGGTGCGTCAGGCGCTGCGTCACCCGCGTCAGCTGTTACTGCTGGCGGTAACGGCCTTGCTGGTAGCATGCAACTGGCTGATTTATATCTGGGCGGTAAACAACAACCACATTCTGGAGGCCAGCCTGGGTTATTTCATCAACCCGCTGATTAACGTTCTATTGGGCATGCTGTTTCTCGGCGAACGTTTTCGCCCAATGCAATGGCTGGCGATGCTGCTGGCAGCCTTCGGTGTGTTGGTACAGCTGTGGACCTTCGGTTCACTACCGGTGATAGCCCTGTCTTTGGCGTTCAGTTTCGGGTTTTACGGCCTGCTGCGTAAAAAAATCGGTATCGACGGCCAGACCGGCATGCTGGTCGAGACCCTGTGGTTGCTGCCCGCCGCCATGGTTTATCTGCTGCGGTTCGCTGATTCACCCACTAGCCACGTCATGCAGAATCCCTCCTCGCTCACGCTGCTGCTGATGATGGCCGGCGTCGTCACGACTGTTCCGCTGTTGTTGTTTACCGCAGCGGCCATGCGCCTTCGCCTCTCCACACTGGGGTTCTTTCAGTATCTGGGCCCAACACTGACGTTCCTGCTGGCCGTCGTGGTCTATGGCGAAACCATTAGTGTCGACCGGTTGATTACCTTTGGCTTCACCTGGTTGGCGCTGCTCATTTTCATCGCCGATGCCCTGTATACCCAGCGCCGGTTACGCCGCGCCGACAACCGCGTGACGCGAAATATAGCGTGACAGAATCGGGCTGAAGATCAGAGTGGAGAACAGACGCAACGTCTGCATGGCGATAACAAAAGCCATATCCACCCGACTGCTGGCGGCAATGATAGCGATGGAATCCAGCCCACCCGGGCTGGTCGCCAGATAAGCCGTCAGCATATCGACTTGCAACAGGTGAGCCAGCATCAGTGCCATCCCGCCGCACAACAGCATCAGGGTCACGATGGAAACCATCATTTTCGGCAACGTGCGTAACGCCAGCAAAAACACCGGGCGGGTAAACGCCAGCCCGATGCTCCAGCCAATAAAGGCATAAGCCAACGCCAGCAGCCATTCCGGCGTTTGCAGCGTCAACGTTCCGGTAGAATGCAGCATGGCGCCGACAAGCATCGGCCCCAACAATTGCCCGGAAGGAATGCGTAATCGGCGCGCTAGCCAGGCGGAACTGAATGCGACCAACAGCGTGGCGGGAAAATGCCAGCTCAACGACGGAAACCACTCCAGCATGCCGTTGTGCGCTGCGGCATTGCTCCCGATGCCGGCGCTGGCGACAAATGCCGCCGCCGCAGTCACCATCAGTACCCGCAGATACTGCATAAATGCGACCAGCCGCACATCGGCGCCGAAATCTGCCGCCATCGCCACCATGGCGGATGCGCCGCCGGGTGATGCGCCCCAGGTGCCGGTGGTACCCGGCAACTCGCTATAGCGCATCAGCAGCCAACCGGACAAGCCGCTTGCCACCAGCGTCGCCAGCAAAACGAAAACCACCAGCGGCCATGCGCTAACCAATGGACTCAGAATCGACAAGGAAAGACTTTGCGCGACCAGCGCGCCCAGTACGGAGTTGCTGGCATAGAACAGACGTTTGGGAATACGGATCGTGGCGCCGTTAAGCCCCATGGTGGTGCCGACCAACATCGGCCCTAGCAATAATGCCGCCGGGACATGGTAGATCTGCAATCCAAACCCCAGAACCAGCGAAACCGACAGCAGAATCGCCCATTGAATGGAAGCAGAAAGTCTTTCCATGAACCGTACCTGTCACAACCCGAAAGAGAGGGCAATTATTGTAAACCTAACTATTTGTGATAGCAGGTAGAAGTGTGCGGAATTCCCGACTAATGAAAAAAAACAATCAACACAGAGCACGCACTAACAGGAAGGAAGATGCAACGCGGGAAAACAACCGGAGCAACGGTATCCGATGTCCACCGGATACCGTCATCAAATAATCACAGCCAGTTTCGGCGTTTAAAATAGAGATACGGTGCCAACCCGGCCAGCAACATCAGCACCAACGCCCCCGGATAGCCGTAGCTCCATTTTAGTTCCGGCATAAATTCAAAATTCATTCCGTAACTGGAGGCCACCAACGTCGGCGGCAAGAACACCACGGATACCACCGAGAAGATTTTGATGATGCGGTTCTGCTCAATGTTGATAAAGCCCATCGCCGCCTGCATCAGGAAGTTCACCTTCTGAAACAGCGATTCGTTGTGCGGCAACAGGGATTCGATATCTCGCAGGATTTCCCGCGCCTGTTCCAGTTGACCACTGGGCAAACGCGCACGACGTACCAGAAAGTTGAGCGCGCGCTGGGTATCCATCAGGCACAGGCGCACTTTCCAGCCGATATCCTCCAGCTCCGCCAGCGTCGAGAGCGCATCGTCATATTCATCGCCTTGACGGCCGTCCATGATGACGCGGCTCAACGACTCCAAATCGCTGTAAATGTTCTCGATCTCGTCGGCAAGCTGCTCGATTTTGGTTTCAAACAGATCCAGCAACAACTCATACGCATTGCCATCCACCAGCATTTGGTTTCGGGTACGCATGCGATACAGGCGAAACGCCGGCAGCTCGCGCTCACGCAGTGTATACAGACGACCATCGCGGATCGTGAATGCCACGGTAGAGTTGCCGGCATGGTCGTCGGCGTCTTCATAGAAGAAAAACGAGTGGATGTGCATGCCATCCTCATCTTCAAAAAAACGCGCCGACGCCTCGATATCTTCCAGTTCAGGCCGTGTAGCCAGGCTCTGCCCCAACTGGTTCTGCACCTGCTCTCGCTCTTCCGCTTCCGGTTCGACCAAATCCACCCATAACGACGAGGTGAGATCGTCATTTTCATCCAGTTCAAGGCGAGTTAAACGGCAGTTTTCCAGTTTAAATGCGCTCAGCATAGACCAGCTCCCAAAACGTAACAGAGATGGACAAAACGCGATTGAAACACAGAAACAGGGGTGAAAAGTCACCATCAGGTTTCAGACCGTCCGGCGGTGCTGACTCGATGCGACAAAGAAGTATCGCTGACAACCGCTAAGGTTATCAGCCAGGAGTGATAGCCTTAGAAGTGGTCCCTAATCATCAGGTTATTGAGCCAGTATCGACTGGGTGTGTCCAAGGCGTGGGTCCTCCGGGAATTATGATGCGCGCATGTTACGCCGAGATGAAAAAGGCTGTCAACACGAAGAAAGAGGTTTCAGCGACCACGGCCACACCGATGATGGCGACACACGCCACCACATATGCGACCGCGCCTGCGGACGCCATTCCAGGCACGATCAGACCGTCTCCAAACGGGCATAGGCGGCCACCAACCACTTTATTCCCTGCCCGACAAACGCTACCTGAATCCGGCAATGTTCACCGCTGCCTTCCACATTCACGATGGTGCCCTCGCCGAACTTATCGTGCCGAACACGCTGCCCCAACCGATAGCCGCTTTCGTTCTGGCTCACCGGGGTTCCCAGCCGCTGATGATTGACCGGCCGGGATACGCTGGCGCGCAACCGCACCTCTTCCACGCACTCCGGCGGCAGCTCACCGATAAAACGCGAAGGGCGATGGTAATTTTCCTTACCGTACAAACGACGGCTTTCGGCGTAGGTCAGGGTCAGCTTATGCATGGCGCGGGTAACGCCGACATAAGCCAGACGGCGCTCTTCTTCCAGACGGCCGCCTTCATCCAGCGACATCTGGCTGGGAAACATGCCCTCTTCCATACCAACGATAAACACCTGTGGAAACTCCAGTCCCTTGGCCGAATGCAGGGTCATCAGTTGCACCGCATCCTGATATGCATCCGCCTGCCCCTCGCCCGCTTCCAGCGCTGCATGGGAAAGAAAGGCCTGCAACGGCATCAGATCCTGATCTTCCTCCTGATAACTGAACTGGCGCGTTGCCGTTACCAGCTCCTCCAGGTTTTCCACCCTGGCCTGCCCTTTTTCGCCTTTCTCCTGCTCGTACATGCCCCACAGGCCGGAATCGCGGATCGCCCGGTCGGTCTGAACATGCAGCGGCAGATCGGCAGTATCGGAGGCCAACGCATCCACCAGCTCCAGAAAACGCTGCAATGCCGACGCCGCACGCCCGGCCAACACTTTTTCCTGCAACAGCGCTCGGGTCGCCTGCCAGAGTGTTAGTTGACGATCGCGCGCCGTCTGGCGCACCACATCCAACGTGCGATCGCCGATACCGCGCGTCGGCGTATTGACCACACGCTCAAATGCTGCGTCGTCATTGCGGTTGGCGATCAGCCGCAGATAAGAAAGCGCATCTTTGATTTCCTGACGCTCGAAGAAACGCATGCCGCCATAGATTCGATATGGCAGATTCTGTTGCAGCAGCGCCTCTTCCAGTACGCGCGACTGAGCATTACTGCGATAAAGAATGGCGCATTCGATCAATGCGCCGCCCGCGTCTTGCCACACTTTGATGCGATTAACGACGAAACGCGCTTCATCAAGCTCGTTGAACGCGCAATACAGGGAGATCGGCTCGCCTTCCACGCCGTCCGTCCACAGGTTCTTGCCGAGGCGATCGCCGTTATGGGCGATCAACGCATTCGCGGCGTTGAGGATAGTCGCGGTGGATCGGTAATTCTGCTCCAGACGGATGGTTTCCACTTGCTGAAAATCACGCAGGAAATGTTGGATGTTCTCAACCTGCGCGCCGCGCCAACCATAAATGGACTGATCATCATCGCCGACGATCATCACTCTGGCGCTGTCGCCGGCCAGCAACCGGATCCAGGCGTACTGAATGCGGTTGGTATCCTGAAATTCATCCACCAAGATGTTGGTGAACCGATCACGGTAATGCTGCAGGATATGGGGTTTATTCAGCCACAGCTCATGGGCGCGCAGCAGCAGCTCAGCAAAATCCACCAACCCGGCTCGGTCGCAGGCTTCCTGATAAGCCTGATAAACGCGCAGCCAGGTCTGCTCGACCGGGTTGCCATAGCTGTCGATATGGTGTGGCCTCAACCCCTCGTCTTTCTTGCCGTTGATGTACCACATCGCCTGACGCGGCGGCCACTGCTTCTCGTCCAGATTCAGTGCTCTAATCAGCCGTTTGAGCAACCGTAGTTGATCTTCACTGTCTAGAATCTGAAAATCCTGCGGCAGTCCCGCATCCAGATGATGCGCACGCAGCAAACGATGTGCTAACCCATGGAAAGTACCGATCCACATGCCGCCCTGACTGGTGCCGATCAGCTGATCGATACGATGACGCATCTCCGCTGCCGCCTTGTTGGTGAACGTCACCGCCATAATGGAATAGGGGGAGCAGTTCTCCACCGTCAGCAGCCAGGCGATACGATGCACCAACACGCGGGTTTTGCCGCTGCCTGCGCCGGCCAGCACCAACATATTGCTGCGCGGTGCCGCCACGGCGTCACGCTGTTTATCGTTCAGGCTATCGAGTAGATCAGATACGTCCATAGGCGTCGGTTATCCGTCAGAAGGGAACACGGCCTCCGACCGGAGACAAATCCCACTGTTTATTTATACAGTCAGCAAGGCAGGGATTATAGCAATGCCGTTAGCGATGCCAACCTGAAAATCTCCACATGAGGCAGCAACCGGGCATCGGGAATATGCATCAGATTACCGTCCCGCAGGTTGATCCAGCAAGATTGCATCCCGTTGCGAACCGCGCCGGCGACATCCGTGGTGAGATCATCCCCCACGTGCAGCAGGCTGTGCAACGGCAAATTCAGCTTTTCCGCCGCACGATGGTACATATCGCCCCAGGGCTTTGAACGACCATCCGGGCCGGCGCGCAGGATAAAACGGAAATAGTCCCCCAAACCGCAGGCGTGCGGATCCGCATTACCGTTAGTGATTGCCACCAACGGCCAGCGTTGCGCCAGAGCCGTCAGGGTATCGTGGGTTTCCTGCGGTACTTCAATGCGGCTGCGCCAGTGCGCAAACTCCGCCATCACCGCGTCCGCTCCGCGATGGGACTCCGACGGCGTCAAACCCGCCCGGTGCATCGCCAACTGTACGGAACGCCAGCGCCAGTACGTAACATCATGATAAATTTCAGGTTCCTGCTGTCGCAACTCCTGACGCAGTCGCGCCAGGTTATCCACCGTCAGCAACGCTAGCGCGGGATGGTAATCCTGCAGAAAACGCAGCGTTTCCCGCTCAGTGCGCAAAATAACGTCATGGTTGTCGTACAGCGTATCGTCCAGATCAAAAGTCATCGCGCCGATCGGCCCAAGCGGACGGTAGAAATGCATCAGGATTTTCCTCGTTTGGCACGCGGATGCGCGGCATCGTACACCGATGCCAGATGTTGAAAGTCAAGGTGGGTATAGATTTGGGTGGTCGACAGGTTGGCATGGCCAAGCAATTCCTGCACCGCGCGCAAATCACCACTGGATTCCAGCATATGCGTCGCGAAAGAGTGTCGCAGTTTATGAGGATGAACATGGCTGCTGATACCTTGTTTCACCCCCCACTCGGCAAAGCGTTTCTGTACGTTCCGCATTGAGATTCGCTTTCCCCGGCTGGAAACAAAGACGGCATCATCGTCCGGCGCATAAATTTCACGCACATCCAGCCAACGTCGCAACCAGGCCACCGCAGTGGCGCCTATCGGCAGACGGCGCTCTTTACTGCCTTTTCCCAACACCCAGATTTCGCCGTCCGCCAGATCAAGATGACGGCAATCAAGCCCCACCAGCTCCGCCAAACGTAAACCGGCACCATACATGACTTCCAACATGGCCCGGTCACGGACAGCCAATGGATCATTCAGGTCGATCGCCAACAGGCGATCCGTCTCATCCACATCCATATTCTTCGGCAAATGGCGCCCCGCTTTGGGTGCGGATACGCCACGCGCCGGGTTGGCGCTCAGTTCGCCCCGACTCACTAACCAGTCAAGGAAACTGCGCAGTGCAGACAGACGCTGGGCCAGGCTGGCGGCGCTGAGCCCGTCGCGCTTGCCGCGCGCCGCCAACGAACGCACACCGGCGGCGTCCAGCCGGCGCCAGTCGCTTACGCCGCTCTCTTCAAGAGTCGATGCGATAACCTGCAACTGATGTTGATAACTGCGCAACGTCAATGGGCTGAGCCGACGCTCTACACGCAGATAGCGAAGAAAGGCATTGACCGGTATGACAAGGGGGGATGGCGCAGTCATAAGCGTTCAATCCAACGCTCCAGCAATGTCGGCACAAGAATCGCCAGGTGCTGTAGCAGATCGGTACCCATTCCGTCCTGATAATGATGGCTGTCACGGCTGCTGAACATCAGCAACCCCAGATCGCCGTTGTTCCCCATTAGCGACAGGGCCACCGACCCGACCTGTCGGGCCTGGGGCAACAGCAACAGCAGTTCTGCACTGTTCAACGTACCGAGATAGTGTTTTTGGTCGCCCAGTCGTTGAATGCGCAGCGGCTCAAACAACGTTCTGTTCAGCGCCAGATACGTAAAATCAGAAGGCGCGCCAATGCGCCAGCGATCGCTGAACAGACGGATCGTCGCACCCGACAGCCCCAGATCGCGCGCCCATCGGTACAACCGATCTAACAGCGATTGCAACGAATCGGCCGTCGACAACGCCAATTGCAGTTGTAGCAGCTGGTTAAACAGTGTCTCATTACGCATCGCCTGTTCCATCAGCAGAGCGATTTCTTCTTCCAGATACTGAATTCTCGCGCGCTGACGGGACATCTGCCATTCCACCAGCGATACCGTTCCCCTTACCGGGTGAGGAACCCGCATTTGGGCGGCCTGATGCGCGTGACGAATGAAAAAGTCAGGATGCTGATGCAGATACTGCAGCACCTGTTCGTCAGTCATTTCCTGACGTGCAACCTGCCCTTCATTCCCTTTCATAGATGAATAAATCCATCATAGACGTGTGTCGCCGGGCCAGTCATGAACAGCGGGTTTCCGGGGCCATCCCAATGAATATTCAGTTCACCACCCGGTAGCCGGACATTAACGTCCGCCGCCAGCAGCCCTTGCTGAATCCCCACGGCGACCGCTGCGCACGCACCGCTGCCGCAGGCCCGGGTTTCTCCGGCACCGCGTTCATATACCCGCAACTGAATCGCATTGCGATTGATTATCTGCATAAAACCAATATTAGCGCGCTCAGGGAAACGCTCATGGCTTTCCAACAACGGCCCCAATGTTTCAACCGGCGCGGTATCCACATTCTCCACCTGAATCACGCAATGCGGATTCCCCATGGAAACGACGCCGCACATCACAGTGCGCTCAGCCACCCGCAGAATGTAGGTTTTCTCCGGCTTAGCCGCACGGAACGGCACCTGTTGCGGTTCAAAATTGGGTTCTCCCATGTTGACGCGCACCAATTCGTCTTCCGTCACGGAAAGAACCATACGCCCATTGTGCGTACTGACATTGATGTCACGTTTGTTGGTCAACCCTTTGAGACGAACGAAACGGGCAAAACAGCGTGCGCCGTTGCCGCATTGCGCAACTTCACTGCCGTCTGCATTAAAGATTCGATAATGAAAATCCAGTTCAGGATCATAAGGCGGTTCGACGATCAGCAACTGATCGAATCCCACGCCACAGTGTCGATCCGACAGCCGGCGGATCAACTCCGGCGAAAAGTAGACATTCTGCGTTACGGCATCGACAACCATAAAATCGTTGCCCAAACCGTGCATTTTGGAAAACTGCATTATCCTGACCCCGCTGACTTACATCCGCTACGAGAATGGCTCCCCGTTATCCGCAATCTCTTGTTGCTCAATCATGCCACCTGGCTATCTCCAACTATTGGGTTTTGGCAGGCGACGATTGTTGCTGAGTCTGGTTAGTTTGCTGTTGCACTTGTTTTGCTGGTGCAGGCGTATTTTCCGGCGGGAAATAGAGCGGCCCTTTAAGACCACAACCAACCAATGACAACACCAACAGAGCCAGCGCGCTCTGGCGAAAAACTTTATTCATTTTGTTAAAACCTGTCATTCATAGACCTATGCTCTCTATAATCGCAGGTGGATCATGAAAATCAATAGGAATCGAATATGAACGATAGCGAGTTTCATCAATTGGCCGACGCTTTGATGTTGAAAATAGAGGAAACGCTGGATCGATTTGATGGCGATGCGGATATCGATTATGAAACCAACGGCGGCGTCATGACGCTCAGTTTTGAAAACGGCAGCAAGATTGTGATCAACCGGCAGGAGCCCATGCACCAAGTCTGGCTGGCGACCAAAAGCGGCGGTTATCACTTCGACTACCGCGATGGCCTTTGGATTTGCGATCGCAGCGGCAACAAGTTCATGGCGTTGCTGGCAACGGCCTGTTCCGAGCAGAGCGGCGAAGACGTCAACTTTGGGTAAACGGCCGTCGGGGTGACAACGCACACCCCGGCAGACAGATGTCACAGCATCTGTAACCGATGGTTCAGCACCGGATTTTTCTCTTCCGATGCTGAAGCGGAATACAAATGGGAGATAGCATTGCTGCGAAAAGGAACGGCTTGAACACGCCCTTCCAACTGCACAATTTGATAGAACTGCGGCAGGTTGAAATTGATAAAACTGGAGCCGTAGGTAAAACGGTCGTGCGACGACGAGTAGAACCGGCTGACATCCCGTACCAACTCTTCCTTGCTTCCTTCACAGTGGTGATACACTTCAACCCGGTTGGACTCATCCAGAATATAAATATTGAACCCTTGATTATCTTGCTGATCTTCAAAAAAGAACTGGATGATCCCCTCGCTGGCGACGCCATCCACTACCGGCGGCAGATGGATTGGATTGGTTTCGACCTGAACCGGCAACTCTTGCAGTTTGTTATTGGAGATGGCGCCGTAAAACTCCACCGCATTCTCCAGCTTCTGGGCAGACACGCTCAGACGTTCGAAGAACAATCCCCAGGTTTCACCCGCCACCTTCACAGCCTTAAAGCGTCCCGGATCCTGACGGGTACTGGTCAGGCGCAATTCGATACACTCGGAAACCAACTGTTGTACCCGCGTGCGAATAAGACCTCGAAGATGTTGGCTATAGCAGAACACCTCCAGCGACTCCGGCAATGCAGCATCCTGATGCATTTTGCCAAGAATGGTTTTCAACGCTTCCAGCATCGCCTGTTCGCCACTGAAATGCAGCGTTCTCACTTCGTTCCAGGAATTGCGATACAGCAAGTCGATGCTGCCCACCAGACACTGCTGCTGTTGGCCAAAGCTGAATACATCAAGCTGCCGAAAATCAAAATGCACCACCTGATTGCGGAACGCCGCCGTTGGGTCATATTCCAGATTGACGATAATCGCCAGATGTCGGATTTCACACGGGCTGTAAAGCGCTTTCGGCGTCGGTGCGGGAACCCGCAGCGGGAAATGGCTGGAAACATCGGAGACCAGCTCCTGCAACCTGGCGATATCGCACAGATCGTGCCCTTTAATATGCAAACGGGTGGACGGCGTCAGCAGACCATTGAAATACGCCCAAGCCACCAGCTTATTCAGGTAGCGGTTATATTCCAGCGGCTGGTGGCTAACGATAGCGTCCATTGACGGCGCCTGATTGTATAGATACCAACCTGAACGATTGGCACGGCCCGGCGGTACATGGATAAATGTGAGGTTGGTTTCCGATAAATCAGGTGAAATCTGCGGGTTAACCAGCGTCACTTTGCCTGGCAACGCTTCAAAAGCCGCGTACAGTTTGCGGGTCAACACACCGATATCCTGCGGGCTGGCGCTGACACTCAAATTGTTGCGACGTGCGAAGCGGATCAGGTTGCGATAACTCTGCATCATCGCATCCAGCAATTCATTGTGCGCCTCGCGTACTCGACCAATTTTCCAGTTGGCACGATTGTCGAGCACCCGGATACGGGTCTCATCCCACCCCCACTCCCGAACCATTTGGGCCAGAATCTGGCGACGCCAGGCGGTACACGCTCGTTCGAGGGACAGTTTCTCGCACACTTTCAGGTAGAAACAGCGTCTTACCAAATCCAAACGGGTGGTATCGCCGATATCATTCAGATACTGGGTTACACGCTCCAGCATCATGCAGTAAGGATCGAGGCCATAGGAGACGATTTCTCCTTTGTGCAGACGGGTCTTGATTTCTGTCGACAACAGGCGGGTGTTGGGGTATTCCCAGGAATAAGTCTCCAGCAGCAACGTTTTCAATACCGCCTTATAGGGAGAGTCTATGCTCTTGTACAACTGCCACAAGCTGGCGCCGAAATACTCTTCCGCCGACAACGTGCTCAATCCACCCAGATCCAGCCATTCGTTGGGAGCCAGTGCACCTTGCGCATACAGGGAAAGCACGTACTCATCGTAATTGGCTTCCTCTTCCACCGGCACCATATTCCACAGAATACGTTTGCCCGCCATACGCACTGCAGTGCGGTAAAACTCATCCAACAGCAAAATATGCTGGGTCGAACCACAATCCTCGCCGCTGAGGCTACCGCTCTCATTGTGGCGAAAACGGTTCTCGTCCATCACGAAAAAACTGACATCCACGCCTTGTCCCGCCGCCCATTTTTCAAGCAAAGAACATTTTTGTTGCAGACGTTGACGCTCGTCGTTATCGAGCCAGGATTGATGACAAACCCAGATATCCAGATCGGAACTGCAGCTCTGACCGATAGAGGAGGTACTACCCATGGAGTAAACGCCGGTGATCGGCAACTCGTCTTTGTGATCGGGCGCCGACAGCTCACCCCAGCGAAGCTCTACACTATCAAGGTAATGTTGTTGTTTTTCATCAGGCGTAAACAGGCAAATGCCGTGCGGAACTTTACCTTCCACATATCCCGGCATCAGCGGATGATGATGATGTAATAAAACTGGCAAAAGACTGTATACCTGCTGAAAAGCGGGTTTCATTGCTTCCAGAGCACGATCAACACGCAGTTGGTTAATCGCATCCAGTCTTTGCTTCAGGGTCTCGATGTAGAAGTACAAGACGTTTTGCCTGCTTATCCCAGTGCCGATAAATAAAGCCGACGCTTCCGGATCTGCCCTGTAATTTGCTTAGAGGAATAGCGGGCAGGTATTGCTGGAAACGTGATCAATTTAACACCTTGCTGAAACAGCGTAAAGAAAGTAAAGAAAGTTAGATTTGTCTAATGGTGCTTCGCCACTGCTCAGATTATCGCCTGTTCAAGGGAGCGGTGTCATCTCTCTTTACACCCTGAATCACATCCCGTCAGGCGCGACCACCGCCCGCCACTGACACCGGCTCGCCTTCGGTGGTACGATGAAAAGAAAGGATCGAAAACGGTATCAAGCATGGTAGACAATATTCTAAGGATTGCCACCCGACAAAGCCCGCTCGCGCTGTGGCAGGCGCACTACGTGCAGCAACGTTTACAAGCCTGTCATCCTGGGCTGCAGGTGGAGCTGGTGCCCATGGTCACACGCGGTGATGTCTTGCTGGATACACCGTTGGCCAAGGTAGGTGGCAAGGGGCTGTTCGTCAAAGAGCTTGAACTGGCTTTGCTGGAAGATCGCGCCGACATCGCCGTGCACTCCATGAAGGATGTCCCTGTCGAATTCCCAGCCCAATTAGGTCTGGTCACTATTTGCGAGCGGGACGACCCGCGCGACGCCTTCGTCTCGAACCGATACGCCAATCTGGATGCATTACCGCCCGGCGCCGTAGTCGGCACCTCCAGCCTGCGGCGCCAATGCCAACTTCGCGCCCGCCGTCCGGATCTGGTTATCCGCGATCTACGCGGCAACGTCGGCACCCGGCTCGGCAAACTGGATAACGGCGATTACGACGCCATCATTCTGGCTGTCGCCGGTCTGAACCGTCTGGGATTGGAAGGCCGAATCCGCGCAGCGTTGAGTCCAGAACAATCACTCCCGGCAGTGGGTCAGGGCGCTGTCGGCGTGGAGTGTCGCCTCGACGACACACGGACGCGCGCACTGCTGGCTCCGCTCAATCATGATGATACCGCCGTGCGTGTACTGGCCGAACGCGCTATGAATACACGCCTTGAAGGCGGCTGTCAGGTACCGATCGGCAGCTACGCCGAATTGCAGGATGACGCCATCTGGTTGCGCGCGCTGGTAGGGTCTCCCGACGGCAGCCGCATCATTCGCGGCGAACGCACCGGTCGCCGTCAGGACGCCGAACAGTTGGGTATTTCCCTGGCGGATGAACTCCTGGCCGCCGGCGCCAGAGAGATACTGCAGGCCGTGTACGGGGGAGCCAACTCATGACGATTCTGGTTACCCGTCCCTCCCCCGCAGGTGAGCAACTGGTAGCCCGTCTCCGATTGGCTGGTTTTCACGCCTACCACAGCCCGTTAATCGAATTTTCTCCCGGCCGGGAATTAGCGTCGTTGCCCACACGGCTTGCTGCGCTTCAGGCAGGCGATCTGGTTTTCGCCTTATCGCAACATGTGGTGGAGTTCGCCGAACCGCTGATGTCACGCGGCGGCTATGTCTGGCCCAGCAGTCTGACGTACTACGCCGTTGGGCGCACGACTGGATTAGCACTGCATACCGTCAGTGGTTTGCCGGTAAATTACCCGCCGGTGCGAGCCACCAGCGAAACTCTGCTACAACTTCCTGAACTACAAAACGTTGCCGGACGGCACGCCTTACTCTTGCGCGGCAACGGCGGTCGAGAATTGCTGGGCGATACGTTGCAGGAACGAGGCGCCATCGTCAGCTACTGCGAATGCTATCAGCGGACGCTCGTACACTACGATGGCGCGGAACAATGCCAACGTTGGCAAACACTTGGCGTGAATACACTGGTCATAACCAGCGGGGAGATGCTGCAAGCGCTCCATGACCTGGTACCGGATGTTTATCAGGCCAACTGGCTGTTAACATGTCGGGTCATCGTCGTCAGCGAGCGGCTGGCCGAGGCCGCTCGTAAACTCGGCTGGAACGACGTCAACGTGGCCGACAATGCCGACAATGATGCGCTGATGCGCGCCCTACAATAACCAAGATCATAGGATGTATGATTATGACGGAACACGTTACCCCCTCAACGCCTTCTGAAGAGGTTGTCGAACGGGTTGAACCCGCGCATCCGCAGAAATCACCGACACCACCGGCCCGTCAGGGTATTGTACCGTGCGCTGTCGCTATCGTCGTCGCGCTAGCGCTGAGCGGCGGCGTTTACTATTACGCCCATCAACAGCTACAACGCCAGTCGACGGAAACGGCCCTTCTGAAAGAGCAAATCGCCGCGTTGCAGAAGCAACAGACACAATCCCAACAACAATGGCAGCAGGCGCAGGAACAGCAGAGCAAGATACAGAATGCGGATGAACAACGTCTGACGGCGTTGGCCCGACAGGCGGGAGAAATGCAGGAAAAACTGGCAACGCTGTCCAACAGCGACGCCAAAACCTGGCTGCTGGCGCAGGCAGACTTTCTGGTTAAACAGGCCGGACGTAAACTATGGAGCGATAAGGACGTCACCACCGCCGGCGCGTTGCTGAAAAGCGCCGATACCAGTCTGGCGGAGATGAACGACCCCAGTCTGCTCGATGTCCGCCGCGCCATCACTCATGATATCAACCAGTTAGCAAACATCAGCCAGATCGATTTCGACGGCATCATCCTTAAGGTCAACCTGCTGGCGGATCAAGTAGACAACCTGCGACTGGCGGATACCGAGAGCAGCAACGATGAACCCATGGAAGAAAACGATACCACGCTGTCGGCCTCCCTCAGCGAATGGCGCCAGAATTTGAGCAAAAGCTGGCATAACTTCCTGTCCGATTTCATTACCATCCGCCGCCGGGACAACACGGCTGAGCCGCTGCTGGCACCGAATCAGGACGTCTATCTGCGCGAAAACATCCGCTCCCGCCTGTTAATTGCCGCACAGGCGGTTCCGCGCCACCAGAATGAAACCTACAAACAATCGCTGGAAACGGCCGCAACCTGGATTCGCGCTTATTTTGACGAAGAGGATCCCACGACCAAAGCGTTTCTCGAACAGTTGGATATGTTAAGCCAGCAATCGATAACCATGGATTTGCCGACCGAGTTGCAGAGCCAGCCGTTACTTGAACAGCTGATGCAAACCCGGGTTCGCAACCTGCTGACTCAACCGGCTGCAACCCCACGGGAGGGCTGAACATGCTGAAGGTTTTTCTGCTGTTTGCGATTCTGATCGCCGGCATCGTAGTGGGCCCGATGCTGGCCGGCCATCAGGGCTACGTCCTGATTCAGACAGATAACTACAACATTGAAACCAGCGTGACCGGGCTGGTCATCATGTTGGTGTTATTACTACTGGCATTTACTGCGCTGGAATGGCTGCTCAGACGTCTGTTCCGCACGGGTGCCCGCACCCGGGGTTGGTTTATTGGCCGTAAACGCAGCCGCGCTCGCCAGCAAACCCGGGCGGCGCTGCTGAAACTGACCGAAGGCGACTACCATCAGGTTGAAAAGCTGCTGACCCGCAACGCCGACCACGCCGATCAGCCGGTGGTCAACTATTTGCTGGCGGCCGAAGCGGCCCAGCAGCGCGGCGACGATTTCCGCACCCGGCAATATCTGGAGCGGGCGGCGGAAATCGCCGACAACGATCAGCTACCGGTGGACATCACCCGAGTACGCATCCAGTTGGCGCGTAATGAAGATCACGCCGCCCGGCACGGCGTGGATCGATTGTTGGAAGTAGCGCCGCGTCATCCGGAAGTCCTGCGGCTGGCGGAGCAGGCGTTTTTGCGCACCAGCGCTTATAGCGCCCTGCTGGATATCCTCCCCGCCATGCGCAAAACTCGCATTCATGACGAAGCGCATCTGCAATCACTGCAGCAACGCGCCACTATCGGGCTGATGGATCAAGCCATGGCGGAAGGCGGCAGCGAAGGGCTGAAGCAATGGTGGAAAAACCAGAACCGCAAGGTACGGCAGGATCTGTCAATGCAGGTGACGATGGCAGAACACCTCATCGCATGCGATGACCATACGACATCGCAAAACATCATCATTGACGGGTTGAAACGGCAATACGATCACCGTCTGGTGCAACTGATGCCGAGATTGCAGACCGGCAACCCCGAACCGCTGGAAAAAGCGCTGCGCCAGCAGCTCAAACAACGTGCCGATGATGCCCTGCTACACAGCACGCTGGGTCAATTACTGATGAAACACGGCGAATGGAAACAGGCCAGCGAAGCTTTTCTGGCCGCGCTGGCACTGCGTCCGGATGCGTATGACTACGCCTGGTGCGCCGACGCTTTCGACCGGCTGAAGATGTATGAAGATGCCGCCCGAATGCGGCGCGAAGGGCTTACACTCACTCTGCAAACCGAGCAGAAATAAATACGCCCGCCCTGCACCAAGAAAGCAGGGCGGCGTTCATTTAGCGCCCTGAATCATCGCGCCGCCCTCTAGGCTGGATACCACCTGATGAAAAATCGTCAACTGTTCATGCCCTGAACCGCCGACAGGTCGAGGCAAACCTGCCGCGCTCACGCCCACAACATCAAACATCAAACGCTTACGGCTGATTGCGTATTCACGCTGACATCCTGAATCAGCATTGAATAATTGTTGGCATACAGCCGCGCTGCCTTTATCAAAATCACCAGCAGGTAATGATCATCGCCAAAGACAGAGCCGTATTTTCATCGTGATGGTTATGAGTATGTATCCTATTGATTGAATGGAACGCGATGCTACAACGTATCTCCGCGGTAAATCTGATACCCCAAATCCGTTGAATACGTTGAGTAGTCTCTGTCACTGATTTTATTAAGCAAAATGGTCGCTGCCCGTTGCCCGATAGCGAAGCGAGGGGTAATAACAGTGGCAAGACTGGGTATCATTTCTCGTCCGATATCAAGGCCATGAAACCCAGCGATAGAAACGTCCTCCGGTACACGAATACCTTTTCTCAGGCAATATAATAATGCGCCGACAGCAATATCATCATTGGTGCAAAATATTCCATCCAGATCGGGATACTCAATAAACGCCTGTTCGATCAGTTGCGCCCCGAGCTGCATGGAAGAAATAGATTTGGGGTTAATTCGATAGGATGACAACCCGTGTTGCCGCATTGCGTCGCAATACCCCTGATAGCGTAATTCATCGCGCAAATCATCTTGGGAACCAAAATAAATAATTTTCTTTTTCTGACGATTTTCCAACATCGTCGACACCATATCAAACGCCGCACGGCTATTCTGAAACCCAACCTCCATATCCAGGCTTTCGCCTTCGGTATCCATCACTTCTACAATGGGAATATTGGCATTGCGTAGATTTTTCACTGCCCGCAAGGTGTGTGATTTTTCGGAAAGAATAATACCGTCAATATTATAAGAGAGCAGATTAAGGATCTGTTTTTCTTCTGAATCCCGTTTGTAATTATAATTAGCAATCAAAATCTGGTATTGATTACCGGATGTCACTGATTCAATGCCTGCCAGCAGGTCGGCAAAAAGCTGATTGGTAAACGAAGGAATTAATACACCTATCGTATAGCTTTTTATATTCAGCAACATTTCCGGAGCACGATTGGGGATATAGTCAATATCCGCCATCACCTGGGCAATCTTTTTTCCTGTTTCAGGAGAAACCTGATTCGGCGTGCGTAAATAACGGCTAACCGTCATTTTGGTGACATTCGCCAGATTAGCGATGTCCTGCAAGGAAACCCGATACTTTCTCATCACGCCTCTTCACGCTGCTCTTCGGGGCAGGAAGCCGCAGCGTTCCTGCCCCGCATGCCGTTAATGCTTAATGAATAATATTATTCAATATCAATACCCCGATGATACCCAGAACAGAGATTAAAGTTTCCATCACCGTCCACACCTTTAATGTCTCGCCGACACTCAGGTTGAAATACCCCTTAAACAACCAGAAACCGGGATCATTAACGTGTGAGGCAATCACGCTGCCCGACCCTACCGCCAACACCATCAGCGCCGGATCGGCGTGATTGGCCGAAATCAGCGGCAACACGATGCCCGCCGTCGTAATAGCGGCCACCGTGGCCGACCCCAGCGCGATGCGCAGCAACGCCGCAACCGTCCAGCACATCAATAACGGCGACAGCGACGACCCTTTCATCAGCTCGGCAATGTACTGCCCTACGCCGCTGTCGACCAGGACCTGCTTGAATGCACCACCGCCGGCAATGATAAACAGGATCATGGCGATCGCACCGATGGAATCGCTGACGATGTCCATCACCGACGCCATATTTCGCCCACCACGCAGCCCCAACGTAAAGACCGCCAGCACGATGGCGATAAACAACGCCACCGCCGGATGGCCAATAAACTCAAAGCATTGCCGAACCGCATTCTCTTTTGGCAACAGCATTTCGCAGATCGCCGCGGCAGCCATCAGAATGACGGGGATAATCGCCGCCAACAGGCTAACGCCAAAACCCGGCATTTCCTCTTCAGTGAAAATTTTCGGGTTAAACAACCCCTTGGGCGGCTCTTTCTCGTATTTCTTCAAAAACCGGGAAAACACCGGCCCCGCGATAATGACCGTTGGAATGGTAATGATCATCCCGTATAGCAGCGTCACGCCCAGATTGGCGTTAAAAATAGTGGCGATGGCGGTCGGCCCTGGGTGGGGCGGCAGAAAACAGTGCGTAACGGACAATGCGGCGACCATGGGAACGCCAACGTACAACAGCGGGAGTTGCGCCGCCGCCACGATGGTAAACACCAGCGGCAACAGCAGGACAAAACCCACTTCGTAAAACATGGCCAGCCCGACAATCAGGCCGGTAATCACCAGGGCCCATTGAATCCGGCTTTTCCCGAAATGGTGAATAAGGGTTGTCGCAATGCGTTGTGCCGCGCCGGTATCCGAAATTAAACGTCCCAGCATGGCGCCGAAACCCAGAATCATGGATAACCCGCCCAGCGTACCGCCAATCCCGGACTGAATAGAAGACATGACTTTCAGTGGCGCCATGCCCTCACCGACGCCGACCAAGGCGGCAACCAGAATTAATGCAATAAAGCCATTTATTTTAAATCCAATCATCAGGATCAATAATAACGCGACCCCTACAGCAATAATGACTAAAGGCATAAGATATTCCTGTAATAAGGGCAGCGAGAATCTCGCCGCCATAGACACGGTGTATCCGCTAATTCGAATTTATTTATATTTTGTCGGCAGTATTAAACCGCGACCAACATACCGCCGTCGACGAACAATAAATGCCCGTTTACAAAGTTGGATGCGCCGGATGACAGGAAAACCGCCGCGCCGATTAACTCCTCCGGATCGCCCCAACGGGCAGCGGGTGTACGCTTCGTCAGCCATGCGGTGAATTCTTGGTTTTCTACCAACGCCTTGGTCATTTCTGTTTTGAAATAACCCGGAGCAATACCATTAACCTGAATATTGTAACGCGCCAGTTCCACACACATTCCGCGCGTCAGCATTTTTACCGCCCCTTTCGATGCGGCATACGGCGTAATAGTGTCTCGACCCAATTCACTTTGCATGGAGCAAATATTGACGATTTTGCCGGCACGGCGCTCCACCATTTTACGGGCCACCGCCTGCGAAACAAAAAAGACGGCGGACTGATTCACCGCAATAACATCATTCCACTCATTTTCCGGAAATTCAGTAAAAGGATGACGCCGCTGAATACCCGCGTTATTAATCAGTACGTCTATTGCACCGATATTCTTTTCTATTCCGTCAATGGCTTCATTCACTTCCTGACTACGGGTAACATCAAACGGCGCGGCGTAAGCGCGATACCCTTGCTCCGTTAATTGCGCAACGGCATGTTCCGCACGCTCGGCGGTAATATCATTGACGATAATTTCGGCACCCTGCTCTGCTAACCCTTTCGCTAATAAAAAACCAATACCTTGCGCCGAACCGGTAATCAGAATCTTTTTATTTTCCAGTGAAAATATATTTTTCATTTTCTGCTCTCTTCACAATATTAATTCAGAAGACCAACTGTACTTTTGCTGCTTTTGATTTATCCGAAGCAAATAACAGTGCCTCTTCAAGATCGGTAAACGTAAATTCCGCACTCAGCAGTGGCAATGGATCGATAACATGGTCGTTCAGCCAGTGCACCGCCGTCGCGAATTCTTCCGTAAAGCGGAATGTACCAACCAGCTTAATTTCCTTGGCGATCAACATCATCATTGGAAAATCGGGAACCGCGCCCCCCATACCGACCTGAACCTGAACGCCTTTGGCACGGGTCACTTCCAGACAGCGTACAATCGATTGGGGATGACCGGAGACTTCGAACGAAATATCAAAATAACCTTTATCCTGCAGATAATCCGAGAAATCGCCCGATTGGGCATGCACCGTTTGGGTGGCGCCCATGGTAGATGCCAAGGCCAGAGAACGTTCGCTAACGTCGGCACAGACAATTTCAGCCGCGCCCATCGCTTTTGCCGCTGCGACCACCAGACAACCAATAGGCCCGACACCGGACACAAACACCCGTTTTCCTTTAATATCGCCAGCCTGATTGACGGCATGGATTGCCACAGCCAATGGTTCGGCAAATACCATCACACGATCGTCAGCCTGATTGTCAAAAGGAATACATTGCGTTGTATCGACAACTTTATATTGAGTAAAACCGCCATTAACATGAGGAAAATACATCGCACTGCCGAAAAAACGCATCGACACGCACTGATTCTCTTCGTGAGCGAGACAATATTTACAATGACCGCAGGGTTTGCTGGGATTAATTGCGACCTTTTGTTGATAACGTAATTCTTTATTATCACTCTGCTCAATAACACCAATAACCTCATGGCCTAAAACCATAGGTTGCTTGACTTCATAATTACCTACTTTCCCTTCGTGATAATAATGAAGATCCGAGCCGCAAATACCGCCACGAGTTATTTTAACCAGCGTTCCGCTGCCTTGATAATGACACTCCTGATGAATGACATTAACTTTTTTCTTTCCTTCCACCACACAGGATTGCGTACTTTCGACCATGCCGCACCTCATTACCTAATAAAATTACCGGATAAAAAGTAGTAGCTATAAAACGTTAAATTTAAGGTCAAAAGTTTGAAGCGGATCACCTTAACTCATGTTACATAACACATGTTACGCATAACGTGATTTGATCACATCATTGTTACAAAACGCATGTTACAAATAATGTGATGCGTTATACAGGTGCCGATTTATTGCCAGAAACGCGCCCTGCTGTGAAACCCTCTCCCGACCAGACGTACAGACCATTTAGCATTTGCCGACACTGATCACGGCTTAACCGCCGATATACATGCTTGCCGGCGGCAACTGCAGGTGCTTCATCAATAAAATACGGCCTCAACATCGCCGCTACCTTGCGCAAAAAAAACGCTTGCCCAATCAAAGGCAAGCGCTAATAAAAATCAGGTCTGAAAGACAACTGTTTAGGTGCCCCACTCAACGTTGCGTCCGCAAACCCGGGAAGTCACCTTCACCGGCAGTGGACGCCAGGCACCATAAAGGCTCTGCGTCATTCCCAGGTTTATGAAGCCGAAGCAAGCATAGAGAGTGGAATGAGCATCTACACAACAGATAAAGCAGATATCGTGCCAAAAAAAACACACTCAACATTAAAAATTAATTTATTGAATTTTAAGCATTTAATTTGTTTATATGGCAACCGGCGACAACGTCAGCCTAAAAATAACGACGGGGTTCACAGAAAGAGTCGCCAATTGGCAACAGATACATTGATGCGAAATAAAACTCTTTTATTTCAGGCAATTAAACGTCTCCGAATAGAGACATCACATAGCAAGAATTGTCGCCATTAACCAACAAGACATCCTGTCGGTTTTCAGGCCGATAGCAACACGTAGCCATTGCCGTGCCAAGTCAGGCTGGATGAATGACAACGCCGACGCTGGTTGCCGGCGTTGTTGTTTCTATCGCGTCGAATCACGTTGATCAGTGCGCCGACAGCTGCTCCAGCGATAGCTTCGCCAGCTGATACAGATAGTGCGCAGTGGGGAACAGCGCCTGGTCATCCACCCGAAATTTGGGGTGATGCAGCGCATACGGGCCGCCGGAGCCGACCATCATAAAGGTACCCGGCAGTTTCTGCTGGTAGAACGCGAAGTCCTCGCCAATCGGGCTGGCTTCCACCCGACGCGCGTCAAAACCCTCGTCGCCGGCAACCTGCAATGCAAACTCCACCCAACGCGGCGTATTCACTACCGATGGCGGGCCGGCATGCCAGATGAACTCGATTTCTGCGCCGAAGGTACTGGCGATGCCGGCCACCACCTGGCGAAAACGCCGCTCAATCAGATCGCGCGCCTCCTGGCTGAAGGTACGCACCGTGCCTTCCACATAGGCGGTATCCGGGATGACGTTCCAGGTGCTGCCGCTGTGCACCTGAGTGATGGACACCACCGCGTTGTTATCCGAGGGGACATTGCGGCTGACGATGGTCTGCACCGCAGTGATTAATTGACCGAGAATGATGATCGGATCGTTGCCTTCATGCGGCTTGGCGGCATGACAGCCCTTGGCGGCAATTTTGATTTCAAAGCGGTCGACCCCCGCCGTCAGCGCACCGTCTTTACCGCCGATGACGCCGACCGGCAGCGTCGGATCGTTGTGGATACCGAAAATGGCGGTTGCGCCATCCAACGCACCCGCCGCAATCACCTCCGGTGCGCCGAGACCGGTTTCTTCCGCCGCCTGAAACAAAATCCGCACGGTGCCTTTCAATTCCGCTTCCGCGCGTTTAAGTAAAATTGCGGCGCCCAGCGCGGCAGAGGAGTGAAAATCATGCCCGCAGGCGTGCATCACGCCGGGGTTTTTCGAGCTGAATTCGACACCGGACTCTTCTTCAATCGGCAGTGCGTCAATATCGGAGCGCACCACCACCAATGGGCCATCCTGTAAACCACCCACTTCCGCCACCAGACCGGTTTTCAGCGGCAAATCCAGAATGTGGATACCTTCTTTTTCCAGCACGGCGCGAATTTTCCGCGTGGTTTCAAATTCCTGATTGGACAATTCCGGATGCTGATGCAGCTCGTGCCGGAACGCCTGAATAAACTGTGCCAACGGCTCATGCTGCGCGTGCACTTTCATTATGGTGACTCCTCTATTCGCCCCGAATTCAGGGCTGCCCGCTTCAACGGGCGTAGCAGGTGAACAAGGTATTAGCGTCAGATATCAAACTCTGACGGCTCTTCAATATTCGTCAGTTGGCGCAGGAAACGGCGGGTCTGCGGATTGTCGGAGAAGCGGATCACCTTCTCTGCCGGCCCTTGCTCCACAATATGCCCATCCGCCATAAAGATCACCCGATCCGCCACCTCTCTGGCAAACTGCATTTCATGCGTCACGATCACCATGGTGGTGGTGTTGGCCGCCAGTTTCTGAATCACTTGCAACACTTCATGAACACGCTCTGGATCCAGTGCAGAAGTGGGTTCATCAAACAGAATCGCTTTCGGATCCACCGCCAATGCCCGTGCGATACTGACGCGCTGCTGTTGCCCGCCGGACAGCGTGACCGGGTACTGATTCGCCTGCGGCAACAGACCGACCTGCTCCAGCAGCACCAGGCCAATCTCCTCCGCCTGTTTTTTCGGCATTTTTTTCACCACAATCAGAGCTTCAGTGATGTTTTCCAGCGCCGTCTTGTTCTTAAACAGGTTGTAATTCTGAAACACCATCGCCGTCTGCCGGCGCAGTGCATATTCCGCCTTGGTGGTGTAATCACGGGTATCCAGCGTCTGCTCGCCGATGGTGATGGTGCCAGCCTCCGGCTTCTCCAGCAGATTCAGGCAACGCAGCAACGTCGATTTACCGGAACCGGAAGGACCGATGATGGCGACCACCTCGCCCTCTTCGATATCCAGGCTGATGTTGTTCAGCACTACCTGTTCGCCGAACCGTTTAGTCAGGTTTTTTACGCTAATCATGTCGGCTCCTTAACGCTGCCGGGAATGGCTCAGTTTCTTCTCCAGTCGGGTCTGGAACCAGGAATAGGCGATAATCACCAGCCAGTAAATCAGCCCCACGACCAGGAAGGTTTCAAAAAATCGCAGCGATTCCGCGGCGATCATCTTTCCTTCGGCAAACAGCTCGGAAACGCCCAGCGCAAACGCCACCGAGGTATCCTTAATCAGCGAAATAAAGGTGTTGCCCGTTGCGGGCAGCGCATTGAGCATCGCCTGCGGCAGCACGATGCGGCGGTAGATCTGCACTCGGCTCATCCCGACAGACAGCCCGGCTTCCGTCTGCCCGAAATCCACCGACGCCAGCGCGGCGCGGAAAATTTCCGCCATATAGGCCGAATTTTTCAGGCTGAAGCCGATAATCGCCGCCGTCATCGCCGACAGGCCATTCAACGCCGGAAACAGTTGAGGCAAACCGAAATAGATGATGAACAGTTGCACTAGCGAAGGAATGCCGCGGAACAAGGAGATATACAGTTCCACCAGCTTCGCCACCACCAGCACCCGGCTTTCACGAATCAGCGCCAACGCCAGCCCTAGCACAATCGCGATCGCCATCGAGACAATCGCCAACAGTGCCGTGGTCGGCAAATACATCAATACCTGGGGGAATACCTTCAGCAGGTAGGAGAAATCGATATTCATGGATAAGACCTTGAAGCAGGCGCCAGCCGGCGCCTGCGGAGTTAGCGGGCAAAGGCGGGATTATTGGCCCGCAGTGATATCCTCACCAAAATATTTCACAGACAGCGCCTTCAGACGGCCGTCGGTACGCATTTTATTCAGCTCGTCATCAAACTGTTTGCGCAGCGCATTTCCTTTCTCATCTTTCTGGAACGGGAAGCCGACTTTTTCCACCACCAGCGGGCTACCGACCATCTTAAACGGCAGATTACGCTTGTTGATCTCCGCCAGCAGAATCGGGCGGGAGTTGATATAACCATCCACCCGTTTGGCGAGCGCATCACTCATCGCACCATCGCGGGTTTCGTAAGTACGAATATTGACGCTGCCGTCGGCAAACGCCTTTTTCAGGTTGTTAACGTGATTGGAACCCAAAACGCCAGCCACGGTTTTCCCTTTCAGATCATCCAGCGTGTTGATGCCGGTATTATCCTTGTGGGTCACAATCTGACTGCCGTAGTAGCTGTAAGGTTGGGAAAAATTGTATTTTTCCTCGCGAGCAGGGGTGATGGCTACCACGTTGGCGATGGTATCCAGTTTTTTGGCTTCCAGTTGGCCCATCAGGCCGCTGAAGTCCGCAGTAACCCACTCAACTTTGTAATTCAAATCTTTAGCGATGGTTTCCGTCACTTCCACATCAAACCCCACCAGCTTGTTGTCCTGTTTGAACGCGCTGGGGTAACTCTGACCGGTTGCGCCAACGCGCAAAACTTTGTCATCTTTTTGAGAATCACAACCCGCCATCAGTAAAGCAGCTGCGAATGCGAATGCTGATAAGATTATTTTTTTCATTTATATCTCCGCTCTTGGATGTTTCTTTTTCCACTGGTCATAACGTTGCGGGTCGAGCACTTTCTCCATAAAAATAGTCAGGTGTCCTTTACCCAGATCAGCCTGACACACATCCTTAAACCCATAATGTCTGTACATTTCAAGCAGCCAGGGATGGTTTTTCGCGGTCCCCAGCGATACGGCCGGCGCCTTCAACTGCTCAAGCAGAATGTCTTGCTCCAGCCAGTCCAGCATTTGACGGCCCAGCCCCTGTTGTTTGAAATCAGGGTGTGTGGCGAACCACCCGATATGCGGCAATCCAAACGGCCCCGGTTCCGGCCCCCACGGGTAACGGATAGAACACGAAGAGGCGAAGCGTCCCTCTTTTTCCATCACGTACACGCCATTATGCTGAATATGAAAACGGATCCGCTCAATGTCTGCGTAAGCGGCATCAAACTTGATGCCCATCTCGCGCACAGGCGCATAAGCCGCTAATGCCAGCTCAAGAAACGCCTCGTCGTCCGCCAGTGTAACTTGGCGAAATATCGTACTCATGGCAACTCCTGTCATTCAGCCAGCAGGCCGCTATCGTCGGCGTAGCGAATGACATCGTCCACTTTCTGCGGCGCGCTGCCCAGATAATTGGTCGGATCGAGCCACGCATCCAGATCATCTGCGCTCAGTTGTGACGCCAGCACTGGGTGCTCCAGCAGCACATCCTTGAAATGACGATTTTGCTCAAACGCCGCCATGGAACATTCGTACACCAGATGGTGCGCCGTCTGTTTTCCCAACCGTTTGCCGATTTCAAACATGACTTTTTCAGACAGCAGCAACCCGTTTTGCAATTCCAAATTGGCGCGCATCTGTCTTTCATTGACCGACATGCCGCGCAAAATACCCAGCGCGTTCTGCAATTGCGCCGACAGATAAATATTGATTTCCGGCAATGCGATCCACTCGGCGCGCCAGCTCATGGCATCGCGCTCATGCTCCACTTTCATGGACTCGTGAATCAGGGCAGCACTTTTGAACAGCGGCGCCGTCAGGCTGGCCAACCCTTCCAGGGCAGCGGGATTGCGCTTGTGCGGCATCGTGGTGGAACCGATTTTCCCTTCCGAGAAGGGCTCTTCGATTTCGTTGATTTCGGTACGCATTAGGTTGTACAGCTCGTTACCGATTTTGCCCAGCGTGCCGCTGATCAATACCGCGACAGAGGCATATTCGGAAAAACGGTCACGGGCGGACTGCCAGCCGATATTCGGCGTATTCAACCCCAGACGCTTCAACGTCTGGCGTTCAATTTCCGGCCCCAGCTCGCCGAAGGAGGCATAGGTGCAAATGGCGCCGCTGATGTTGCCCACCAGCACGCGCTCACGGATTTCATTAAGCCGTTGCAGGTGGCGTACAAATTCATCTAGCCACACTGCCAGCTTGAAACCAAAGGTCGTCGGCAACGCTTGCATGCCGTGCGTGCGTCCCGTCATCGGCGTGTATTGATACTGCTTCGCCAGACGTTTCAGCTCACGCGCGACCAAACGGGTATCGCGCACCACGATATCGAATGACTGCCGCAACTGCAGCACCGTGGCGGTATCCACTACATCCTGTGTTGTCACGCCATAATGAATGTACTCACCGGCGTCACCGCACTGTTTCTGGATAGCGGTGATGGTAGGCATCAGAGAGTGCTTCATGCGCGCGGCGTCCTGCGCGATGGATTCGATATTCAATGTACTGGCGTCGGCATGGCGGGCGATGGCATCAGCGGCGTCCTGCGGGATAACCCCCAGTTCACCCTCCGCCAGCGCCAGCGCCACTTCTACGTCAACCTGCCTGGTCATCCGGTTTTGCTCTGACCAAACGGTGCGCATTTCTGGTGTACCAAAATTATTACCAATAAGAAGAAAATCAATGAGATGTGATGCCATAACTTACTCTTGTACGTGTAATTTGCGGGCAAAAAAAGGCGGGTCTGTATGATGTAAATATGCCCGAAAATATATCATCCACAGGAGGTCGCCCATATATCTTATGGATATAAGATATACCTCATTGTTTTGTCACATGCCAACAAACACGTCACGCTGGCATGACGAAACATTCACATTGCTATCGAAAAACCAGATATCGAGCACTCAACATGGCAGCGCCCTCTCTACGGCACTGCCTTTCCCGCGACTCAGTCGACGAAGTAAAACCAGGCGGTAACAATCAGCCCGTTTTTCACCTCAAACACCGCGATGCTTTCCACCGGCCCGGGAGCGATGCCGTAGATCTTTTCATGGTCGAACACTTTGTTTCCCAGTACCGTGCGGGAAAGCAGTTCGGCACGCAACGCTGGATTATTAAAACGTTGTTCGCAGTAAAACGCTTCCAGCACGATTTTCCCTTCGATAAAAGGCGACGTCGCCGGCATACGGTAGGCTCGAAAATTATCGCTATAGCAGGCGATAAACCTTGCCAAATCACGGGCGTTATAGGCTTCAAATTGTTCCTGTACCGGGATGATTACTGACACGAAAACCTCCTATTTATGCACAAAAAATGAATTAAAATTCAAATAAACGTACACGAAGGCAGTCAAAAAAGAAATACGACAAAAGATGAGGTGGCATGATCTGTCATGATGGGAAACCATGACAAAAAACCCGCACCCTTAATTAAGGATGCGGGTCTTAATAAGACTTCCGAATATTTCGGGAAAGAAGATGGTCGGCGAGAGAGGATTCGAACCTCCGACCCACTGGTCCCAAACCAGTTGCGCTACCAAGCTGCGCTACTCGCCGATTTTTTTCTTCTTCAATCGTTTGTGTGGTGCGAAGAGAGGGACTTGAACCCTCACGTCCGAAGGACACTAACACCTGAAGCTAGCGCGTCTACCAATTCCGCCACCTTCGCATATCACAAACTTTAGAAGTTGGGGTGGCTAATGGGACTCGAACCCACGACAACTGGAATCACAATCCAGGGCTCTACCAACTGAGCTATAGCCACCATATACCACTGCTTAACTACGTATTTCGGTACTCGATTACGGGGTACCTCCGCAGCTCCGCGCACAACTTAATGGCGCGCCCGACAGGATTCGAACCTGAGACCTCTGCCTCCGGAGGGCAGCGCTCTATCCAGCTGAGCTACGGGCGCGTAGCGCCGTTGCGGGTGGGGATAGTACGGATTTAATATGGGGCTGTCCAGTGCTTTTTCGCAGAAATGATGCGTTTGCTTATGCTTTGCTCATTTATGAGCAAACCCTAACCAGACCGCCTTTCCGCCCCGGCGCACGGCGAAAATTACTCGGCTTCAGCCTGTATTTCCGCCTGTTTTTTACCCAGTCCCAACAAGGCGTAGCAGACGCTGACCACCCCCAGGAATATGCAGCCGACGATCAGCGACATACGGGTATCGACATTCACATACATTCCCACCAATACACATGCCAAAAACACCATGGTCAGATAGTTGACCCACGGAAACAGTACGGAACGGAATGGGTGGCTCGCTATCGCTGCACGATGTTGTTCGCGAAAACGTAACTGGCTGATCAGCACCACAAACCACGGCACCATGCCCGGCAGCACACTGGCGCTGTAAACATAGACGAAAACTTTTTCCGGATTCGGGATGATGTAGTTCAGCATCGAACCGGCAATCAGACACAGGATAGAAACCGCTACCCCAGCAGCCGGTACGCCGCCGGCGGTAACACGCCCCAACGCCGCAGGCAGTTGGCGGTTGCTGGATAGGGAATACAGCATGCGCCCGCAGCTGTACATACCGCTGTTGCAACCGGATAGCGCCGCCGTCAACACAACAAAATTGATGATACCTGCCGCCGCGGTAATGCCGATCCTGGAGAACGTCAGCACAAACGGGCTGCCGGTAGTGCCGATTTCATTCCACGGGAAGATGGTAACGATGACGAAAATAGCGCCCACATAAAAAATCAGGATACGCCACAGAATATTGTTAATCGCACGCTTTAATGTCACCTGCGGATTACGGGCTTCACCGGCAGTAATGCCAACCAATTCAACGCCCTGGTAGGATGCCACCACCAGACACAGCGCAAACAGCAATCCCTTCCAACCGCCGGCAAGAAAACCGCCGTGTTCAGTCAGATTGGCAAGTCCGGTGGACTGCCCATGGTTGCCGAAACCGAAAAAGATAATGCCGAGACCTACCACGATCATCACGATAATGGTGGTGATTTTAATCATGGAGAACCAGAACTCTATCTCGCCGTACAGACGCACGGCAGCCAGATTGGCGACAGCGACCATGACCACGGCGGCAATCGCAGGGATCCACTGCGGCAGATCCGGGAACCAATACTGCACATAGACGCCGATAGCGGTAATCTCCGAAATCCCGACCGCCATCCACATAAACCAGTAGCTCCAGGCGGTGAGATAACCGAAGAACGGGCTCAGATAATTGTGCGCATAAACGGCAAAAGAACCGGTTACTGGTTCCAGAAACAGCATTTCGCCCATGCTGCGCATAATAAAGAACACAAAAATACCGGCTACGATATAAGCCAGCAGCACAGACGGGCCCGCCCATTTCAGCGCACTCGCCGCCCCCATGAACAAGCCCACGCCGATAGTGCCCCCCAGCGCGATCAACTCAATGTGTCGCGCCTCCAGGCCACGGTGAAGCTTGTCCTGTTTGGTTGTATTTGCCATATATCCTCTGTTTTTTGTATGTCGTTGCTGTATCCCTGCCAGCGATGGAGCTCTGTAGGCTTTTTTAAGCACGGCGCATCTTGCGGCGATGTCGGCCGACTGCCATAAAAAACGGCCGAAAAGATACCGCAATGCCGGCGGGATTCATACCACCCTGTACCCGCGCATGATGAAATATTCATCGATTTATTACGTTGATCTCAGCACAGAATCACGAGGGAAAATTGCGCCGCCGCTTAAAGTCGGCCGGAAAAATGATAAAAAAGGTAGCGTAGCAACCGCCATTGCCGACGAATGCGGCTGGGTTGCGTCAATAAACGGTAACACCATTCCAGCCCGTTCCTACGCCAGAACGCGGGCGCGCGCTGGGCATGTCCGGTGAAAACATCGTAAGTACCACCGACCCCCATATACAGCGCCCCCGGATAACGACAATAAGCATCGCGGATCAGCAACTCCTGCCGGGGCGACCCCATCGCCACTGTCACCAGTTGCGCCCCGCTCTCGTTGATGCGCTCCAGTAGCGTCGATTGTTGTTCCGTGTCGAAATAACCATCCTGCATCCCGACGATATTCACCCGCCAGCGCGTGCGCAGTCGCTCAGCCGTTTCCGCCAGCACCGGCGCGCGTCCGCCAATCAGAAATACCGGCGTTCCCAATGCTCCGGCACGCTGCATCAGCGCTTCCCACAGATCGACGCCCGCAATGCGCGTCACGTCCGCCGCACGGTACTTACGGCGAATAGAACACACCACGCTGATGCCATCGGCATAGTTGCAGGAGGCCGTCATCAGCGCCCGCAACTCGTCATTCCGTTCCGCTGTCAGCACCTTCTCGGCGTTGAGCGCCACCAGCATGCCAGGCCGTGGCAGCCCATCGGGAAACAGATACTCCACGCACTGATCCCTATCGCGAAAGCCGCTCACCGCAATACCGCGCAGCATATAGATAGGCACGGTTTCCCGCATCGTTCCTACTCTCCTACGCCGGTCGACGGCGCATCCGTTATCACGCCAGCCCGCACCAACAACCGATACAGCCCTTTGGCTATCAATACACTGGCGATAAATACCAGGCTGAAAAACACCATGCGCGATACAAAGGCGTCCAGCCCTTCCCGCACCAGGACAATCAGGTTGAATAATGCCCCGAAACAAAAAGCCCGGATCACCGCCGCCAGCGCGCGATTTGTCGTGCGGCATCCTTGCTGGTAGAGGACATCAAACCCCTTGATAATCCAGCCCACCAGAATGGCTCCCGGCAGCAACCCCCACCAGCCGACCATCACCAACAGCGACCCCAGCAACGTTGGAGACATCGCCAGCCCGGCATGATAGTTCAACACTTCCCAGGTGAAATAGTTGGCGCTGTTGAGTATCTGCGCCGGGCGTTCCGGCCAGAGCCAGGCGGGAATGAACACATAAAAATCGCGGGCGATCGGCGCCAGACCTTGTAGGACGATCTGCTCATAACGCTGGCACAGCAACGCCAGGTTCTCCCACGGCGAAAACGAGTCCCGCGTCAGGTAGAGGAACGTATAAAAAGCTTGCTCGCCATGAACGTTCAGCCCATAACGCCGCAGTGCCAGCCAGAACATCAACGCCACACTCGCCAAGCCCACAACCGCGATCCACCTCAGGGCGATCCAGCCGCGCGCTACCCCAATACAAACGAACAGCGTCAACGCCATCATCAGGTTGGCGCGCGTCCCGCCGACGATAAGATAAGTCAGCGCGCCGAACGTCGCGGTCGTCAACAAGAACGCCAGCCAGGCGCGTTGGGTCTGATACAGAAAAAACCACACCAACATTGCAGGGAGGAAAAAATAGAAAAAGCGCTTTAGCGCCACTCCCGAGACGTCGCGGGAAAAGATCTGGCTATAGGAGTGCAATCGGAACAGCAGGAAACCGTTGTTGGCGAAAAAAACCGCCGCCGTCATCACCGCCACGGCACCGAGCAAACCAGCCGTCAACAGTGCCTCAGCGCGGTTCATTCCTACCGAAAAGGCGTGAGCCGAGCCGTTTGCGCTAGGCCGCCAAATACGATAACCGGCGAGATAAACGGCATAAAACGCCGCCGCCGCCAGCAGCGCCTGCAACAGCGCCTCCGCCCCGACCGGCTGGACATTAAAATGAAATGCCAGTATCGCGGTGAAAGGGAAGCCGCCATAAAACGTCACCAGATACGCCAACGAGAACACCCCGTGAAAACTGAACCCATGACGCCGGTATTCGCTGGCGATCGACTGCGCCACCAGACCCACGCAAAGCAACCACACGCCGCACAGGCCGATACCTTGCCACGCCGTCATGCTTCCCCTCCCATCGCGTGAATCAGCGCCCGCCGCCAGCCCGGTAAATAGTTAGGGCTGAGAAACGCAATCCGCCGCACATCCGTCCGGGCCAATTGCCGACGCGCTTCCCGTACGCGCGCCTCATCCAGTTGATCCTCGCAAAACAGTACCGGCAGTTGCTGTTCAGCCAGATCCTGCCAGAACGGATTGCCACGGCTGATAACGAACGGTACGCGCAATTGAATCAACAGACACAACGTGCCAATCCCTTGCTGCCGCTGAAAAATGAAATATCCCAGATCGCAGCGCCGCAGCAGCGCCAAATAGTCGTCGAACGCCAGCGGCTGGTGCAACACCCGGCAGTTGGCGCCAAACAGTCGTGCGCCCTGCCGCATCACCTGGGCGACATACGCCGCGTTACCTGCCGGGTACCCCATCGGCAACACCACCCGCACGTCCGCGCCGAACTGGCGATGAATAGCCGCCAGCGCCTCGTTGTGCCGGTTACTGCGATCACCCGAATTCCCGACCAGAATCGTCATGGGCGTCGATGGGCTCGAGTTCGCAGCGGGCTCGGACAATGGCGGCATACGGGTGGGGAAATACAGCAGCGATGCCGGCAGATGGGGGCGGAAGCGACGCACAACGCCCAGATCGCCGCGCGTAGCGAAAACATGCCCGACCTGACGAAACGCCCGGCGACGCAACAGATAAAACATGCGGTATTGCCAGCCGCACGCCGTTTCATAGAGATCCGCGCCCCAGATATGCCAGCTCACCTGCGCAGGCAGAATCAGCCGCGCCAGCAACGCCAGCCACAACCAGACATTGAACTGACCGTGAAAAAAGAAGCGCGTCGAACGATCAACCCAGGCACGGCGCACCACGGCCATGGCTAACGCGCTCTTACTGCCGAAGGCATCGATTCGTAACGCAGGAAATGCCCGCCGTAACGCGGCAGCGTCCTGCGCCGCCACCATAAAATGGTGCGGAACCTCGGACGTCAGGCTGTCATTAAAGAAACCCAGCAATGTCTGATTATGGTGAGGGATATCCGCGCCAAGAATGTGAATCAACGTGTTCATGCCCGCCTGCAATAAAGAGTGAAGACACCCGCACAGAGTAAAAAGTAGATCAGATAGGCCGCCAGATACGCCTGGGCCGCGCCTATCGCTCCACGCAGCGGGATCAGCCAATAGGCGAAAGCCAGCAGCAGCGCACACTGGCAGGCCTCCGCCAGCACATAAAAACCTAGCGATGCGCGAGCCACGACCAGATAACCGAACACATAGGCGCCGACTTTCAATACATCCCCGGCCAATTGCCAACCGAATAGCGATCGCATCGGCGTGAATTTCGGCGAAAACAGCAGCCCAATCCCTATATCTCGCGATAGCCACAATGCGACGGCCCCCAACGATAGCCACGGCAAGACAAAACGCAGCGTCCGCAAAATCTCATCCCGTACCGCCGTTTTCTCCGTCAGGCGCGACAACGTCGGCAATAACCAAACGCTGAACGATGCGGTGATGAATTGCAGCCAGGCGTCCGACATGGTCATCATGCCCTGCCATATGCCCACGGCATCCCAGCCGGCCTGCGCCGCCAGCAGATTACGCATCAACACATAGGACACCGGCAAGGTTACAGCGGTGCTCAGCGTCATTAACGTAAATTTGCCCAATAACCTCGCCTGCCGCCGATCCCAACGCGGCGCAAACGTTCGCCAGCGCAACGGCGTGCGACGATGCAACAACCAGCAAGCGGGAAACACCAGCAGCATCGGTGCCAACGCCAACCCCACCAGCGCGCCGACATACCCTGTTAGCCACACACACAGGACAAAGGCCATCATGCCGGACACACTGCCGATCACCACGGTCAACGCACAGGCTGGGGCATCCCGGAAGCCTTTCAGAATCGCCTGCAACAGGCTGGCGACGGCCATGCCGACTTGCAACAACGCCAGCACCCGGATAACCCGGTCATAATCCTCAACGCCAAACAACAGACGGGATAACGGAACGGCGCCCCACCACAACAGCAGAGCCAGCGCCAGAGAACAACCCAGCGTCATGGTCACGGCCGTCCCCAACGACGCCGAAGGCGCATCGGCCGTCGTCGACGTCGCGGCGATCATCCGGGTAACGCCATTGGAAATACCGGCGCCCGCCAGCGCGCCAAGTACGGTGATCAACTGGCGATAGTTCCCCGCCAGCCCCACACCTTCAGGCCCAAAAGATAACGCCAGTAGCTTAATCACGACCAGCCCGGCGCCAACCTTGACCAACACCGAGCCGGCTGTCCACACCGATGCGCGCGCCAGCGAAGACATCAGAAAAATGCCAGCGCCGCGTCGATCACGGTACGTTGTTCCGCATCCGACAAATTATAAAACAGCGGCAGGCGCACCAATCTGTCGCTCTCCCTGAGCGTACAGCTGTCATCGCCGATAAAGCGCCCAAATTGTCGCCCGGCCGGGCTGGTATGCAGCGGGAGATAGTGAAATACCGTTAAAATACCGCGTTCCGACATATGACGGATAAATGCAGTACGTTCGGCGCGATCCTGTAAACGCAGAAAAAACAGGTGCCCATTATGTTCGCAGTCCGCCGGGACATGCGGCAACGTTAAACGCCCGGCATCCGCCAGCGAACGGAAGGCCGCTGCATAGCGTTGCCACAGCTGGCAACGCCGCTGGTGAATACGTGATATCGCCTCCAATTGCCCCCATAGATAGGCCGCCTGTACTTCCGCCATCAGATAGCTGGAACCGATATCGCGCCAGGTGTACTTATCCGTCAGACCGCGGAAAAAGCGGCTGCGGTCGGTGCCTTTTTCACGAATCACCTCTGCGCGCTCGACCAGCTCGGGGGCATTGATCAACGTCGCGCCCCCTTCACCGCCTGCGGTGACATTTTTGGTTTCGTGAAAACTAAAGCAGCCGATATGGCCGATCGCCCCCAACGGTTGCCCTTGGTAGCGCGACATGATGCCCTGCGCCGCGTCTTCCACCACAAACAGGCCGTAACGCTGCGCCAACGCCATAATCGCCCCCATTTCGCAACTGACGCCGGCGTAATGCACCACCACAATCGCCCGGGTTTTCGCCGTTATCGCTGCCTCGATGGCTCGCGCGTCGATATTCAGCGTATCCGGTCGAATATCCACAAACCGGATACGGGCGCCACGCAACACAAACGCATTCGCGGTAGAGACAAAGGTATAGCTGGGCATGATCACTTCATCATCGGGACCGATATCCAACAGAATGGCCGCCATCTCCAGCGAGGCGGTACAGGAGGGCGTCATTAACACCCGTTGGCTACCACTATACTGTTCCAGCCACTGCTGACAGCGTCGACTAAAGTCACCATCGCCACTCAACCTGCCGCTTTGCATCGCCGTCTGGATGTACGCCAGTTCAGAGCCGACCACTGCGGGGGCGTTAAATGGGATCATGGGCGCTCCGATACAGCCAGTAGGCGGTGCTCTCAAGGCGAGCGCCGCTCCCCAGATACAGTCGCATGGCGGGCAAGTTACTGGTCTGAGTCGCCACCGCTAGACGACGGATCCGGCGCTGCTGGCACCAGACACGCGACACCTGCATCAATTGCCGTCCGATACCTTGCCCTTGCATCCCAGGCAACACGGACAACAACCCGATGCGCGCCAACTGTGGGGACAGTTGGCGTAACGTCACAAAACCCGTCAATGCGCCACCTGGCGCCACTGTCACCAGACAGGCATCGTCAAATTCTCCGTCCACCGCTTTCTCCACCCAGCGGGCATAAAAACGACCGCAATCGTCCTCCCGATACCAGGGCGTCCGGAAACGGCTCCAGACAAACGACTGGGCTGCCGCCGCACGCAACGTCGGGATATCGCCAATCTCAGCCTGCCGCACGCCGACGGCGAACTGCGCCCTGGCGGCAGGTACCACCGACATACAGAAACTCGCTTCGCCCTCCGCCAGCCGGAATCCCCACATAGCGAGCGCATCCGCCCGCACCAGTTCGCTGGCGGCGATTTTAGCCTGACAGAGCGCAAACCTATCCAGCGCCGCGGCAGTCAATGGCGGCGCATCTCGGCCAAAACCCAGCCGGCCGCAGGAGCGCTGAAAAAACTCGCTCTCCCAAACTAAAGGTTCGATCACGGCGCATAGCGTCATAGGCCACTCCGGTTAATCACGTTTCAACGCCAGATACCCCGGGTATCCACCACCCAGCGTTGGGCGATCTGCTCGGCAGGGATGGCGCGGAACACCTGATGATCCACCAACATGACCAGAACATCGGCGTCCCGCAACGCTTGTCGGATATCAGCCGGTACGGCACAGCCCCGTAATATCGGCGGCAGCGCTGGCAAATACGGTTCCACTACCAGCGTTTTTCCTGCGTGCCATCCCGCGATCATGGCGGCGATATCCAGCGCCGGGCTTCCTCGACAATCGTCGATATCCGGTTTGAACGTGAGCCCAAAACAGGCAATGCACAGTGACTGCGGCGTTTTCCCGCTCTGCGCCAACGCATCGGCCACGGCAATCTTCACCCGATCCACCACCCACAGCGGCTTAGCATCATTCACCAACCGGGCGGTATGAATCAGTTGCGCTTGTCGCGGATGCTGGGAAACGATAAACCACGGATCTACGGCGATACAGTGCCCACCGACGCCCGGCCCCGGCCGGAGGATCTCCACCCGGGGATGGCGGTTGGCCAGACGAATCAGCGCCCAGACATCAATGCCCTGTTCGGCGCAAATCAGCGACAGTTCATTGGCGAAAGCCAGGTTGACGTCGCGAAAACTGTTTTCCGTCAGTTTGCACATCTCCGCTGTGCGCGTATCCGTCACCATGCACTCGCCTTCGAGGAAAATGCGGTAAAGCTCGCAGGCGCGAGCAGCGCACCGTTCCGTCATACCGCCGATAACCCGATCGTTACGCGCCAGCTCCTGCATGATATTTCCTGGCAGAACCCGCTCTGGGCAATAAGCGATACGAACATCCGACTGCTCGCCCCACTGTTGTGGAAAGCTCAGGTCCGGCCGCGCCAGCGCCAGCCACTCCGCCAGTTGCTCTGTCGTCCCGACCGGCGAGGTGGACTCCAGCACCACCAGATCGCCAGGCTTCAGGACGTCAGCCAGCCCTCGGGCTGCCATCTGTACAAACGTTAAATCCGGTTGGTGATCACCCTGCAACGGCGTCGGTACGGCAATCAAAAACGCATCTGCCGCCATCGGCCGGTGGGTAGCGCGCAAAGAACCCTGCGCTACCACCATACGAGTCAGACGGGCGAGCTCGGGTTCAGTAACCGTCATCTCTCCCTGATTGATGGCCTCCACGAGCGAGCGATCCAAATCGACGCCCACTACGTTCGGATGTCGCAAAGCGAACATCACGGCAGTCGGCAGGCCGATATACCCCAACCCAATAACGGAAATCGTGTCAAAACTCATAACATCACCTGATGCTGCTTTAATATATCCACTATGCGCTGACTGGCGCGCCCGTCACCGTAAGGATGATGTCGCTGTAACATGGACTGATAAGCCTCTTCATCGCTCAACAACGCAGATACGCCGTGCAGAATGGCGTCCGTATCCGTACCGACCAGCCGTACCGCACCAGTCGCTAGAACCTCCGGACGTTCGGTGGTTTCTCTCATCACCAACACCGGCCGGCCCAACGCGGGCGCCTCTTCCTGAATACCGCCCGAATCAGTGAGAACCAGCCAGGCGCGATCCATCAGGTACACAAAAGACAGGTAATCCTGCGGCTCGATCAGGAAGATATTGCTGATGCCGTGCAAAATACGGTTGACCGGCTCGGCCACGCTCGGGTTGCGGTGTACCGGATAGACAATCTGCACATCTGGATGATGGTGGGCTATTGCGGCCAGAGCCGTACAGATTCTTGCCATACCGCCGCCGAAGCTTTCACGTCGGTGCCCTGTCACCAGAATCATTTTGCTGTCAGGCTTCAGAAAAGCATATTGATCTTCCAGCCCGCGACGTAATACCGGATCGCGTCCAATCAGATCTCGCACCCAATACAGTGCGTCAATCACGGAATTGCCAGTGACCCAGATGCGGTCATCCGGAACCTGCTCCCGCAGCAGGTTGCCCCGAGCTTGCGGTGTCGGTGCAAAATGGTAAGTGGCCAAATGGCTGGTCAGCGTGCGGTTGGCTTCTTCCGGCCAGGGTGAATTCAGATTACCGGTGCGCAACCCTGCTTCCACATGCGCGACAGGAATACGATGATAAAACGCCGCCAGACTGGCCATCAGTGTCGTGGTGGTATCGCCGTGCACCAACACTACGTCTGGTTGAAAATCGGCCAGAATCGGCTTAAGCCCGGAAAGAATACGCGCGGAGATTTCCGCCAATTCCTGATCTGGCTGCATGATGTCCAGATCGTAATCCGGCACGATGCCAAACAGGCTCAGCACCTGATCGAGCATTTCACGATGCTGCGCCGTCACGCAGATGCGGGATTCAAAAAAGCAGTCCTGATTTATTGTCCGGATCAATGGCGCCATTTTTATCGCCTCCGGGCGGGTACCGAAAACCGTCAAGACTTTCACCATGTCTCTCTTTACTCAGGGTTGACGAGCAATGCGGGCAGCATCTCGCTATCTCGCATGAATACATGTCTGGCATCCACGCAGTATAAGACAGGCCCCATTTCAACAGGAACGCATGCCCTCGCTGATGTCAGGGCTTACATCGCATAGCGGTAAAAATACATCGGGGACCATCAGGTTTTACCGATATCGAGAACCTGAGCAAATAGTGATAGCTCTGAAATAAAGCTATCGTGCTTTACCAAAATGGCGGTTGGATAAAGGGGCAGCCACTGGCATGAATTTACTCTCTGGTCAGGCGTAAACCTGCATGTAGATTCCTCACTAACCCGACTCTACGATTAAATACACACAACCTTATGTCCTCTAAACAATCACCACCTCCCCAGGAGGGGGTTTAACGCTGACAATAAAAAACGCCACGATGATGGTGGCGTTTTTTTTTAAACAACAGCGATGGGATCCGCGTTATGAGCGTTTCATCATGTCGAAGAACTCGTCGTTGGTCTTCGTCATCGCCAGTTTGTTGATGAGGAATTCCATTGCGTCGATTTCCCCCATCGGGTGGATAATTTTACGCAGAATCCACATTTTCTGCAGTTCTTCCTGCGTGGTGAGCAATTCTTCTTTACGTGTACCGGAACGATTGTAATCAATGGCCGGGAAGACACGTTTTTCAGCGATTTTACGAGAAAGGTGCAGTTCCATGTTGCCTGTCCCTTTGAACTCTTCGTAAATCACTTCGTCCATCTTGGAACCGGTATCAATTAGCGCGGTAGCGATAATCGTCAGGCTGCCGCCCTCTTCAACGTTACGAGCGGCACCAAAAAAGCGTTTCGGCCGATGCAAAGCGTTAGCATCCACACCACCGGTCAACACTTTACCTGAGGCCGGCACCACTGTGTTGTAAGCGCGCGCCAGGCGGGTAATGGAATCCAGCAGAATGATGACGTCTTTCTTGTGCTCAACCAAGCGCTTGGCCTTCTCTATCACCATTTCGGCGACCTGCACATGGCGGGAGGCAGGTTCATCAAACGTCGACGCAACAACTTCCCCTTTAACCAAACGTTGCATTTCCGTGACTTCTTCCGGACGCTCATCAATCAGCAGAACCATCAGTACGCAATCCGGATGATTGTAGGCGATGCTCTGTGCAATATTCTGCAGCAGCATGGTTTTACCTGCTTTCGGCGGCGCGACGATCAGGCCACGCTGACCACGACCGATAGGCGCGGCAAGATCCAGAACACGCGCGGTCAGGTCTTCCGTCGAACCGTTACCGCGTTCCATACGCAGACGAGAATTAGCATGCAGCGGCGTCAAGTTTTCAAACAGGATTTTATTGCGGGCGTTTTCCGGCTTGTCGTAATTAACTTCGTTAACTTTCAGTAGCGCAAAATAACGCTCACCTTCTTTCGGCGGGCGAATTTTTCCGGAAATAGTGTCACCGGTGCGAAGGTTGAAGCGACGGATTTGACTGGGGGAAACATAGATATCATCGGGGCCGGCGAGGTAGGAACTGTCTGCTGAACGGAGGAAACCAAAACCATCCTGCAATATTTCCAGCACACCATCGCCAAAGATGTCTTCACCGCTTTTCGCGTGCTGCTTGAGGATAGCGAAAATAATATCCTGTTTACGCATGCGAGCCAGATTCTCCAGCCCCATATTTTCGCCAAGAGTAATCAACTCAGAAACCGGCGTGTTCTTTAATTCGGTAAGATTCATAATGGTGGGTTCTTAAACTCGGGGTAAATCTCGAACTATTAACGTGAATGGTATGGCAGGATCATCCGTGCCTCTGTAACGGCCTTCAACCACTGGATGCCCGAGCTATAGTCAGCGCCAAAATACGCGAACCTTGCGCATACAACACGGCAAAAGATCGAAGACACCTTAAAAAACCAATTAATTTAAAACTATCAGATTGCCAAACCGGATAATGTATATCGATAACTAAACACTTTCCGATTTCGACACAGAATAAAGCTCTAGACTCTAACTTCAGGCTTAAACCCGAAGGTTTAAACATAGGTAAGTACGATATGCAGTAATGACGAATCTAGCACGCTTCCCGATGGGCGTCCAGCAATCAAAATGAGAAAACTCATTATCTGCCGCCGCCCAGGGAAATGCTGTAAAGCAGATTATAAATTGTGGGAGATGAACTCTTTCAACTGACCTTTAGACAACGCGCCCACTTTGGTGGCAGCCAGTTCTCCGTTCTTAAACAGTAACAAAGTGGGGATGCCGCGAATGCCGTACTTCGGTGCAGTTGCCGGATTTTCATCAATGTTCAACTTGGCTACCGTCAACTTACCTTCAAATTCGTCAGCGATTTCGTCCAAAATCGGAGCAATCATTTTACAGGGACCACACCACTCCGCCCAGAAATCAACCAGTGTAGGACCTTCAGCCTGCAATACTTCTGCATCAAAACTGCCGTCTGTCAGGTGAATAATTTTATCGCTCATGTTCTACTCCGCAGGATTATATCTACCTAGTTGGTGTAGCATTAACCAACTGTGAGGTTGACTTTATTTCACCGGATACGCTTTCGTAAAGCAACAGTTAGCTGATATTCTATCATACTATGAGCAAAACACACTTAACCGAACAGAAGTTTTCCGACTTCGCGCTGCACCCGCTGGTTATCGAAGCGCTTGAAAGTAAAGGGTTTCATAACTGCACCCCGATTCAGGCATTGGCACTGCCGCTGACTTTGTCAGGGCGTGACGTAGCAGGACAGGCGCAAACCGGTACTGGCAAGACGCTGGCGTTTCTGGCGTCTACTTTTCATCATTTGCTTTCCCATCCGGCTCTCGCTGATCGTCAGGTCAATCAACCTCGCGCACTGATAATGGCGCCAACCCGCGAACTGGCTGTCCAGATCCATACGGACGCGGAAGCGCTCGCTCGAGTGACCGGCTTCAAGCTGGGGCTCGCCTACGGCGGCGACGGTTATGACAAACAGTTGAAGGTGCTGGAAAATGGCGTCGACATTCTTATTGGCACAACCGGCCGGCTAATCGATTACACCAAACAGAACCATGTCAATCTGGGCGCTATCCAGGTTGTGGTACTGGACGAAGCCGACCGCATGTACGACCTCGGCTTTATCAAAGATATCCGGTGGTTGTTCCGCCGCATGCCTTCCGCAAACCAGCGTCTGAATATGCTGTTTTCCGCTACATTGTCTTATCGTGTACGCGAACTGGCGTTCGAACAGATGAACAACGCCGAATATGTGGAAGTCGAACCCGAGCAGAAAACTGGCCATCGCATTAAAGAAGAACTGTTCTATCCTTCTAACGAAGAAAAGATGCGCCTGCTGCAGACGCTGATCGAAGAAGAGTGGCCTGACCGCTGCATCGTGTTCGCCAATACCAAACACCGCTGTGAAGAAATTTGGGGGCATCTGGCGGCCGACGGCCATCGCGTAGGGCTGCTGACCGGTGATGTCGCGCAGAAGAAACGGTTGCGTATTCTGGAAGAATTCACCCACGGCACTCTGGATATCCTGGTCGCAACCGACGTCGCGGCTCGTGGGCTGCACATTCCTGCGGTAACGCACGTATTCAACTACGATCTGCCAGACGACTGCGAAGATTATGTTCATCGCATCGGGCGAACCGGTCGCGCGGGTGCCAGCGGCTGTTCCATCAGTCTGGCCTGTGAAGAATATGCACTGAACCTGCCAGCTATCGAAACCTATATCGGCCACAACATCCCGGTAAGCAAATATAACAGCGACGCGCTGTTGACTGACTTGCCGGAACCCAAACGCCTGAATCGCCCGCGTTCCGCCGGAGGCCCGCGACGTCCCGGCGCTCCCCGTCGTAGCGGTGCTCCCCGTAACAACCGAAAACGCCCGGGTTGATTCGTCGATGCTGAGATCTTCTTCTCTCTATGCCGCTATTGATTTAGGTTCCAACAGCTTTCATATGTTGGTGGTGCGCGAAGTAGCTGGCAGTGTACAGACGCTGGCGCGCATCAAACGCAAGGTCAGGCTGGCTGCCGGATTGGACGCCAGTAATCATCTCTCCCAAGAAGCCATGCAGCGCGGTTGGCAATGCTTGGCGCTGTTCTCTGAACGTTTGCAGGACATTCCGCCGGAGCAGGTTCGGGTGGTGGCAACGGCGACGCTAAGACTGGCCACCAATGCGAACGAATTTCTGGAGCGCGCCCAAAAAATTCTGGGATTGCCGATCCAGGTCATTAGCGGTGAAGAAGAAGCTCGGCTGATTTATCAAGGTGTTGCACACACAACTGGCGGCCCGGAACAACGGCTGGTGGTGGATATCGGTGGTGGCAGCACTGAACTGGCCACGGGGACGGGAGCACAGACCACACAGTTGTTCAGCCTATCAATGGGGTGCGTAACCTGGCTGGAACGCTACTTTGGCGATCGTAATCTCGGCGCGGAAAACTTCGCGCGGGCAGAACAAGCGGCGCGGGAGCGGTTACATCCCATCAAGGATAAATTGCTCAATCAGGGCTGGCAGGTTTGCGTCGGCGCATCCGGCACTGTTCAGGCCCTGCAGGAAATCATGGTGGCGCAGGGGATGGACGAATACATCACCTTGTCCAAACTGCAGCAGCTCAAGCAGCGTGCCATCCAATGCGGCAAGTTGGAAGAGCTGGAAATCGAAGGGCTCACATTAGAACGCGCGCTGGTATTTCCCAGCGGGCTATCCATCCTGCTGGCGATCTTCCAGGAATTGCAGATCGGTGCCATGACGTTGGCAGGCGGTGCGCTGCGCGAAGGTCTGGTGTACGGCATGCTGAATTTACCCATCGAGCAAGATATTCGCCACCGCACACTGCAAAACCTGCAACGCCGCTACCTGCTTGACGCAGAACAAGCACAACGAGTCAGCGCGTTAGCTGATAACTTCATGCAGCAGGTAGCGCGAGACTGGCAGTTGGACAACCGATGTCGGGAATTACTGCGCAGCGCCAGTCTGGTTCATGAAATCGGTTTGAGCATCGATTTTCGTCAGGCGCCGCAACATGCCGCTTACCTGATTCGCAACAGTGATTTACCCGGTTTCACACCTGCGCAGAAAAAACTGCTGGCGACCCTACTGCAGAACCAGTGCAACACCATCGACCCGATCCCCCTGACACAGCAAAATGCATTGCCGGTAGTACAGGCTCAGCGCCTGTGTCGCCTGCTGCGACTGGCGATCATTTTCGCCAGCCGTCGTCGCGACGACACGCTGCCGGCCGTTCGGCTACGCGCCGAAGGCGACACGCTGCGTGTCATCTTACCGAGCGGCTGGCTGAATCAGCATCCGTTACGTTCGGAAACGCTGACGCAGGAAAGCCTGTGGCAAAGTTACGTCCACTGGTCTTTGCTCATCGAAGAACACTCCGCCTGATAAAAAATGGAGTAACAATTAATTACTCCATTCAACCACGCCTTTTGCTGATATGTGATCGCTTTCGGGGCCCTATCAAAACCTTGGGTGTATTTTTATAAAACGATATTTTGAATTTGTTCGTTTTGATCCATTGTTCTCCCCAATTACATAAAAGGAACCAGGATGAGTATACCCTCGCTACCCCGGAATACGTTCTGTCTGGCAACGTTGATCCCGCTTCTACTGCTAGCGCCGTCAGCGCTGGCGGCGTCCCGGCAGGCACCGCAAAAACTACAGGTTCCCACTCTGGCTTACGACGATCACAGCGTTGTCTTGGTGTGGGACGCTCCGGAAGATACCGCCACAATTACCGACTATCAGGTTTACCAGAATGGCCGGCTCGTCGGTCTGGCTAGCCAAATCGCCGATAAATACTCGCCAGCACAGCCTTACATCACAGCGTTTTATCGTGCGGATACCAGCGGTTTCCATCATAAAATCGTACTGCAGAACGCCCGTATCGAAGGATTGAAAGCTGACACGGAATACCGATTCACCGTCCGCACAGTCTATGCGGACGGCACAGTGTCTGCAGATAGCAACGCTGTCGTGGCAAAAACCGCCGCACCGCCGCAGATAATCAACATCGCGCAATACGGCGCCAAAGGCGATGGCACGACACTCAATACCACCGCCATTCAAAACGCCATCAACGCATGTAACACCGGCTGTCGTATCGACATACCGGCGGGCGTATTTAAGACCGGCGCGCTGTGGCTGAAAAGCGACATGACCTTGAATCTGATGGAAGGCGCCACACTGCTGGGTTCGGAAAACGCGGCAGATTACCCCGCAGCCTATCGGATTTACAGCTATGCATCCCAGATGCGTCCGGCATCGCTGCTGAACGCCATCGATAAACACCATTCCGCCGTCGGCACCTTTCAAAACATTCGTATCGTAGGGAAAGGCGTTATCGACGGTAACGGCTGGAAGCGCGATACCGCCACGGAGGCTAAGGATGAAACCGGAGCGGTGATTCCCCATTACGTGAAAAGCAACAACAGCAAAGTCGGCAAGGACGGCATACTGGCCAGCAGTCAAGTGGCTGCCGCCATTGCCAACGGCCTGGATGCTAAAACTGCCTATAGCCAAGCCCGCTCCAGCCTGATTACGCTGCGCGGTGTGAAGAATGTCTATATTGCCGACATCACCATTCGCAACCCGGCCTTCCACGGCATTATGTTTCTGGAAAACCAGCATGTGGTCGTTAATGGCGTCACCCACCACACTTACGACGCCAACAACGGCGACGGTATCGAGTTCGGCAACAGCCAGAACACTATGGTGTTCAACAGTGTGTTTGACACCGGGGACGACGGCATCAACTTTGCAGCCGGAATGGGGAAAGCAGCGGAACATCAGGACGCGACGCAAACCTCATGGCTGTTCAATAACGCCTTTATTCATGGCCATGGCGCGGTTGTACTGGGTAGCCACACCGGGGCCGGTATCGCAGATGTACTGGCGGAAAACAACGTCATGAATCAGACCGATATCGGTTTGCGCGCAAAAAGCGCGACCAGCATCGGCGGCGGCGCTCATAACATTATCTTCCGTAATAACGCCATGAAGAATCTGGCGAAACAGGCCGTTATCGTGACGTTAGGTTATAGCGACGCCAACAGCACCACCGACTACACGCCAGCCGTCACATCGGCACGTTTCTACAACTTCACGGTAAAAAACGTGACGGTACAGAATTCGACCGGCAAGAGCCCATCCATTGATATCACCGGCGACAGCAAAAACGACATCTGGCACAGCCAGCTGAACTTTAGCAACATGAAACTGGACAACGTCATGCCGGTCGCCATCAGCGACCTGGCCGACAGCCAGTTCACTCATCTCACCTTCACCCACCTACAAAGCGGCAACACGCCGTGGAACTTCGGCGCGGTGAAAAACGTCAGCGTAGATGGCAAAAGCGTGACCCCCTGACGTTCTCGCATCCACCCTGCCGGCGGGCAAGCACATCCGCCTGAGCCGGCACCCCGCGCGCTCATGTCTCCGTCCCCAACGCCGCGATCACCGTGAATATGGGGGCGGTGTACCTGTCGATTTCAGGACAACATGAAAAGGTTCGGCGGTTCTTTACGGCCGAGGCCCACGCCAACGGTGCTGCCGCACGGCATAGCAGCAACGATGGCGTCTCTCTTATGGCTTCTCTCTGGCTTTGGCTAATTGCGCCCGCAGGTTGGCCAGGTGGTTCTGCCCCTTCTGCATCCGCTCCTGCGGCGAAACCTCACGGCGACCACTTTCCCACACCACATCGTCCTGCGGCAGTTCCAACAGAAAACGGCTCGGTTCCGGACGCACCAGCTCGCCGTATTGCCGACGTTCACGGCACAGAGTAAACATCAGCTCCTTTTGCGCGCGGGTAATGCCGACATATGCCAGCCGACGTTCTTCATCAACATTATCCTCATCAATGCTGGTCTGATGCGGCAGCAACCCTTCCTCCATACCGACCAGATACACGTAAGGAAACTCGAGACCTTTCGAGGCGTGCAACGTCATCAACTGTACCTGATCCAATTCCTCCTCACTCTCGTTGCGCTCCATCATGTCGCGCAAGGTAAACCGCGTCACCACCTGTGTCAGGGTCATCGGCTCATCCAGATCGCTGCCCTCCAGCATTTCTGTCATCCAGGTAAACAGCTGGTTGACGTTCTTCATCCGCATTTCCGCCGCCTTGGGGCTGGTGGAGGTTTCATACAGCCAGCTTTCGTAATCCAGCCCATGGAGCAGATCCCGCACCGCCTTCACCGGTTCACGCTCCGCCAGACGAGCGATGTCGTCCATCCAGCGGGTAAAACGCTGCAACGACTCCAGACCACGGCCGCTCAGCGTCTGAGACAGCCCGACGTCGAAGCTGGCGCTGAATAATCCCCGGTTACGCTGCCGGGCCCACTCCCCCAGCTTTTGCAGCGTGGCGGGGCCAATTTCCCGCTTCGGCGTATTCACGACGCGCAGAAAGGCGCTGTCGTCGTCCGGGTTGGTCAACACCCGCAAGTAAGCCAGCAAATCTTTGATTTCTGGCCGGGAAAAGAACGAGGTTCCGCCGGAAATGCGATACGGAATACGGTTTTGCATCAGCACTTTTTCAAACAGGCGCGACTGATGATTACCGCGATACAAGATGGCGTAATCGCCGTACTGGGTTTTGTTGATGAAGTGATGAGCGATCAACTCCCCGACTACGCGCTCGGCTTCGTCATCCTCATTATTCGCGGTGATGACCTTCAGCTCGTTGCCGTACCCCAGCTCCGAATAAAGCCGCTTTTCAAACACATGTGGATTGTTGGCGATCAGAATATTGGCTGCCTTGAGGATCCGGCCGGAGGAACGGTAATTCTGCTCCAGCTTGATAACCTGCAATGCAGGGAAATCCTGCTGTAGCAGCGACAGGTTTTGCGGGCGAGCGCCTCGCCAGGAGTAAATCGACTGATCATCGTCACCCACTACGGTAAAACGCGCCCGCGCGCCCACCAGCATTTTCACCAGTTCATATTGACTGGTGTTGGTATCCTGATATTCGTCCACCAGCAGATAACGAATACGCTGCTGCCAACGCTCACGCGCCGGCTCGTCCCGTAGAAACAGTAGCGTCGGCAGCAGAATCAGGTCATCAAAGTCGAGCACATTGCAGGCACGCAGATGAGCGTCATACAGGTGGTAGCAGTGAGCAAATAGACGGTCGCGTTCCGATCGCGCCATCCCCATCGCCTGCTCCGGCCCCATCAGATCGTTCTTCCAGTTGGAAATGGCGGAAATCAGCTGCTGCAACAGATCTTTATCGTTTTGCAGCCATTGCTCAGTGAGCTCTTTCAGCAGCGCCAACTGATCCTGATCATCGAACAGGGAAAAGTTGGATTTCATCCCCAGCGCCAGATACTCGCGTTTAATAATCTCCAGCCCCAGTGTGTGGAAAGTGGCGATCATCAGCCCGCGCGTTTCCTTGCGCCCCAGCGTCTGCGCAACGCGCTCCTTCATTTCACGGGCCGCCTTGTTGGTAAACGTCACGGCGGCGATGTGCCGCGCTTGATAGCCGCAGGTGCGAATCAGATGGGCGATTTTTTGGGTAATGACGCGGGTTTTACCGGAGCCGGCCCCAGCCAAAACCAGACAGGGACCGGAAACCGACTCGACGGCATGTTGTTGGCTGGCATTCAGACGCATGACATATCCTGCTCATTGATCAAACGGAAGAGGATTGTAGCAAAACGCAGAGCGCTGTCCCGCTATTACGCAAGCTGACAGCGGCGAGCTGGAATCTACAGCGCACTCTCGTTTGTCTCCGACAGTGCTGTGTTACACTGCGGGCCATTTTTCCCATTTATGGAGATGATCGATGGCAACGACCGCTGCAGCATTGCATATTCTGGTAGATACGGAACAACAGGCTCATGACCTGCTGGCGCAACTGGAACAAGGCGCTGACTTTCAACAACTGGCGCAAAAGCACTCGACTTGTCCATCCAGGCGGAACGGCGGCGATCTGGGGGAATTTCGCAAAGGGGATATGGTGCCGGCCTTCGATAAAGCGGTGTTCTCGTGTGAACTGCTGAAACCGTTCGGGCCGGTAAAAACCCAGTTCGGCTACCACCTGATCAAGGTGCTGTACCGGAACTGAGCCACCTCGCCGAAGCCCGTCCAGGCCAAAAAACACCGGGATGAGGTACCCCAAAGGGTGCCACATCCCGAGAGTTCGGCAAAACAGCATTAACCGTTTCGACAGCTGCGGTTATCTCACCGCCGGGCTCAGCATCAAGCCAGACGCTGCTTCGCTTCGGCGATAGCGCGCGCCACCTGCTGCGGCGAGACGCCGCCCTGCGCAGCACGTTTTTCCAGACAGGATTGCAGCGACAAACTCGGATAGACGTCGTCCCCAATCACCGCGCTGAACTTCTGCAGTTCGGACAGCGGCAACGCTTCCAGCGCCTTGCCCTGACGAATGGCTTCCACCACCGCTTCGCCCACGATGTGATGCGCTTCGCGGAACGGCACCCCTTTGGAGACCAAATAGTCCGCCAGTTCAGTGGCATTAGCATAGCCTTGCTCGGCAGCTTCTTGACAACGAGAGCGTTTCACCTGAATGCCTTCCAGTACCAGCGCCGCCATCAACAAGCAGTCATGCCAGGTATCCAGCGCGTCGAACAACCCTTCTTTGTCTTCCTGCATGTCTTTGTTGTAGGCCAGCGGCAGACCTTTCAGCGTCACCAGCATACCCGCCAGCGCACCCTGCACGCGGCCGCACTTGCCGCGAATCAGTTCCAGCGCATCCGGGTTTTTCTTCTGCGGCATCAGTGACGAGCCGGATGTCACGCGATCAGACAGCTCCACAAACGCGGATTCCCCGCTGTTGAAGAAAATCAGATCTTCCGCAAACCGGGACAGATGCACCATACCGATAGAGGCGTCGGACAGCAGTTCCAGCACATGATCACGATCGGAAACGGTGTCCAGGCTGTTGCGGGTGGCGGAAGCAAACCCCAGCCAGCCCGCCAATTGTTCGCGGTCGATGGGATAGGCGGTGCCCGCCAGCGCGCCGCAGCCCAGCGGGCTGACGTCCAGGCGTTTCAGCGTGTCTTCCAGACGACTTTCATCACGCACCAGCATTTCGTGGTAAGCCAGACACCAGTGGGCGAACGTCACCGGCTGGGCGCGCTGCAGATGGGTATACCCCGGCATGACAGCGTCCTGATTGGCTTCAGCGGTGGCGACCAGCGCCGCGCGCAGATGGCGGACGGCCTGCACCATTTCACCGACCTGCGCTTTACACCACAGTTTCAGATCGGTAGCGACCTGATCATTGCGGCTGCGCCCGGTATGCAGTTTCTTGCCTAAATCACCGACCCTCTCGATCAACCGCTGTTCGACCCAACTGTGAATATCTTCGGCATCACTGTGCAAAATCGCCTGCGGGTCAGCCTGCACCTCTACCAGCAGCGCATTGAGCGCCTGCTCCAGTTGCTGTTGTTCCTGCACGGTCAACACGTTGACCGTCACCAGCGCTTTCGACCAGCCAATGGAGCCGACGATGTCCTGCTCCGCCAGACGGTAATCGAACCGCAGTGAGTCATTAAACTGTTTGAAACGCTGATCCGCTGCCTGCGTGAACCGTCCGCCCCACAAAGCCATAACGTAAACTCCTGGTATCTCTGATGATGGCGGGCCTTGTTCCCGACAGCCCGCCGATAATATGTTGCGCATCTTTCCGCCCCGGTGGCAGAAAAAAGATGCGCATGATGACTGGCGATCAAGCCAGAATGCGGGTACCTATCGGCACGCCATTGAACAGCGCCGGGAGTTGATCGGCATGGCGCCAGCTGGCGATATCCACTGGACGGCCCAGCGCGCGAGCGGCGTCCAGCGCGGCATTCACTTTGACAATCATGCCATCGGTGATGATGCCTTGCGCGATCAGCGCCTCCGCTTTCTCAGCGGTCATTTCGGCGATGCGCTGCCCTTTACCGTCCAGAATCCCACTGACATCGGACAGCAGAATCAAATCGGCGCCCAGCGTTTGCGCCAGTGCAGTCGCGGCCTGATCCGCGTTAACGTTCATCAGTTCGCCCTCGGCGGTAATGCCAATGGAACTGACCACCGGCAGGTAGCCTGCCGCCAACAACGTATTGATCAACGCCGGCGACCCGGCCTCGGCTTTACCGACATGGCCCAGATCTTCGCTCAACTGCGTTACCGAGGTGCTGCCGCCATCCGCCAGGCTCAGCCCTACTGCGTTGATACCATGGCGAATCGCCCAAGCCAGCAGGGTTTTGTTGGCGGAACCCGCCAGCGCGCCGGTAATGATGTCGATTTGATCCGCCGGCGTAACGCGCAGACCATTTTTCTTCACCACCGGCAGGGAGAGTTTCTTCATCAGGTCATCCACCAGACAACCGCCGCCGTGCACGACAACCAGCGGACGCTGATGCTGCTGACGATACTCCACCAGCGCGGTGAACAGGCGCTCCAGCGCCTCTTCGCTATCCAGTAACACACCGCCGAGTTTGATAATTAACGGATTCATGGGTCTTTGCGCCTCAGGGATTGAATCAGAGTAAAGATTGGGTTTCCGGGAAACCAAAACGAATATTCATACATTGTACCGCCTGGGCCGCCGCGCCTTTCAGCAAATTATCTTCGGCTGCGACCACGATCAGGTGTTCATCCTGCACCGCGAAGCCAATATCGCAGAACGGCAAGCCCACCACGGATTTCAACGCCGGAACGCCTTTTTCATACAGGCGTACCAGTGGTTTATCGTGATAAGCGTTGTGATAGGCTTCCGCCACGTCCTGCGCGGTCACGCCGGGTTGTAGGCGGCAAGTAATGGTGGCCAGAATGCCGCGCGGGAAGTTGCCCAGATGCGGCGTGAAAATCACCGGAATCCCCAGATGCGTGGCGATTTCCGGGTGATGACGATGGTTGAAAATACCGTAGGGTTGCAGGCTGACTTCACAGAAGCTGTTGGTCATGGACGCTTTGCGACCAGCACCGCTCACGCCGCTGGTGGCGTCGATGACCGGCCACTGTTCAGGGTTCAGCAAACCGCCTTCCACCAACGGTTTCAAGGCCAATTGGGAAGCCGTGGGGTAACAACCCGGTACGGCGATAAGTTGCGCCTGACGGATATTGTCCGCCTGCCACTCCGCCAAACCGTATACCGCCTGGGACAGCAGATCGGCATGTTGATGCTCGAAACCGTAGTAACGGCTGTAGAATTCCGCGTCCTGCACGCGAAACGCGCCGGATAAGTCAAAAACCGTACAACCGGTGGCCAGGAACTGCGGCGCCAGGTCGTGACTCACTTTATGATCAGTGGCCAGAAACACCACGTCGACGCCGTTGGCGGCTTCCGCGACGTCAGTCAGCGGTTGCACCGGCAGCTCAATGATGCCTTTTAATTGGGGATGCAGATCGGAAATGCGCTTTCCCGCATCTACACTTTGCGCGGAAACCGCCAAAGCGGTTATGTTCATCTGCGGGTGACGGTTCAGGTACAGTGCCAGCTCAGCGCCGGTATAGCCACTTGCACCAACGATCAACGTATTCAGCATGTCTCCGTATACCTTAAATTGCTTATGTTTGTGGAACAGGGAGCAGGCTCACCAGCGCAGCCACGCCGTTCACCCACAAGGTCAGGAAAAGCATTATGCGGCATTTTGCCCCGCCGCTATAGCTTACGATTTCCTTTCACCCAACATTATTGTATTTTTATTCAAAATAAATGCATGAATATTGATACTATCCTAACCAGAGGCTGTCAACTGTGAAGATGAATTTACCCCCTTTTATTGAGCTCTATCGGGCATTGATCGCCACACCGTCCATCAGCGCCACCGATCGTGCGTTGGATCAGAGCAATGAAACCTTAATCAACCTGTTGGCAGGTTGGTTCGCCGATTTGGGGTTTCACGTTGACGTACAACCCGTGCCGGGCACCTACAATAAATACAACCTGCTGGCGCGTCTGGGCGAGGGCAGCGGCGGGTTGCTGCTGGCCGGTCACACCGATACCGTTCCGTTCGACGACGGCCGCTGGACGCGCGACCCCTTTACGCTGACGGAACACGACAACAAGCTCTACGGTCTCGGCACCGCCGACATGAAAGGCTTCTTCGCCTTTATTCTCGATGCGCTGCGGGAGATTGACGCCGACAAACTGACCAGGCCGCTGTACATTCTGGCCACGGCGGATGAAGAAACGACGATGGCGGGCGCCAAATACTTCTCCGAGTCGACCGGCATTCGCCCGGATTGCGCCATCATCGGCGAACCGACGTCGCTACAGCCGATCCGCGCCCACAAAGGCCATATGTCAAATGCCGTGCGCGTTCAGGGGCAGTCCGGTCACTCAAGCGACCCGTCCCGCGGCGTCAACGCCATCGAAGTGATGCACGACGCCATCTCCCACCTGATGGTACTGCGCGATGACCTTAAAACGCGCTACCACAACCCGGCGTTCCATATTCCCCACCCCACCATGAATTTCGGCCATATCCACGGCGGCGACGCCGCTAACCGCATCTGCGCCTGCTGCGATCTGCATATGGATATCCGCCCGCTGCCGGGCATGACGCTGAGCGATCTGAACGGGCTGATCACCGAAGCACTCTCGCCGGTCAGTGACCGTTGGCCCGGCCGTCTCACCGTCAGCGAACTGCATCCGCCGATCCCAGGCTATGAATGCCCCGCCGACCATGAACTGGCGCAGGTAGTGGAAAAACTGCTGGGGCAATCGACCGATGTGGTGAACTACTGTACCGAAGCGCCCTTTATCCAGACGCTGTGCCCGACGCTGGTGCTCGGCCCCGGCTCTATTGACCAGGCACATCAGCCGGATGAATTCCTGGATATGTCGTTCATCCAGCCGACCCGCACATTGATTACCCAATTGGTGCATCATTTTTGTCGGTAGTGATACCCTTGCGATCAACAGTAATCCTTTGTTCGCATTTATAGCGCCGCCTCGCTCAGGCGGCCACATTCACCGGGCGCACGATGAAGAAGAAAGACTTTATTGCACAAGATCTACTGAGCAAGATTTACCAGCACGCCGCACTGCGGCCGGAACAGCGAATATCAGAAAAACTGCCACCGGAACGCACCTTAGCGGAAGAATATGGCGTATCGCGTTTTACCATCCGCAAAGCGTTGGAAAAATTGGCCAGCATTGGTGCGATTCGTCTGGTTCAGGGCGCAGGAAACTACATTAATCCGGACATCCGCAACAATCCGTTGGTTTATAACTCCGTTACCGAAAAGAAATTTCATCAGATCGCTTTTCGTCTGCTCAGTTTGCATAAGCGTCTTCCTACCCGTGATGAGCAGCAGATGTTCGGCATTTCCGATGCCGTTTTTTTGTGGGAGTTTTGCCGGTTACGGTATGTTGAGAACCAAAAGGTACAAATCGAAGTCTCCAGAATGCCTGCCGACCTGTTTGCCGATATGACCCGGCGTATACCTGAGCAATCCATTCAAAAATACATTCTGGACAAGGGGTACGAAATTTCTCACTTTTTAACCCATTATCAGGCTGTCACCGTCAATCAGGCTCAGGCGGAACTGCTGGGATGTAAAAAAGGCATTGCCGCGATGCACATTCTTAATCGCGGCATGCTGAAAGACGGGAGGGTATACGAAGTCAGCGATATCATCGACATCAACTACACCTGTACTTACGTGATCCCCTTCAACCAGGACAACCTGACCTTCCGTCAGTCGACTTGATAAACCCGGGGACTAAAAGACTATGGCGTATGCAACGAACCATCCGGCAGGCGGCTTTGGGTCCATTCGTGCGGCCGATAAACAACGGGAAACGCCTGCGCCGCATCCTCCGCCATTTCGACGCCGATACCGGCTTTTTCTATAGGATATAAATACCCGTTATCCGGTATTGGCGAATCAGGAAAAACCTGTCGGGTGTTTTCCGGATAAGCGATATATTCCTGAATCGCCGCATTATGCAGATGGATATTGAGATGTAAGTTCACCGCCGCGCCAATAGGCGTCATATCCGGCGGGCAATGCCATGCCAGCCGAATACCAAAGTTCTGACAAAATGCCGCCAGTTTCAATGCGGGAGAAATACCGCCTATCTGAGAGACATGGCAACGGATGAAGTCAATGTGGCGATGGATCACCAGCGCTTGCCACTCGGCCGGATTGTTAAACAGCTCACCTGTCGCCAGCGGCACCGATGTTTGAGCACGGATTTGAGCCAACCAACCGTTCTGTGCCGGAGGAAGAATATCCTCGATGAAGTAAGGTCGATAACCTTCCACCGCCCGGGCAAACTGCACGGCCTGAGACGGAAATAATCGCTCATGCACGTCATGCAAAATATGAAATTTGTCGCCATAACGTTCCCGTAAGGCCCGGAACATGGACAACGTATTGGCGATGTACTGCTCCTGATCATAATAGGCGCCGGGCGTCGGCTGGCGTGTGGAATGCAGTTGCTCCGGCGTCCCGCCATAAAAACCCAGCTGACACCGAATATGCCGATAACCCTCCGCGTAGTGGCGATCGACCTCATCAAACAACCCCGTCAACGTCTCGCTGGCCGCATGGGTATACAGGGTAATGGCATCACGGGATTTTCCTCCGAATAGCTGATACAACGGCATATCGGCCAGTTTGCCTTTAATATCCCACAAAGCCATATCAATGCCCGCGATGGCATTGTTGATAACCGGCCCATTACGCCAGTAGGCATTGACCATCATCAAATGCCAGAGATCTTCGATATGGTTTGCATCTTTTCCCACCAGCAATGGGTATAAATATTCATCTACCAGCGTTTTCACTGCCAGAGGCCGTTGCTGGAACGTCGCGCAACCATAACCAGTAATGCCCTTATTGGTATCGACGATGACAGTAACCAGATTATGTCTGTCCGGTTTAGTGATAAGACATTTAATGTGAGTAATAATAGTCGGAGTCACAGAAACATATCTCCTGGTATTGATAACAAAATAACTGATGATAAAAACACGCTTTTCGTGACGTGAGCCCCATGTGGAATAACATGTTTTTACTTATTTATCCTTGGCTTGTAAAGGTATTATTTTTTTGGTCTAAAAAACTCATTATTTTTTAATTAAAAACCATACCAATTTTAAAAAAAAACGCATAACACTCGCATCTAAAGGGAAAATGAGACAGGAATCATGTTTTATTGGTTTGTTTTTAATAAAACAGCCCTTTATCATCAAAGCCGTTATTTCTGACAATAATGATAATGAGGATTTATTTATGGGGAAAAATAAAATCGTCCAATCAATTATTAATCTGATTGGTGGCTCGGAAAATATTAATAAGTCCTGGCATTGCATGACACGGCTTCGTTTTGATGTTCTTCGCGAAGAAAAAATAGACATCGACGCTATAAAAAAGCTTCCTGGAATATTAGGCGCACAATATCAGAACGATCAATTTCAAATTATTATCGGCCCGCAAGTTGCAGAATACTACGCGGCGCTGACACAAAGCCTGTCAGAAAACACGGCTGAAAATACGGAAAAGACGCCCCATACAGCATCAAAGAAAGGCCTCATTTCGTTGTTCATGGATACCGTTTCCGGTGTATTTGGCCCAATTGTACCGGCTATTGCCGGTGCCGGGATGATCAAAGGGCTGCTGGCAGGTTTATTGGCTATGAAAATCATCGCCACCAAAACCGACACCGTTATCATCATCGATCTTATCGCCAGCGGCGTCTTTTATTTCCTGCCATTCTTTCTGGCGATTTCAGCGGCTCGCATGTTCAAAACCAATGAATATTTAGCTGCGGCGATAGCCGCTTGCATGATGTACCCATCACTCATTGAGGCGGCTAAAGCGCTGGCCAGTAAAACACCGAATGTCGCCGACACCTTCTATTTTCTCGGCCTGCTGCCCATACCGGTGTTTAACTACGCAGCCAGCGTCATACCGGTGATATTTTCCGTGCTGGCCTTGAGCTATATCCATCGCGGGGTCGATCGCATTATGCCTGCTGTACTCAAAACGGTGTTTACCCCAACACTGACACTGTTCATTACCGCGTTAGTTTCACTGACGATCATCGGCCCATTGGGGATCCACTTTGGTAAAGGACTTGCCTGGTTGATTCAGGGATTGTTCGACCTTTCCTCCGTACTCGCGGGCCTTGTTGTTGGCGCTATCCGTCCGGTGGCGATCCTGACAGGAATGCATCACGCCATGACTCCTATCGCATTACAAAATTTTGCCGAAAAAGGTTACGACATGTTGATGCCAATGATGTGCATGGCCAATATGGCGATTGCCGGGGCAACGTTCGCTATCTATTTCTATGAAAAAACGCGGCAGGATAAATCGGTGGTACTGTCTGCGGCGGTTTCTGCACTTTTAGGCATCACCGAGCCGGCGCTGTTTGGCGTGCTCACCAAATATAAAAAAGCGTTTTTGTCCGCGACGATTGCCAGCTCTGTTGCATCCGCGTTCATTGCTTTCTTCGGCGTGCGTCTATTCGGATACATCCTGTCCAGCGTATTCAGTTTGCCTGCCTACATTGGCCCTTACTTCATCTATGCCATTAGCGGCGTCCTCATTTCCCTGATACTTTCTTTTTCGCTGTCTTATTGCCTGGTCGTCAGGAAAAACCGCTGATCGTGACCATCCGGCGCATCCTTGCTGACGCGCCGGACAAGCTTTCCCCGCCCCACTGAATTTGCACCGACATGACATGGTCTTCCCGCCTCGTTTGCTTACTCGTTTCGTGCCTAAAATAAGCCGTGCTTATCTACAAGCTTTTGTAATTAAATTTCACAAATTGCTTTATCACCTGTTAAACAGGTACAACAGAGGAGATGTTGTCACATTCATTGACGAACAGAGCAGGTCGTGGCTAGATAATCACCAGTATCCACATATTTTGTGTGGTGTAAAAAACTTACAGAATAGAGAGAAATGGGTCAGGGTTACTATGAATGAAAAATATTCCGCAATGCGAAGCAACGTCAGTATGCTTGGCAAATTGCTCGGAGATACCATCAAGGATGCATTGGGTGAAAACATTCTTGATCGTGTTGAAACGATTCGAAAACTGTCCAAAGCGTCCCGCGCTGGCAGCGAAAAACATCGTCAGGAACTGCTGACTACCCTGCAGAACCTGTCCAACGACGAGCTACTGCCTGTCGCCCGCGCTTTCAGTCAATTCCTCAACCTGACCAATACCGCCGAGCAATATCACAGCATCTCTCCGCATGGCGAAGCCGCCGGAAACCCTGGGATGTTGGCCGATGCATTCCGCAGCCTGAAAAGCCGCGATAACCTGAGTGATAGCGCCATCCGCGAAGCGGTGGAATCTCTCTCTATCGAACTGGTGCTGACCGCACACCCAACGGAAATTACCCGTCGAACCCTGATTCACAAGCTGGTTGAGGTCAATACCTGCCTCAGCCAGCTCGACCACAACGATCTGGCCGATTACGAACGTCACCAAATCATGCGCCGTCTGCGCCAGCTGATCGCTCAATATTGGCATACCGACGAAATCCGTCGGGATCGTCCAACGCCGGTGGATGAAGCCCGGTGGGGCTTCGCCGTCGTGGAAAACAGTCTGTGGGACGGCGTGCCCGCGTTTCTGCGCGAGCTGGACGAGCAGTTGGAAAACGCTTTCGGCTTCCGTCTGCCGGTGGAGTCGGTGCCGGTACGCTTTACTTCCTGGATGGGCGGCGATCGCGACGGCAACCCGAACGTGACGTCGGAAATTACCCGCCACGTACTGCTGTTGAGCCGCTGGAAAGCCGCCGACCTGTTCCTGCGTGATATTCAGGTACTGGTGTCCGAACTGTCGATGACGCAATGTACGCCGGCGTTTCGGCAGTGGTTGGGATGCGGAGAAGAAGAGCAGGAACCGTACCGGGTCGTGATGAAACACCTACGCGCCCAGCTCAGAGAAACACTGGCGTATCTGACCGCACAAGTGAAAGGTGAAACCGCTGCGCCGCCGAAGGATCTGATCACCCATAACCAGCAACTGTGGGAGCCACTGTACGCCTGTTATCAGTCGCTGCATGCCTGCGGAATGGGCATCATCGCCGACGGTCAATTGCTCGATACGCTGCGCCGTGTGCGTTGCTTCGGCGTCCCGCTGGTTCGTATTGATGTGCGTCAGGAAAGTACCCGCCATACCGAAGCCATCGCGGAAATCACTCGCTATCTGGGGTTGGGTGATTATGAGAGCTGGTCGGAATCCGACAAACAGGCATTCCTGATCCGCGAACTGAATTCCAAACGTCCACTGCTGCCGCGTCAATGGGAACCCAGCGCCGAGACCCGCGAAGTGCTGGAAACCTGCCAGGTGATCGCCGAAACGCCGCGCGATGCCATTGCCTCGTATGTCATTTCCATGGCGCGCACGCCGTCCGATGTGCTGGCGGTTCATCTGTTGCTGAAAGAAGCCGGTTGCCCTTACGCACTGCCGGTAGCGCCGCTGTTCGAAACCCTCGATGACCTCAACAACGCCGACAGCGTGATGACGCAATTGCTGAATATCGACTGGTATCGCGGCTTCATCCAGGGTCGTCAGATGGTGATGATCGGTTATTCCGACTCCGCCAAAGACGCCGGCGTGATGGCCGCTTCCTGGGCGCAGTACCGTGCGCAGGATGCGCTGATCAAAACCTGCGATAAATTCGGCATCGCCTTGACCTTGTTTCACGGCCGCGGCGGTTCGATCGGCCGTGGGGGCGCGCCCGCACACGCCGCGTTGCTCTCCCAACCGCCAGGCAGCCTGAAAGGCGGGTTGCGCGTTACCGAACAGGGCGAAATGATCCGCTTCAAGTTCGGCCTGCCGGAAGTCACTATCAGTAGTTTGTCGCTCTATACCTCGGCAATTCTGGAAGCCAACCTGCTGCCGCCGCCGGAACCGAAACAAGAGTGGCATCACATCATGGACGAGCTGTCGCGCATTTCCTGCGATATGTACCGCGGCTACGTGCGTGAAAACCCCGGCTTTGTCCCTTATTTCCGTGCAGCAACGCCGGAGCTGGAGCTGGGCAAACTGCCGCTGGGTTCGCGTCCGGCCAAACGTCGCCCCAACGGTGGCGTGGAAAGCCTGCGCGCTATTCCGTGGATCTTCGCCTGGACCCAAAACCGCCTGATGCTACCCGCTTGGCTTGGCGCCGGCGCGGCGTTGCAAAAGGTGATCGATGACGGTCATCAGGATCAGCTGGAAACCATGTGCCGCGACTGGCCGTTCTTCTCCACCCGTATCGGCATGCTGGAAATGGTATTCGCTAAAGCCGATCTGTGGCTGGCGGAGTATTACGATCAGCGACTGGTGGATGAAACACTGTGGCCGCTGGGCCAACAGCTGCGCGAACAGTTGGAAAAAGACATCAAAGCCGTGCTGACCATTTCCAACGACGACCATCTGATGGCCGACCTGCCGTGGATCGCTGAATCCATCGCGTTGCGTAACGTCTATACCGACCCGCTCAATGTGCTGCAGGCGGAACTATTGCATCGTTCGCGTCAGCAGGACACGCTGGATCCGCAGGTGGAACAAGCGCTGATGGTCACGATCGCCGGCGTGGCCGCCGGAATGCGCAACACCGGCTGACAGACGGCTCGCATCGTCTGTCACGACAAACCGGGAGCCAATGGCTCCCGGTTTGTTTTCCACTCAGCAGTTCATGCCGTGATATCAACGACGGACTGCGAATGTTGGCCGGTTTGTTCGCCCTGATAGCGCTGCATAATACTCAGCACGGATTGCAGACTGGCGGAGGATGCCCGATCGCCATGACCCAGCGCGTTGTCGAGCCCATCTTGGATCATCTGTCGATAATTAAACGTACCCTCGGCGTTATTGCTGCCGTTGCCCGCAGCAGACAGTCCATTCACCGTCAGCGATACGAATGTCGTGCTCTCGTCGAACGTCATTTCACCGCTTTGCAATTTGTCGTTAATCCAATCTTTCAGCTCATCCCGCGTCATGTTGGAAAAATCAATCTGCTTCGCGTCGACATCTTGGCCGGTACTTTCAAACCCGGCATTGGCACGCGCAGCGCGCAACGTGGAGGAAAATGCACTGTCGCCCGCATCGGCGGGAGATAATGAAGAAAACGCACTCAAACTGGCATAACGGTTATCGGTATCAACGTTCATCGACACTCCTTTCATTCCTAACGATGTATGTCGCTCATTTCCGCAATACAACACAGGTCGGCCGCATCCTCGCTATGCAAGATAAACGGCGCCAACCGGTACAACACACAATTTCTACGCTTTCCATCCCCAAAACGCCACTCGCCAAAAGGCGACTCCGTCTTCGGCAGAGAAGAGCAACCACTAGAATCGCCAGACGTCGCGGAGATAAACGGGCTGCGACAACCTCGTCTTTGATCTGGACAAAACCAATGCGTCCGAAGCGTCTTCGCGATTACACCACCGGAATCGACATCATGCAGAATCCTCGCCGACGAAACCGCGAGATGAAAGGGTACCCGCCGCCGGACACGTTAATCCGCATTTTCCGCGCAAACCGCTGACATTGGCGGGACGGGCGGAAAGCGAGCAAACCGACGCAGATAATGCGCCCTAACGGGCCGCGGGTACGGGGACGAGGCGTTATTCCAGATATTTTGCTTTGAGTGCATCACGGGCGCCCGCATCCAACCCGAACTCCTGAGTCAACCAGCCGTCTACCGACCCATAGCGTTCACGCATGGTGTGCAACGCCATCGACAGGAATTCTTCCCGTGCGGAAAGCACAAAGTCAAAACGCCGCAGCGCCTTTTCGCTCAGGCTGGCGGCCAGATCTTCCAGCAGTTGGCGACGGAACGGCGTCAGTGTGTGTTCCGTCAACAGATAATCTTCCATCACGGTCTGTTCGTCGGCACCCAACGCAAACAGTACCAGCGCCGAGCCGATACCGGTGCGATCCTTGCCCACCGCGCAGTGTTGCACCAACGCGCCGTCGTCCGGTTGCCGCAGCAGCGCCACCAGATGCTGATACGCCGGGTTGCCGAACGGCAGACGACGATACAGTTCCAGCATAAAAGCGCGGGAATCGAACGCTTCCAGTTTTTCCGAACCGAGCGACTCCAGATTAGCCGTGATTTCATGCCGCAACGGGTTAGCAGGCACCTGATGGTAACGGGCGCCGTCCCACAGGCGATCGGGCCGCAGCGCCGCTTCGTTTTCGTCACGATAATCCACGATATGGGCAACAGGTACACGAGCCAGATGGTCGCAATCGGTATCACTCAACATATCCAGTGCCCCCGAGCGAAACAGCTTGCCGGAACGCACGCGCCGCCCGTCGGAGACAATAATACCGCCCAGGTCGCGAAAATTGACGCCGCCGTCCAGCGGCAGTAATGAAGGATGATGAAATGAAGATACAGTCATAACGTTCCCTGAAATACGTCGAAATAGAGTCTGAAACTATCTGATAATTCTATTAAGACAACATGAAGTCAGGCGCTCGGGACACCTGTCGTATTGTTCTGACGGGGAAGCAAATCGGGCCGGACACGCCCGGCCCTGTAGCCATCAGGCCAGCAATTTACGCGCCGCCGCCAGCACGACGCTAACCGAAATACTCTCCGCCTGTTTCATGGTGGCGGCATCAGGAATTTCCTGCTGAGTGCGGTTGACGATCACCCCGGCCACCATCCCGGCGTATAGCCCCTGACTGGCGCACATGGTCAGCAACGTCGCGGATTCCATTTCATAATTCAGCACGCCCATGCTCTGCCATTCCGTCATAGAGCCCTGAAAACGGCGCACGACCCGGCCGGAGTAAGTATCGTAACGCTCTTGGCCCGGATAGAACGTATCAGAAGAAGCCGTCACGCCGACATGCAGCGTTGCGCCGGCGTCTTTAGCGGCGTCGACCAGCGCGGACGTACAGGCGAAGTCCGCCACGGCGGGGTACTCCAGCGGCGCGAAATGCAGGCTGGCGCCGTCAAGACGCACGGCTGCGGTAGTTACCAGCACATCCCCTACCGCAATATGCGGCTGAATGGCGCCGGTGGTGCCGACACGTAGAAACGTGCGCACGCCAAGCTGCGACAACTCCTCCACGGCAATCGATGTCGAAGGCCCGCCAATGCCGGTGGAACAGACAATCACCGCTTTACCGGCCAACTCGGCGCGCCAGGACGTGAATTCCCGATGCGAAGCCAGAAAAACCGGGTTATCCATCAGCCGGGCAATTTTCTCCACCCGAGCCGGATCGCCAGGAACAATCGCCAGCGTCGCCCCTTGTAAATCATTCTTGGTTAAACCGAGGTGAAACACATCAGACATAGCAACCTCCCAGTAGGCTATAGGGTACGTCAGGATCCTAGCGCAGAACCCCTCGATTTTTAGTGAACTCCATCATTCATTGGAAAGTAACGGATTTATCATTACAACAAAAACGTGATATTAATCACAAAACAAACGCTAATATGCCCATTATGTAGTCAAACACGCTATGACAAGGTCTGTACATTTCTGTACGCCGCCGCGCACATGCCGGGCAGGTTTTCTACCATTATTTAACTACCGCCACGGGCCGGGCCCGCATCAGCCGATTCACACTTAAGGATAGCGCCATGAGAACAGATGAATTATTGCGCCTTAGAGAAACTGACCGGGGATTCTCTCCCGCAGTAATCCCGCTGGCGTCCTCTACCATTACCACTGACACCAGCGGGCTTATCGTGGGGGAAACCACTATCCCCTCCCAGGGAGACGAACTGCCGGCCTACATCGCCATGCCGCGCGAAGAAGCGGGCGCATTGCCGATTGTACTGGTGGTACAGGAAATTTTCGGCGTCCACGAGCACATTCGCGATATCTGCCGCCGTCTGGCCAAACTGGGTTATCTGGCCATCGCACCCGAGCTCTATTTTCGTCAGGGCGATCCGCAGCAATATCACGACATCCCCACCCTGATGGCGGAACTGGTGAGTACCGTGCCGGATACGCAAGTGCTGTCGGATCTGGATCACGCCACTCACTGGGCAATTCGCCAGGGGGGCGATGCCTCTCGGTTGGCCATCACCGGCTTCTGCTGGGGCGGCCGCATCAGTTGGCTATACGCCGCGCACAACCCGCAATTGAAAGCGGCCGTCGCCTGGTACGGCCGACTGACCGGCGCCAAAACCCTGACCAGCCCGACGCACCCGGTGGATATCGCCACATCGCTGATAGCGCCGGTGCTAGGGTTGTACGGCGGCCAGGACGCGGGGATTCCGCTGGAACAGGTAGACATCATGCGGCAGGCACTACGCGCAGCCAACGCCGACGCGGAAATCGTGGTTTACCCGCAGGCCGAACACGCCTTCTATGCCGACTATCGCCCGTCCTATCACGAAGCCTCCGCCAAAGATGGCTGGCAACGTATGCTGGACTGGTTCGCTCAACACGGCGTAGCGTAATCATTCATACAGGTAAACCCGAAGAGAAAAAGGGGAGATAGCGATCTCCCCTTGTCATATGCGGCGGTGATGAGGAACGCCCCGGCCCTGAGCATCACATCCTGCGGTTCACGCACATCCTGTCATCCTTTGCGCCATTCCCCATCACCTGTTTCGGTGGTCAGCGCGTGGCTTCACGCAGCTGTTTGGCGGCTTGCACCATGTTGGCAAGTGACTGACGGGTCTCCGGCCAGCCGCGGGTTTTCAGGCCGCAGTCCGGGTTGACCCACAAACGCTCGGCTGGAATACGCTGAGCCGCTTTACGCAGCAGCGCTTCGATCCACGCCACGCTCGGCACGTTCGGCGAATGAATGTCGTATACGCCGGGGCCGATTTCATTCGGGTACTCGAACTCTTCGAACGATTCCAGCAGTTCCATGTCGGAACGCGAGGTCTCGATGGTGATCACGTCCGCATCCAGCGCCGCGATGGAATCCATGATGTCGTTGAATTCGCAGTAACACATGTGGGTGTGGATCTGGGTGTCGTCTTTCGCCACTGCCGCGTTCAGGCGGAACGCTTCCACCGCCCACGCCAGATACGCCGCCCAATCGGAACGGTGCAGCGGCAGACCTTCACGCAGCGCCGGTTCGTCAATCTGGATGATGCCGATACCGGCGTTTTCCAAATCCGCTACCTCGTCGCGCAGCGCCAGCGCAATCTGCTTGGCGATGGTTTCGCGGCTGACATCTTCACGCGGGAACGACCAGCACAGAATAGTGACCGGGCCGGTCAGCATGCCCTTTACCGGCTTGCTGGTCAGCGACTGGGCATATTTCGCCCATTCGACCGTGATCGGCTCCGGGCGGCTGATGTCGCCAATCACTACCGGCGGTTTCACACAACGGGAACCGTAGCTCTGTACCCAGCCGTTTTGGGTAAACACAAAACCGTCCAGATGCTCGCCGAAATACTCCACCATGTCGTTACGTTCGGCTTCGCCGTGCACCAGTACGTCCAGCCCCAGACGTTCCTGTTCCACAATCGCCTGTTTGATGTGCTCAGCGATGCCAACGCGGTAATTCTGGCTGTCCAGACGCCCTTGTTTGAAATCCAGACGCAGACTACGGATTTCAGTGGTCTGCGGGAATGAACCGATAGTGGTGGTCGGCCAGGCCGGCAGGTTGAAACGCGCCCGTTGTGCGGCGGCGCGTACCGGGTACGGGTTCTGACGCAAGCTGTCCTGAGCGGTGATCGCCGCCAGACGCTTCGCCACCGCGGGGTTGTTAACGCGGGCAGACGTGCTGCGGGCGCGGATCGGCGCGCTATACGCCGCCAGTTCGTCGCCGTTACCGTCGTTCAGCGCACGGGTCAACAGCGCCAGTTCCTGACACTTCTGAATAGCGAAAGCGAACCAACGCTTCACCTCTTCGTCCAGACGGGTCTCGACACTGAGATCGATCGGGCTGTGCAGCAGCGAACAAGAACTGGCCAGCCACAGCGTGCGCTTGCCCAGCAACGGTTGCAGACGTTCGAACCAGCTCGCCAGGTCGGCGCGCCATACGTTACGGCCGTTGATCACGCCCAGCGACAAGACCCAATCGGCAGGAAGCTGTGCGTTCAACGCCGTGGCGTCGTCTTTGCCGTGCACCAGATCGACATGCAACCCCTGTACCGGCAACGCTTTAATCACGTCCAGATTCTGGCCGATGCTGTCGAAATAGGTGGTCAGCAACAGTTTCACCTGCCCTTGCAGCGCGTCGTAAGCCGGCTTGAAGGCGGCTTTCCATTCGGCGTCCAATTCCAACGCCAGTAACGGCTCGTCAATCTGTACCCACTCAATGCCGCGTTTCGCCAGTTCGGCCAGCACCTGCTGATACACCGGCAAGATAGCATTGAGCAGTTCCAGACGATTGAACGCTTCACCTTTGACTTTACCCAACCACAAATAAGTCACCGGCCCCAACAACACCGGCTTAACCTTGTGGCCCAGCGCCAGCGCTTCGTCTACTTCATCCAGCAGTTGCGTCCAGGCCAGCGTGAACTGCTGGCCTTGGGTGAATTCCGGCACCATGTAGTGATAGTTGGTATTGAACCATTTGGTCATTTCCGCCGCCGCGGCGGGTTCGCCGCTCGGTGCACGGCCACGGCCGATGCGGAACAACGTATCCAGATCTACGGAACCATCCGCGTTCTGATGACGGGCCGGAACGTTGCCCAACAGCAAGCTGGTGGTGAGTACGTGATCGTACCAGGCGAAATCGCCCACCGGCAGCAGATCCACACCTGCCGCCTGCTGTTGCTGCCAATGACGAGCGCGCAGTTCGCGACCGACGGCCAGCAACTCTTCCTGAGTGGCATTTCCTGCCCAATAGCTTTCCTGTGCTTTTTTCAGCTCGCGCCGCAGACCAACACGAGGAAAACCGAGAGTATGATTTAAAATTGCCATGCTTGAATTCCCATTTAGCCGTCCAGATGTTTACACATCTATAATCCGCAGGTAGTGTAGTCAGTACAAGCGCAATTTATTCACTGTCACTGTGAAGGACTCTCATGATCGAACTTAAACACTTACGGACGTTGCAGGCGCTGCGCAATACGGGATCGTTGGCCGCCGCCGCCGCACAGCTCCACCAAACGCAATCCGCACTGTCGCATCAGTTCAGCGATCTGGAACAACGGCTAGGATTTCGATTGTTCGTTCGTAAGAGCCAGCCACTACGGTTCACTCCGCAGGGTGAGATCCTGTTGCAACTGGCGGAACAGGTACTGCCGCAAATACAGCAGGCGTTGCAAGCTTGCCATCAGCCGCACCAGACCACGCTGCGTCTGGCGATTGAGTGCCACAGTTGCATTCAGTGGCTGACCCCGGCGCTGGAAAATTTTCATCAGCATTGGCCGCAGGTCGTGATGGATTTTAAATCCGGCGTAACGTTTGATCCGCAACCGGCATTGCAGCAGGGCGAGCTGGATTTGGTGATGACGTCTGACATTCTGCCGCGCAGCGGCCTGCACTACTCGCCGCTGTTCGATTTTGAGGTACGTCTGGTACTGGCGCCGGATCACCCGCTGGCCGCCCGTCCCCGGATCGATCCGGAGGATCTGGCGCAGGAAACGCTGATGATCTACCCGGTACAGCGCCAACGGCTAGACATCTGGCGGCATTTCCTCCAGCCGGCGGGGGTCAGCCCATCGCTAAAGAGCGTAGACAATACCCTGCTACTGATTCAGATGGTGTCTGCCCGAATGGGCATCGCCGCCTTGCCTCACTGGGTGGTGGAAAGTTTTGAGCGACAGGGATTGGTGGTCACTAAAACCCTGGGAGAAGGGCTATGGAGCCGGCTGTACGCCGCCGTGCGAGACGGCGAGCAGCGTCAGCCGGTGATTGAAGCCTTTATTCGTTCGGCGCGCCAGCATGCCTGCGAGCATCTGCCGTTTGTGCGGGACGCTTCAAGACCCAGCGGTGGTGTATCCACAGCGCCGCAGCAATAATCGTGGAACCGATGATAAAGCTGGTCCAGTTCGGGGTTTTCTGCCAGAACGCAAAGTTGACCAGTAACCCAGCCGGAACGTGGAAGTTGTTCATAATACTCAATGTTCCGGCGTCCACCTGGGTGGCGCCATAGTTCCACATGAAGTACCCCAGCCCAGAAACCACCACGCCAAGAAACACCAGTACGCCCCACTGCACGCCAGTGGTTGGCAGCCTCGCCGCGTTGCCGAACAGCCCCCAGGCGACCAACGTTACCAGCGCTGCGCCCAGATAAAACCAGGAAAACGCGCTGTGCTGGGGCATAGGATGCAACTCCATCAACCGTTTGTATCCCACCTGACCGATGGCGAAACAGATATTTGCCGCCTGCACCAACAGTAGCCCCCACCAGAAGTGATCGCTCACGCCGTGGTAATGGATCACCACCGCGCCCAGTACCGCCAGCAGCGCGCTGAACAAGTATCCCCAACGCAGACGACGGCCGCTGAGCAGGTCATAAATCAACGTGACGTACAACGGCGTCATCACCGAGAACAACAGAATCGTCGGCACATTCAGATAGAGATAACTGCGGAACAGGAACAGATACATGATGCCCAGCTGGAAGACGCCAATCAGCAGATACAACCCCAGAATCCTGGGGGAGTAACCTCGCCAGCGTAGAAAAGGCAGAAACACCGCTGCCGCCAGCACCAGACGGAACATAGCGGAAAACCAACTGTCCACCTGACCGGCCAGATACTCGCCGATCAGACTGAAAGAAAATGCCCACACGAGGGTGGTGATGACCAATAACGGCACGTTGCCTACTCCCTACGAACAATGAGCCGCTATTGTACTGGAGTTTGTCGCCGGAACTTTCCCCAACATGGTTTACATGCGAATAAAAATAAACCAAACAATTAAAGCTGCCAGCGTAGCCAGGCAAAATACACATTGCCGTTATTGTGCGTTCCCGGAATGTAGGTCATCTGAAACGACAGCCGCTGATAGTTAACCGACGCCAGCGGCAGCAGCACCGGTATCGGGATATAATTCCAGTTATCCCGCATAGTCACGCCCGCCGTGAAACCTAACCCCAGTTGAAAATCGTCATTCCCGGCCACCGGTTTCCAGCGTTTTTCGTATCCATAACCACCAATCGGCTCCCATTTATTGAAGGAGTCTTTGAACGCCATCAGGTAAATACCGTGCCAGTCGCCATCGCTGTCCAGCCGGGAAACGCCATACCCTGCGCCCCAGGGACGTTCGTTGTACTTATCGATCTTCTCCCGGGAATAGGTCCAGCGGTTATGCCAGGTTATCGCCGGCACATACAGATCCTGAGACTGCCCGTTATGCCAGGTTTCGGCGAGATTGCTCTTCGCTCGCTGCCAGAATCCGTTCTGCCCGTCATTCTCCATCGTGGCAGCCTGAGACATTGAGGGGAAAAACATCCAATACCACGCCAGAAGCACTGGCGCACAAAACCGTAACCACATATGCCTATTTCCAGAGTTTTACTATTCAGACAGCATCCGTCGACGACATTTTCGAAGGGTCAAATCCGAGCACAATCCGCGCCAGGCCCTAAAAACGCTGACGGACATCCGCTACGCCCGCCGCTATTTTTCATCTTAGGCGAAGCACACCGCAGACGGCACGACAGCTGCGGTCTTAGGCAGCTATTCGCTGTCCGCCAGATTTGTTTCCAATTCATGAGAACATGTAGCGTAAATAGCCACGAGAGAGGTAATTTTCACATGGGAAATACAACCAAAACTAAATAGAACAGATAATTAGCGCTTTTTAAGAGGTCTCTGAGATAAACGAATAAAAAAACAACTGCTGAGGGGCGCGTCCGTGAAGTGATCAGCGACAAAGCGCCGGATGACGCCGGGAACTTTCCCGGCGAAAAACGACGACATCAAATACCATCGCCGTCCTCAAAACCGCGCAACGAACCATTGAAATACTGATCCATATCCAGCGAAGGCATCTCGCTTTCCGGGCGACCGACGATTCTGGCTGGCACACCGGCTGCGGTGGTATGAGGAGGCACCGGCTGCAAAACGACCGAGCCTGCGCCGATCTTGGCGCCGCATCCCACTTCGATGTTACCCAGAATTTTGGCTCCTGCGCCAATCATCACGCCTTCGCGAATTTTGGGATGACGGTCGCCGTTGGTTTTACCCGTCCCCCCCAGCGTGACGGACTGCAGGATAGAGACGTCATTTTCCACCACTGCGGTTTCGCCAATCACGATGCCGGTAGCGTGATCCAGCATGATGCCGCAACCAATGCGGGCGGCCGGGTGAATGTCGACGCCAAAAGTCACGGAAATCTGGTTCTGAAAATAGATCGCCAGCGCCTTGCGATCCTGCAACCACAGCCAATGGCCGATGCGGTAAGCCTGCAAGGCATGAAACCCTTTCAGGTAAAGCAGCGGGGTGGAATATTTGTCCACTGCCGGGTCGCGCAGACAGACAGCCTGAATGTCGCGGGCAGCGGAAACGATCATATCAGGGTCGGCGCGATAGGCTTCCTCAACCACTTCCCGAATCGCAATCGCCGGCATGATGGCGTTGGCCAACTTGTTGGCCAGCATATAGCTCAGGGAATTACCCAGATTTTCATGCTTCAACAGCGTCGCATGGAAGAAACTGGCCAGCATAGGCTCGCACTCCGCCAGAGAACGGGCTTCATCCTTGATGTTTCTCCAGACCAGTTCCAACTCTTCATTCGACATTGCATCCCCCTCCGAAATGCCTTCATCTTGACACGCATCAGGCAGCCTGTTGCACATCTGAGCGCCGAACCGTGTGATGTATCTGTTTAATAAGCAGTGAAATGACCGCCGGTCTGCCCCGTTGTTGACCGGAACAGCCACCGGAATGCCACCACATCAGAACGAAACGACAACGGGCCTCCCGTGGGAAGCCCGGTAATACGGACGCCGCGATGCCATGCGACCGGAATATGCCCAGGAATAACCGGCATGACTAACGCAGGACTTCATCCTTGCTGGCTCGCCCCAGCAGCGTCAACGCCGCCTCTCCGGCATCCTTACTGCAGTACAGCACCTGCCATAACTGTTCGGTGATCGGCATTTCCACACCGTAACGCTGGGCAAGCGCCATCACTTCACGGGTATTGCGATATCCTTCCACCACCTGACCAATCTGCGCTTGCGCCGTCGTCACATCCATCCCCTGCCCCAGCATCATACCGAAGCGGCGATTACGCGACTGATTATCGGTGCACGTCAGCACCAGATCGCCCAGACCCGCCATCCCCATGAACGTCGCGGGGTCGGCCCCCAACGCTACGCCAAGCCGGGTCATTTCAGCAAGCCCACGGGTGATCAACGCAGTACGGGCATTGGCGCCGAACCCCATACCGTCGGACATGCCCGCTCCGATAGCAATCACGTTTTTGACGGCGCCACCCAGTTGAACGCCGATAAAATCGGGATTGCTGTAAACGCGGAAGCTTTTGCCGCAGTGCAGCAACTGCTGCAAATCATCGGAAAACGCACGATCGGTCGCCGCCAGCGCAATCGCCGTCGGCAAACCGGCGGCCAGCTCCCTGGCGAACGTCGGCCCGGAAAGCACCGCCAGCGGAATATCATCGCCCAGCACTTCGCGCGCCACATCCTGCAGCAAACGCCCGGTGTCCGCTTCCAACCCCTTGGTCGCCCACACCAGACGGGCGTCTGGGCGAAGGAACGGTTTTATCTGACGCAATACGTCGCCGAACACATGGCTCGGCACCACCACCAAAATATTACGGCTGGCCGTTACCGCTTGCGCTAAATCGGCTTCCAACCGCAGGGTCTCGGGGAAAGGCACATCCGGCAGAAAAGCCTGATTGCACCGCGCCGCCTGCAACGCCTGTACATGCGCGGGGTCATGCCCCCACAACACAACCTGATGGCCGTTGCGCGCCAGCGTAATCGCCAGAGCGGTGCCGTAGGAACCGGCACCGATCACCGTCATGGCGGCTTGCGACATATTCATCAGGCATCCAGCGTCTGATTCTGTTCAGCGCCTTCGTTGGCGGCCTGCTGTTCCAGATAGTTCATGAACAGGGCATCAAAATTGACCGGCGCCAGATTTAATTGCGGGAACGTACCGCGGGAAACCAGGCTGGTGATGCATTCGCGCACATACGGGAACAGTACATTCGGGCAGTAAGCACCCAGGCAGTGAGCCAACTGCTGGCCTTCCATACCGCCGACGGTAAAGATGCCTGCCTGCTGAACTTCACACAAAAATGCCGTTTCTTCGCCGATCGTGGCAGTCACGGTCACGCGCAGCACCACTTCATACACGTCGTCAGCCAGTTGGGTTGAGGCCGTGTCCAGATCCAGTTTGACTTCCGGATTCCATTCCTGCTGGAAGACCTGCGGCGCATTCGGCGCTTCGAAAGAGATATCTTTGGTGTAAATGCGCTGGATCTGGAAATTCACTTCGACGTTGTTTTGTTCAGACATGTTGAAAATACCCTTTGTTTAATTTTCCCGACGAACTGCCTGTCACAGAGACTGAACGCCGACATATATACCCGTCATACTGCAAGTTGCAGGCGCATTGGCGGTGTTCGTTCACCCGACTCACTTACCGGGGTAAGCTCATCGCCATTCACTCACTTGCTGTCTTCCTGCCACTCGAATTATTTAGGGTATAGACAGAATCTGGCTCTTCCGGCCAATTCTTGTTATTTCCCGCGCACTAAAGGAAGATTCTCGCCACTCCAGCCAGCCAGACCATCCTTAAGGGTCAATACACGTTCGAACCCTGCGCGATACAAATTTTCACCCGCTTCACGCGAAGCCATACCATTGGCACAGACCAGGATGATCGCTTGCGCTTTGTGTTTCTCCAACTCACCCAGGCTGCCGTTTTTAATGTCATTAGGCTGCACATTGACGGCATTGGCGATATGGCCGCGACGGAAATCATCACGATTGCGAAGATCCACCACAACAGCATCTTCTTTATTAATCAATTGGATCGCTTCACCACGAGCCACTTCTTTGACCTTGGAAAATTTACTCTTCACCGTAAGCACGATGACGGCGACCAACAGGGCAATCCAAGCCACGCTCAGGATCGGGTGCTTGCTGATGAATGGCATAATCTCTTGCATGGGGTGTAACGACTCCGGAATCAGTTAAGCAATAAAAATACAGGGTGTCTGAGTATACCTGTGCGATACCGCAATTACAGCCCGTTCGCCAACATCGCATCATGATTCTGCGGAGCTCGCCATAAATCAGGAAGAAAACTCGGCTAACGCCGTGATTTCGGGCTGCTACGGCGAATAAACGCTGTCATGCCTGGAAATAGAAATCCTTGGCAAGACAACTGGTAAGGCGCAAAGCATCGTGAAATAATCTTTCGCCATGAACGAAAATGCGCCTTCCGTTCCGCTGCTGACGGGTCGTCACAAACTGCTGATTCGGTGCGCCAGCGCGCTGTGCGTTGGCGTGCTGCTATTGCCGTGCCGCAGTTGGGGCGAAGACAACCAGCAGCAGCTCAAATCGTTGCAGCAAGACATTGCCGCTAAAGAAAAAAGCGTCAAAGAACAGCAAAGACAGCGTGGCGCCCTGCTGGAGCAGTTAAAAAAGCAAGAACAATCCATCTCCCAGGCCAGCAGGCAACTGCATGAAACCCGCAATACGCTGGAGCGACTGAATCAGGAAATCAACCGTCTGAGCGCTTCCATCTCGGCGCTGCAAGCCCGCCAGAAAACACAGGAACACTTACTGGCGCAACAGTTGGACGCCGCATTCCGACAAGGCCAGCACAGCGGGTTGCAATTAATCCTCAGCGGCGAAGAAAACCAACGGCGCGAGCGCATCCTGGCCTACTTCAATTATCTCAACCAGGCGCGGGAAAAATCCATCAACGACCTGCAGCAAACGCGCAGCGAGCTCAGTGCACAAAAACAGCAGATTGAACAGAAGCAGGCGCAGCAAAAGCGCCTGATGAGCGACCAGCAACAGCAGCAGAAAACGCTGGAACAAGCGCAGGGCGAGCGTCAAAACACCTTGAGTTCGCTGGAGAATTCGCTGGAAAAAGACCAGCAACAACTCACTGAACTGCGTCAAAACGAAACCCGGCTACGCGACCAAATCGCCAAAGCCGAGCGGGAAGCAAAAGCGCGGGCGGAAAAAGAAGCCCGCGAGGCGGCGCGTATCCGTGAAAAAGAAGAGCAGGCGAAACGCAGCGGCACCCGCTATAAACCGAATGAAAATGAGCGCTCGCTGATGGCACGCACCGGCGGGCTGGGCCCGCCCAGCGGGCAATATATCTGGCCGGTTCGCGGCCGTACCCTGCATCGTTTCGGCGAACAGCAGCAAGGCGAATTGCGCTGGAAAGGCCTGGTGATCAGCGCCGCCGCTGGCGCGGAAGTCAAGGCGATCGCCGACGGCACCGTATTGATGGCCGACTGGTTGCAAGGATATGGCCAGGTCGTGGTGATTGAACACGGCAAAGGCGACATGAGTCTGTACGGCTACAATCAAAGCGCGCTGGTCAACGTCGGCGCACAGGTCAAGGCTGGACAGCCTATCGCACTGGTCGGCAACAGCGGTGGACAGAGCCAGCCGGCTCTCTATTTCGAAATTCGTCGTCAGGGGCAGGCGGTCAATCCGTTACCCTGGTTAGGAAGGTAAGGTTTGCGCTCATTGATTCTCCGCGTGATATCGCTTTTCGTCAGTTGCGTACTGGCGCTGCCCGCCTGGGCGGGCAAACTGGCGCTGGTCATCGACGATTTCGGCTACCGTCCGCATAACGAGAACCAGGTACTGGCGATGCCGGTCGCGATCTCGGTCGCTGTATTACCGAATGCCCCCTATGCTCGGGACATGGCGACCAAAGCGCATGCTCAAGGGCGGGAAGTGCTGATTCATTTACCCATGGCGCCGATGAGCAAACAACCGCTGGAACGGGATACGCTGCGCCCGGACATGAGCAGTGAGGAAATCGCACGGATCCTGCGCGACGCCGTCGGCAAAGTCCCTTACGCCGTCGGGCTGAACAACCATATGGGCAGCGCCATGACCGCCAGCCTGCCGGGCATGCAGAAAGTCATGCAGGCCATGACCGCCTACCGGTTGTATTTTCTAGACAGCATGACCATCGGCAGCAGCCAGGCCAGCCGCGCCGCGGCAGGCACTGGCATTCGGGTGCTCAAACGCAAAGTATTCCTGGACGATACGCAGAACACGGCCGATATCCGCCGTCAGTTCAACCGGGCGGTAGAACTGGCGCGGCGCGACGGCGTCGCCATCGCCATCGGCCATCCCCACCCCGCCACCATTCAGGTATTGCAGCAAATGTTGCCGACGCTGCCGCCCGACATCGAACTGGTGCGTCCCAGCCAGTTGTTAAACGAGCCGGAGAGTGCGCCGCGCCATTACGAACCGGTACCGGTCTATACCGCCTCGGCACGCATACCCGTGGGAAAACACGCCATTCGCCCAATTCGCCAATGCATCAGCAAAGTGCCGTTGCCGCCCATCACACAGCAGGACATGCTGCAACGGCTGGCCGCCGACGTGATGCAAAGCGCCGCCATCGTCTACCTGGAGCAACGTTGGAAAACTTGGCGAGGTGAGTTGGTCTTCCGACAATGATGGGCGGCAACCGCTGGCGGTGATGACGCCGTTAAAATCGCGCCACTGTTAAAACCATGTGACGGCTAAAACCGCGTTACCGTTAAAACCACGTTACCGTTAAAACCGCGTCACTGTTAAAACCGCGTCACTGTTAAAACCGCGTTACCGTTAAAACCATGTGACGGAACCGTGTCACCGAACAGAACCGCCCGGCTTGCGACGCTGCACGAGCCACAGGCACACGCGATGCTCCCTGCCTCGCGTTTTCAGGGCACTCGCCGACTAATCCCAACTCAGCACCACCTTGCCGGACTGCCCGGAACGCATGACGTCAAACCCCTGTTGAAAATCGTCGATGGCAAAACGATGGGTAATCATCGGCGACAAATCCAGCCCGGACTGAATCAGTGCGACCATCTTGTACCAGGTTTCGAACATTTCACGGCCGTAGATCCCCTTGATCACCAGCCCTTTAAAGATGATTTCACTCCAGTCCACCGCCATGGCCTCCGAGGGAATGCCTAACATGGCGACGCGCCCACCGTGGTTCATAACCGACAGTAGTGTGCGAAACGCCGGCGGCGCGCCGGACATTTCCAACCCTACGTCAAAACCTTCCGTCATCCCCAGCTCGCGCATGACTTCCGGCAGCGACTCCCGCGCCACGTTCACCGCCCGGGTGACGCCCATCCGGCGTGCCAGCGCCAAACGGTAATCGTTGATATCGGTAATCACGACATGACGCGCACCGACATGTCGGCAAATCGCCGCCGCCATCACGCCGATGGGCCCGGCGCCGCTGACCAGCACATCCTCCCCGACCAGATCGAAGGCGAGCGCCGTATGCACCGCATTGCCGAACGGATCGAAAATGGCGGCGATATCATCAGGGATCGCATCGGGAATACGAAACGCATTGTAGGCCGGGATCACCAGATACTCGGCGAACGCGCCGGGGCGGTTCACCCCGACGCCCACGGTATTGCGGCAGAGATGGCGCCGCCCGGCCCGGCAGTTGCGGCAATAGCCGCAGGTGATGTGCCCTTCGCCGGACACCCGGTCGCCGACATGAAATCCCTCCACCTCCTGGCCGATCGCGACGATTTCCCCGACGTACTCATGCCCGACAGCCATTGGCACCGGAATGGTCTTCTACGACCAGGCATCCCAGTTATAGATATGCACATCCGTACCGCAAATCGCCGTCTTACGGATTTTAATCATGACATCGTTATGGCCGGGTTCCGGCTGAGGCACATCCGTCAGCCAGATGCCGGGCTCCGGCCGCAATTTCGCCAGCGCTTTCATACGCTTTCTCCCTACCCGATGACGCCGAGCCGTTGCCCGACACGAATAAAGGCCGCCACCGCCTGCGCTATCTGTTCGGGCGTGTGCGCTGCCGACATTTGAGTGCGAATACGCGCCTGCCCGTGCGGCACCACGGGGTAGAAAAAGCCGGTAACGTAAATGCCCTCCTGCTGCAACCCGGCGGCAAACGCCTGTGCCAGGCGAGCGTCGCCCAGCATGACCGGGATGATGGCGTGATCCGCGCCCGCCAGTTGGAACCCCGCCGCCGTCATCCGTTCGCGAAACAACGCGGTGTTGCGCCACAATCGCTGACGCAGTTCGTTTCCGTCCTCCAGCAAATCCAGCACCCGCAGCGATGCCGATACGATCGACGGCGCCAGCGAGTTGGAAAACAAATAAGGCCGTGAGCGCTGACGCAGCCACTCCACCAAATCGCGCCGGCCGGCGGTATAACCGCCGGATGCGCCGCCCAGCGCCTTACCCAATGTACCGGTGATAATATCCACCCGCCCCATGACCTGACAGTATTCGTGCGTACCGCGACCGTTCTCCCCCACAACGCCCACCGCATGGGAATCATCCACCATCACCAGTGCATCGTAGCGCTCGGCCAGATCGCAAATTCCACGCAGATTGGCGATAACGCCATCCATGGAAAAAACGCCGTCGGTGGCGATCAGAATGTATCGACAGCCGTCGGCGCGAGCCTGCTTCAATCGCGCCTCCAACTGCTGCATGTCATTGTTGGCATAGCGATAGCGTCGGGCTTTCGACAACCGAATGCCGTCGATTATCGACGCATGATTCAGGGCGTCGGAAACGATGGCGTCGTCCGGCCCCATCAGGGTTTCGAACAATCCTCCGTTGGCGTCGAAGCAGGAAGAATAAAGAATGCTGTCCTCCATGCCGAGGAAGGCCGCCAGCCGATGCTCCAGCGCTTTATGGCTGTCCTGCGTGCCGCAGATAAAACGCACGGATGCCATGCCGAAGCCATGGCTGTCCAATCCCGCCTTGGCGGCATCAATAAGCGCCGGGTGATTGGCCAGGCCGAGATAGTTGTTGGCGCAAAAATTGAGCAACTCGTCCCCCTGTGATAGGGAGATCTGCGCCTGCTGAGCGGACGTCATGATGCGTTCTTCCTTGAAGAGCCCATCGGCGCGCACAGAGGCCAGTTGTGAATTCAGCTGTTGATAAAAAGACGAGGGCATATCGCTTGCTCCTTAAACCAGAACTGGAAACCACTCTACGATAGAACACCGGCGTTTCGCTGCTGGATACTCCCAAGATAGTGAAGAACTGCGAATCCGGCTGATGAAGAATGTGCAAAGTGTCATCTCGCGCACAAGGTTAATGCGAACCTTTTCGCAGGAAAACGCTGGAGGAATGGCCGTAAGCTGTCTGCGGGGAAATGAAATGCTATTATAGCGGTCAACCAGTGTGGAGCACGGTGCTCCATCAGCAAACTGAAAACAAGGTAACTCCCATGATTATCGTGACTGGCGGCGCCGGTTTCATCGGCAGCAACATCGTGAAGGCGCTGAATGACGCCGGACACCGGGATATTCTGGTGGTTGATAACCTCAAGGACGGCACTAAATTCGTCAATCTGGTCGATCTGGATATCGCCGACTACATGGACAAAGAAGATTTCATCGCCGGTATTATGGCCGGCGATGATTTTGGCGATATTGATGCCGTCTTCCACGAGGGCGCCTGCTCTTCCACCACCGAGTGGGATGGCAAGTATATGATGGAAAACAACTATCAATACTCAAAGGAGCTGCTGCACTACTGTCTGGAACGCAGCATTCCCTTCCTTTATGCGTCCTCCGCCGCGACCTATGGCGGCCGAGTCGACAACTTTGTGGAAAATCGCCAGTACGAACAACCGCTGAACGTCTACGGCTATTCCAAATTTCTGTTCGATCAGTACGTGCGCGACATCCTGCCGGATGCGGATTCTCAGGTATGCGGCTTCCGCTATTTCAATGTCTACGGCCCGCGCGAAGGCCATAAAGGCAGCATGGCCAGCGTGGCGTTCCATCTGAACACCCAGATCAATCAGGGTGAAAACCCGAAACTGTTCTCCGGCAGCGAGAGCTTTAAACGTGATTTCATCTACGTCGGCGATGTCGCCGCCGTCAACCTGTGGTTCTGGCAACACGGCGTTTCCGGCATTTTCAACTGCGGTACTGGCCGCGCCGAGTCCTTCCAAGCGGTGGCCGATGCGGTACTGGCATACCATCAGCAAGGCAGCCTGGAGTACATTCCCTTCCCGGAAAAACTGAAAGGCCGCTACCAGGCATACACCCAGGCCGATCTGACCAACCTGCGCGGCGCCGGCTATGACAAACCGTTCAAAACGGTGGCGGAAGGCGTGGCCGATTACATGGCCTGGCTGAATCGCAGCGTCTGATTTCGCTCTAGCGCAAGGAACCTCTAACGGTGATGAAAATTCTGGTTATCGGCCCGTCCTGGGTGGGCGATATGATGATGTCTCACAGTCTGTATCGCACCCTGAAGGCCGAGCATCCGGATGCCATCATTGACGTGATGGCTCCCGCCTGGTGTCGCCCATTGCTGGCCAGGATGCCCGAAGTCAACCAGGCGCTGGCGATGCCGCTAGGCCATGGTGCGTTGGCGTTGGGAGAGCGCCGCCAGTTGGGGCGCAACCTGCGGGAGCAGGATTACGATCGCGCCATTGTGCTGCCCAATTCCTTCAAGTCCGCGCTGGTGCCGTTTTTTGCCGCCATCCCTCGTCGCACCGGCTGGCGCGGCGAAATGCGTTATGGTCTGCTCAACGACATCCGGCCTCTCGATAAAACGGCCTTTCCCCTGATGGTGCAGCGTTACGTGGCGCTGGCCTATGCGCGGGAGAGCATCCGCCGGGCTGATGACCTTCCACAACCACTGTTGTGGCCGCAGTTGCAGGTCAGTGAAACGGAGATCGCCGATGTTACGTCCGCGTTCAATCTGATGGATGCGCGGCCATCGATCGGTTTTTGTCCCGGCGCGGAGTTTGGCCCCGCCAAACGCTGGCCGCATTACCACTACGGCGCGCTGGCGCAGAGGCTGATCAAACAGGGTTATCAGGTCATCCTGTTCGGCTCCGCCAATGACCGTCAGGCCGGAGAAGATATCCGCCAGACGCTCGACGAGAGTACCCGTGAATACTGTATTAATCTGTCCGGGCAGACCTCGCTCGATCAGGCCGTGGTGTTGCTTGCCGCCTGTCAGGCCGTCGTCAGCAACGATTCTGGTCTGATGCACGTCGCCGCCGCGCTCGGTCGGCCGCTGGTCGCGCTGTATGGCCCCAGCAGCCCGGACTTCACGCCGCCGCTGTCCCATCAGGCTCGGGTTATCCGGCTGATTACCGGCTACCACCGGGTGCGTAAGGGCGATGCCGAACAGGGATATCACCAAAGTCTGATCGACATACAGCCCTCGCAAGTGCTGGCGGCGCTGGCCGATTATTTGCCCGGACAGGGAGACCCCGCATGAGGGTGCTGATCGTCAAAACCTCGTCCATGGGCGATGTACTGCACACGTTGCCAGCATTGACCGACGCGATGAATATCATCCCTGGCCTCCAGTTCGATTGGGTGGTGGAAGAAGGGTTTGCCCAGATCCCCGGCTGGCATCCCGCAGTCGATCGCGTCATTCCCGTCGCCATCCGGCGTTGGCGCAAAAACTGGTTCAGCGGCCCAATACGCCAAGAGAGAGCCCGCTTCAAAACGCAACTGCAGGAAAAGCGCTACGACGCGGTCATCGACGCCCAGGGGCTGCTCAAAAGCGCGCTGCTGGTCACTCGTCTGGCTCGCGGCCCACGACACGGCCTCGACTGGAAAAGTGTGCGCGAACCGCTGGCGAGCTGGTTTTATCAGTATCGCCACCCGGTCGCTCGTCAGTTGCACGCGGTAGAACGTATCCGTGAACTGTTCGCCGTCAGCCTCAATTACCGCAAACCTGCAGAGCAGGGCGACTACGCGATTGCGGCGCGCTTCCTGACCACGCCGCCCGCCGATGCCAGGCGCTATCTGGTTTTTCTGCACGCCACCACGCGGGATGAAAAACATTGGCCCGAAGCGCACTGGCGCAAATTGATCGCACTGGCCGCCCCCAGTGGATTACGCATCAAACTGCCCTGGGGCGCAGAACACGAGCACCAACGCGCGCTGCGGCTGGCCGCGGGTTTTCCCCACGTCGATGTCCTGCCGAAACTGACGTTGGAACAGGTGGCTACCGTACTGGCCGGGGCGCGTGCGGTGGTGTCGGTAGATACCGGCCTCAGCCATTTGAGCGCGGCTCTCGATCGCCCCAACATTACGCTCTATGGCCCGACCGATCCGGGGTTGATCGGCGGTTATGGCAAACATCAGCTCGTCTGCCGGCCGGCGAATAGCCGCAACCTGGCGGATCTCGACGCCGCAAACGTCTGGCAGCTCTGTATTCCTCTGATTGAATAAGGCGGTTCTATTGTGACTTCACCGCGCAACGTTGAATTCAGGCGCATCCTGATTACCAAATTCCGTCACCACGGCGATGTGCTGTTGACCTCTCCGCTGTTTTCCATTCTGCGTCGACGCTATCCGGAGGCCCGCATCGACGCGCTGGTGTTTGCGGAAACCGCGGAAATGCTGTCGTTGCATCCGGCGATCGACCAGCTCTATACCGTAGACAAGAAATGGAAAAAACTCGGGCCCTTCCGGCATATGGCCAAAGAGTGGGAACTGCTAAAAACGCTGCGCCAGCAGCGCTACGACCTCATCATTCACCTGACTGAAAGCATGCGCGGCTTCTGGATAGCCCGGCTAGCCAGGATCCCGACTGGCGTGACGTTCCGCAACGCCGGGCGCGATAAGCTCTCGTTCTGGCGCAATACCTTCCAGTTTCGCGTCCCGCGCATTTCACGCCGCCATACCGTGGAATCCCATCTGGATACCCTGCGGGTATTGGGCATTCAACCGGAGATGGCCGAACGTCGGTTGCGGCTGGTGAGCGGCGAGACGGCCGACCGTTCAGTGGAACAGAAACTGCGCGATCAGCACTGGCAGGGGCAGCCGTTCATCGTCGTGCACCCGACGTCACGCTGGTTATTCAAGTGCTGGAAAAGCAGCGCCATGGCGGAAACCATCAACCATCTCTGCAGGCAGGGGCACACTATTGTGCTTAGCGCTTCGCCTGCCGACAGCGAGATGACGATGATCGCCGAAATCAAATCGAGATTGGAATACCCGGTGCTGGATCTGGCGGGTCAGCTATCGCTCAAAGAGCTGGCCGGCCTGATCGGCAAGGCTCAGTTGTTGCTGGGAGTTGACTCGGTGCCGATGCATATCGCCTCGGCGATGCAGACACCGGTGGTCGCGTTGTTCGGCCCCAGCGGCGAAACCGAATGGTCGCCCTGGATGACCGTCAACCGAGTGATTGTTTCTGAACGCCATCACTGCCGCCCTTGCGGCAAGGACGGCTGCGGCGGCAGCAAGGTGAGTGACTGTCTGCAACAGATCAGCGTGCAACAAGTGCTGCTGGCTATCGACTCCGCATTGCTGGAGGCACAGGCATGAAACTGGCGATCGTCAGGCAGAAATATCGCCCCGACGGCGGTGCCGAGCGTTTTGTTTCCCGGGCGCTGGATGCGCTCGGGCAGCATCGCTCGCTGGATATCAGCATTATTACCCGCAGTTGGGAAGGCAGCGCGCAGTCGGATCGCCAGGTTATCATCTGCGATCCGCGTATTACCGGGCGTATTCAGCGGGAAAGCGCTTTTGCCGTTGAAGCGGCCCGGCATTTTGCCGACTTTGACCTGGTGCAGAGCCACGAACGCATTCCGGGTTGCCACATTTACCGTGCCGGCGACGGCGTACATCAGGAGTGGCTGACGCAGCGCTCGCGCATTCTCAACCCGCTGCAACGCAAACTGCTTTGGTGGTCCGGTTTCCACCGCTATGTTATGGCGCAGGAACAGGCGATGTACCAGCATCCGGCGCTGAAAGCGGTGATCTGCAATTCCCGAATGGTCGCCGACGAGATTCGACGTTACTTCGGCGTACCGGAAGAAAAAATTCATTTGATTTACAACGGCGTCAACACCGATAGTTTCACCCCGTCGCTGCGACAAACCCATCGTCGCGCCGTGCGTCAGCAGTTCGGTATCGCCGATGATACGCCGCTGATGCTGTTTGTCGGTTCCGGCTTCGAACGCAAAGGGCTGGCAGGAGCGATCCATGCCATCGCCGGTGCCCGTCATCAGCCGCATTTACTGGTGGTCGGAAAAGATAAGCATGTGCGCCGCTATCAACGGTTGGCGCAACGGTTGCACGTTGCGGATCGCGTGCACGTTGCCGGTATGCAATCCGATACCCGCCCCTACTATGGCGCAGCGGATATGCTGCTGCTGCCGACGCTCTACGATCCCTTTCCGAATGTGGTGCTGGAGGCCATGGCGAGCGGTTTGGGGGTTATCACTTCATCACAGTGCGGCGGCAAGGAATTCATTCAGGCTGGCGTGAACGGTTTTGTATGTGATTCGCTGGATTATGCTGGGCTGGCGCAAGCGGTAACGGCAGCCTGCGACGCAGGGTTCGACACATTGGGTATGCAGGCCCGCGCCAAGGTGGAAACCTACAACCTCGCTTTTCTGAGCGACAACATGCTCAAGCTTTACGAGCAGCTTATCTAGGCGCTGCCCCGCACCAGCGTAATCGCCAACAGCCGTTACGCATGATTGCGGAGCCCGGCCCAACACCGGGTTCCACTCAGGAACCCGGCTTCGCCCTTACAGCATTACGGTAAAAGACAATGGGCGAGCGACTTAAGCCCATCAGATAAACCGCTGGCGATCATAACGATACTGACTGATCCACAACGCAAAACACAGCATGGCCAAATTGGCATGCTCATGATGAAACGTCGTATTCACCAGACCGACAATCACGGTGATCCCGAGCGCAGAGCAGGCCACCCCCCACGATAGCCAGGAAACCGGCATCGCGTTGCGCTTCGGCAAACAACGCAACAACGAAAGAACAATGGCGCCCAACAACCCCAGTAGCCAGAGTTCACCCCAGATACCATTCTCCGCCAGCACGTTCATGAAAATGTTATGTGCATGAGAAACATGAGAAAACATCGATTCCCCTTGCCATTCGATGTCGACTTTGATGAAGTTTTCCTTACCTACGCCGAACAACGGATGCTCTCTGAAGGCATCAAAAGCAGAGCGCCAGATCGTATCCCGATAGCTCAGCATATTGTTGTCTAGGTCATATTGTTCCTGCTTGACCATCACGCGCGCATTGCTCAGGATCGCCACGCCGATCATCCCCACGATAAACAGCGTAGGCACCCACAGGAATTTTTTGCTTCTTTTGGCGAAGCCAAGCCCCAAAAACAACACGACAGCCAGGATTGCGCCGAACGTCGCCCGACTTTCGCCAAACGCTACATACACCAGGCATAGCGCTAACATGGCAAGCCATAGCAAGCGGCGGCCGGCGGAAAAAGACGTCCAGTGACTGAACAGTGTCGTCAGCGCCATACCGCAGATGATGGCGTTATAAATCGCAGCGTGGTTGACGTGGCCAACCGAATTCAACGTCCAGAATTGCCCATGATCGAGGTAATAATGATCCCACGCGCCGTAAATCAGACCGACGACCGTCCCCATCACCGCCCAGAACACCAGCCCCAATTTCTGCTGGGCGCTGAAGTTGGCCCGATAGATGAGCCAGCCGAACAAAATGTAACGCGCCACATCCGTTAACGAACGCACATCGGTGTGATAATAGGAAAAAGGCAGCGCCACGACATACGACAAAACATAAAGGATAAAAAAAGTGTCCCAGCCGGACCAGTGACGAGATCGTCTGTCCGTGCATATTTTGTAGAAAAACCACAGCAGCATCGAGGCCATAACCATATTTTTAGGAGCTTCGAGCAGCGGATTGACAAAAATAGCCAGCGCACTCAGAAAATACATCACGCGGTTATCAGGACGCCGTGGGGAAAACGAGAGCTGTGTCATCGGGTGTTTCTCAATAAATGGATAAACGCGGTCTGGACTTCCGTCAACACGATGCCCTTCATGCAAGCGGAATGGCCGTCGCAAAATTGCAGACAACTTTTTTCATTGCGATTGCACCGCTCCAGCCAGGGTAGTTGCCGGCTGAACAGTGTTTTTTGGTCGCGACAGGCAATAGGGATAAACCCTACATTGATAATGGGGTTGGCCTGCCAGAATTGCCCCGGCCCGAAGGCCGTTGGATTCCCAGGGCCATACAACGTCATGGTAGGTGTGTCGACCCACTTTGCCAGATGTGCCACGCCGGTATCTGCGCAAATCAGCACACGCGCATGTGCCAGCAGGGTCAACAACTGAGACAGCGACAGTTCTCCGGCAAAACTGCGATAGCGGCGTGTCGGATCGATGGCGTCAACAATATGACGTTCGTTCCCCCCACCGCTCCACACCGGTGTAAACCCTTCGCTTGCCAGCCAATCCGCCAGCGCCAGCCAGCGTTCGGAAGGCCAAAACCTCACGGAATTACTGGCGCCAACGTGCAAAACCACATAAGGCGAGTCAGGCAGACCGATATCCACATCAGGCAACGACCACGCCAACGGTACCGGCATGTCGCCATGCGTCATATCCGCCACCGCGTCGCTCCACGCCGTCGGCATCTGCGGATAAGCGACAAATTCGTCAACCGGCCAGGATTTGACGTCTGGCTTTGCCGGCGTATGCGCCACGATCCAACGGCTACCCGCCGCCAGCGCCAGCCAGCTATAGCGGTTATCCCCCGGCACAAAAGCCAGGTCGTAAGGCCCGCTGCGAACAATCGCCTTCACCGATGCCGCCGACGCAGGGTGATACGGCATCAGCGATACGCCATAAGGATTCAGCCGGTAAACCTCCGCAAACGGTGGTTTGCACAACAGTACGATGTCCGCATCAGGATAATTGCGCCGCAACTTTGCCAGCAGCGGCGTCAGCATCACCGTATCGCCCAGCAACAGATTATGGGCGACCAGAATCCGCGACACCCGCTGCGGCCGACGCCGCCGGAACGTCATCAGTAACCGCAACGCGGCTCGCGGGAATGTCTGCAACCGGGCAGCAAACTTACTCATTTACTGGTTACGTGTCCGCAAGCTGTTCTGGAAAATGGTCGTCATTCTGTCGAGCATGATGTCAGCCCCGAAACATGTGGCCGCGCGTTGCAACGCCGCCTGACCAAACCGGATGCGCAGGGCATCGTCACCCATCAGTTGGCGCAGTGTTGACGCCAGTTGAGCGGCATCCTTCGGCGCGATCAGATAACCGGTTTCGCCGCTGACCACCGCTTCATCAATCGCTCCTACTGTCGTCGAGACCACCGGCAGGCCGCAGGCCATTGCCTGCATGATGCTCTGCGGCACCCCTTCGTTGCCGTAGGAGGGAAGGACAAACAAATCCATACTATTGAGACAGTCAGGCACATCGTCGCGATTGCCAAGGAACAGGACATTGTCGGACAACCCCATCGAGGCCACTTGCTGTTCCAGCGCCGCGCGCTGCGGCCCGTCGCCCACCATCAGCAATTGCCAGTCGGGAAAATCCTTCGACAACGTCTGCCAGGCGTCCAGCAGATAGGCATGGCCTTTCCAAGAGCGCATCGTCGCCAGGATGCCCAGCGTCGGACGCTCCGGTATGCCGATGGTCTGACGCGCATCCTGGCGGGAACGTTGCCGGTAAAAATCTAAATCAATCCCGGTGGGCACCGATGTCATGTGCGTCAGAGGATAACGGTTATCGCGATGCAGCTGTTGGCGCAGACGCTCACCCGTGGTGGCAATGTGGCGCGTCGCCTTTAAGTAAAGCCAGCGAGTAGTGAAGGACTGGTTGATGTCGGTGGATACATGGCGCGTTCTCACCATCGGCGGCAGGCGTTTGCCCAAAATCAGCCCCGCGACACCGACCAGCCACGCATCGGTCGAACTGTGCGTATTAATGACGTCGAACGCGCAACCGTACTGTTTCAGCCAGCCGGTCAATGCTGTCAGGGCGGAAAAACGCTTTTTCTCGATCGGCAATCCTACGACGGCAATACCGCGCGCCTGGGCTTCACGATAGATATTGGAATGTGGGCAGCACAGGATTGTCACTTTGTGGCCGCGTTTCATCATACCCTGAGATTCCGTCAGGATACGGATTTCCTGCCCGCCCCACCCGCAGGAGGACTCGGTATGTAATATATTTAAAGATGTGTCTAACATCTTTTTATACCTTAATCATATAAACCTTAAATCATGAGGCGCACATAATACATGAATGGCCCGCGATAATCCTGTACAAAATACTTTCGCCGCAGCGCCAACTGCCGGGTTTCTGCAGGAAATGAGATAATATCCCAATAATCAAGCATGTCAGTTCGAGGGGATCCGAACTATCGCGTTCGCTGTTTAAATCGCAGTTAAATAACAATGTATTTTCTCTGAATTCACCCTACCCGCCATCATTAAAAAAAATAACCCCCCATCAATCCCATAATAATATTTCCATTGCTTTCAATTTTATAAAAACATTATTTCTATTTGCAGAATAAAATAATCAATTCGATTTTTTGTTTCAAAATACATCTGTAATATATTCAAATTAATTAACATTCCACATCGCTACTATCCACGTATCGCGAACAACCATTTCCGTCAGAGGTAAATACCATAAAGATAATTATCTGTTTTCACGTAAGAAATCACACCAAATTTGCCCTTCGGCTAAAAGGATAGATTTACCCGCCATAAATATATAGAATTCGCTATCTCTGATAATAATACCGATGATTATGTTACAAACGCTGTATACCCTTCTGTTTTACATGATCCAGCCATTAATCTGGCTGCGCCTTTGGCTCCGGGGCCGCAAGATTCCCGCATATCGTAAACGCTGGGGCGAACGCTATGGTTTTTACAAGAATCAGGTAAAACCCGAAGGCATACTGCTGCACTCCGTATCGGTCGGCGAAACGCTGGCGGCGGTGCCGCTGGTGCGGGCATTGCGTCATCGTTATCCCTCTTTGCCGATCACCGTCACCACCATGACACCCACCGGTTCAGAACGCGCACTTTCTGCTTTCGGCAAAGACGTTTACCACGTTTATCTGCCTTACGATCTGCCCGGCGCGATGTCGCGTTTTCTGAACCATATTCAGCCGCGTCTGGTGATCGTGATGGAAACCGAACTCTGGCCAAACATGATCCAGGCGTTACACCAACGCCATATCCCGTTAATTATCGCCAACGCCCGGCTGTCGGAACGTTCGGCCAACGGCTACCGTAAACTGGGCGGTTTCATGCGCGCGTTGCTGCGCCGCATCACGTTGATCGCCGTGCAAAATGCAGAAGACGGCGAACGTTTTATCGATCTGGGCCTCAAACGCAGCCAGCTCAATGTCACCGGCAGCTTAAAATTTGATATTTCCGTCACGCCGGAGCTGGCGGCGCGTGCCGTTACGCTGCGTCGTCAATGGGCATCGCAACGCCCGGTATGGATAGCCGCCAGTACCCATGAAGGCGAAGAAAAAATCATTATTGATGCGCACTGCGAGTTGCTCAGGAGTTTCCCCACCCTGATGTTGATTCTGGTGCCGCGTCACCCAGATCGTTTCGACGACGCGAAAGCTATCGTGAAAAAAGCCGGCCTGGAGTACACGTTGCGCAGCTCGGGCGCCATTCCTCCAGCCAGTTCTCATGTGGTGATTGGCGATACCATGGGAGAGCTGATGCTGCTTTACGGCATCGCCGATCTGGCATTTGTCGGCGGCAGCCTGATCGAACGCGGCGGTCATAACCCGCTGGAACCTGCCGCGCATGCTATTCCGGTGCTGATGGGGCCGCATATTTTCAACTTTAAGGATATCTGCGCCCGGTTGCGGGAATCCGACGGCCTGATTACCGTCACAGACACCCGCACGCTGGTGGAGCAAGCGTCCAATCTGCTTGCCGATGAGGATTATCGCCGTTACTACGGCCGCCATGCGGTAGAGGTATTGCACAAGAATCAGGGCGCGCTGCAAAGCTTGCTGACCCTGCTTGAGCCTTATCTACCGCCCCGGAGCCAGTAATGAGCCGCAAACGTCTCTCCGTGGTACTCATCAGCCGGGATGTGGCTGAATTGCTGCCCGATTGTTTGTCTTCCGTCGCCTGGGCTGATGAAATCATCGTGCTGGACTCCGGCAGCCGCGACAATACCCTGGAGGTCGCACGTCAATTCGGCGCCATCGTCCATCAGACGACGGACTGGCCCGGTTATGGCAAACAGCGACAGCGGGCGCAGCAGTACGCCAGCGGCGATTACATTTTCATGCTGGATACCGATGAACGAGTGACTCCTGAGTTGCGCCAATCCATCGAAGCCGTACTGGTATCATCCGCCGCCGATACCGTTTATCGCTGTGCCCGCCGCAATCTGTTTTTGGGGCGCTTCATGCGCCACAGCGGCTGGTATCCCGACTATGTGATCCGTCTCTATTCCCGGCAATACCACTACAACGACAACGATGTGCACGAATCCCTTGCCTACGGCAATGCCCGCGTCGTCACGTTGCAAGGCGACCTGAAGCATCTGACGTGTCGCGATTTTTTCACCTTCCAGCAAAAACAACATGCGTATGCCGAAAGCTGGGCCCGGGCTCGCTTCCGGCAAGGGAAACGCTGCAGCTATCTGTCCATTCTGACTCACACCCTGGGCGCATTCGTCAAAACCTGGTTGCTGCGCGGCGGGGTGCTGGACGGGAAACAGGGCTTTTTGCTGGCACTCGTTAATGCACAGTACACCTTTAACAAATATACTGGCCTGTGGACATTGAACCAGCAGCGCGACCTCAGCAACCAAGGCCAGCACCATGAAGACTAGAGCGATTTACCCCGGTACTTTCGATCCGCTGACCAACGGTCATCTGGATTTGCTCACCCGCGCAGCGCGCATGTTCGATCACCTGATACTGGCGATAGCCGCCAGCCCCAGCAAAAACACGTTGTTTACTCTGGATGAGCGCGTCGCATTGGCCCGGCAAGCCACAGGGTATCTGAAAAATGTGGAAGTGATTGGTTTTAGCGATCTGATGGCCAGTTTCGCCAAACAGCAACACGCGACCATTCTGGTGCGCGGCCTGCGGGCGATTTCAGATTTCGAATACGAACTACAGCTGGCCAAGATGAATACGCACCTGATGCCAACGCTGGAAAGCGTGTTTCTGATGCCGTCGGAAAAATGGTCGTTCATCTCCTCCACACTGGTGAAGGAAGTTGCGCGTCACGGCGGCGACGTATCCCATTTTTTACCGGCACCGATCGCAGCGGCGTTAAGCCAGAAACTGCTCTGAATCCCTTTTCCGATTGCAATACCTGCGCAAACGGCGAGCACAAAGCCAGCCTAATTAGGATCGATGCCGCCCCGACAACGCCGCAGACAGTCCTCGCGACGAGCGGAGATTAAGGCGATATCTCATCCCCTCGCGCTCGCCGTTTATGTCGCGCCGAAAAATACGCCGCACATTGGAGGCAGATGAACCGGGAAAAACCACCCGCACTCACCACGCCGGCATCGCGGATCTCGCCTAATCCTAATGTTGGCAATGCCGGCAGAAAAAGGTGCTGCGTTGCCCCTGTTTCACGCTTTCAATGGGCGTACCGCACTGGCGGCAAGGCTCGCCGGTGCGGCCGTAAACCTGTAACTCCTGGGCAAAATACCCTGGCTTACCGTCCGACTGGAGAAAATCTCTCAGCGTCGTTCCGCCTTGCTCAATGGAGCGCTGCAGTACCGCTCTGATGGTGGCGACCAGACGATGTGCTTCCTGTTCGCTCAGAGAGCCCGCGGGTCGATCAGGCAGGATCCTGGCGCCGAACAGCGATTCGCTGGCGTAGATATTCCCAACGCCCACGACCAGCTTGTTATCCATGACCCACAGTTTCACTGGTGTCTTCCTGCCGCGTGACTGTGCGAACAGATATTCGCCGGTAAACGCCGCTCCCAATGGCTCTGGCCCCAGGTGCGCCAGTACCGGGCTGGTTGATGGATCTGGGCTCCACAACCAGGCGCCAAAACGGCGAGGGTCGGTATAACGCAGCACTTTCCCGCTATCCAGCACCAGATCGACATGATCATGTTTGTCCGGTTCAGTGTACTCCGGCAGTACCCGCAGACTGCCTGACATCCCCAGATGCACAATCATCCAGCCGGACGTCAGTTCAATCAGCAGATATTTGGCGCGCCGCTGTACGCTCAGCACCGGCGTATCGCTCAACGACAGAATTTCAGGAGATACCGGCCAGCGTAATCTGGCATTACGCACCTCCGCATAGAGAATGGTATGACCGACCAGATAGGGTTCAATCCCCCGTCTGCTGGTCTCAACCTCCGGTAATTCCGGCATACATCCTCCTGTCATCACTGAACGTTACGGATAAAAAAACCCGGCCTAAGCCGGGTTTTTATGTATTCACTAAAATTATTTAATTTTAGCTTCTTTGTAGACGACGTGCTGACGAACAACTGGATCGAATTTTTTCAGTTCCAGTTTTTCAGGCATCGTGCGCTTGTTCTTCGTAGTGGTATAGTAGTGACCGGTACCAGCAGAAGAAACCAGCTTGATCTTCTCGCGAACACCTTTAGCCATGATTCAGTTCCTTAATACTTTTCACCACGGGCACGCAGATCGGCGAGAACCGCTTCAATACCCTTTTTATCAATAACACGCATACCTTTGGCAGATACACGCAGCGTCACAAAGCGCTTTTCACCTTCAACCCAGAAACGGTGTGAATGCAGGTTCGGCAGAAAACGGCGTTTGGTCGCGTTCATCGCGTGGGAACGGTTATTACCGGTCACCGGACGCTTGCCAGTAACTTGGCAGACTCGGGACATGTCTATTCTCCAAAAATCAAATCAGCTCGAGCTTCGTAGAGGGTGTTGGCCGCCTCGTCAGGCTTAGAGCCCATCTCAGCAACTTCACTGATTAAGACTCTGTCATCAGGCTAAACCTGCTGAGATAGGCTCTTAATGCCACACCCAAGATTCTCAAAGGTGGCGTAGTATACGCTTTGAAGCGAATCCGCTCAAGTCCCGAACAACCAAAGATCGCCAAGGATCGTGGAAATATCCCTCAAATCCACCCGCGCTCGGCAAAAGAAACGTACTCACCGCGTCCGATTACCAGATGGTCAAGCACCCGAATCTCCAACAACCGACAAGCGTTGACGATCTGCTCGGTAATCCTACGGTCAGCCTGACTGGGCTCAGCCCTACCAGAGGGGTGATTATGCGCAAGAATCAGCGCTGCTGCATTCGATTTGAGCGCCTCGCGCACCACTTCCCGGGGATGAACCTCCACGGAGTTGATGGTACCGGCGAACATTTTCTGATACCGGATGACGTGATGCTGATTATCCAAAAACATCACCAGAAAAATCTCCCGTTCCTGATGCGCCAACAACAATTGCAGATACTGCAACGTGACTTCCGGACTCAGCATGGCGTCTTCTCGCGCCAGCTGACATGAAAACAGACGCCGGGCCAACTCCGCCACCGCCTGCAGTTGGGTATACTTGGACAGACCAACCCCCCGCACAGCATTAAACGCCGTCCAGTCGGCCGTCATCAAGCCATACAGCGAGCCAAACTGCTGTAACAAATTCTGCGCCAGCTCCATCACATGAATACCTTCAACCCCTGTGCGCAAAAAAATTGCCAGCAATTCAACATCACTAAGCGCCTCTACGCCAAAGGACATCAATTTTTCGCGCGGTGCACATCCATCATTCCATTTCATAACCGTTCCCTCTCAGAATGGCTGCATCATCCCACGACGGAAAACCGCCTTCGACCACGCAATAACGCGATTGCGGCGCAGCCCGCAATGATTTCCGCAACGGAATGTATCCCCATAAATCAGAGACCGCTCACGCTCTTCCACCACATAGCAATGATAAAAATCATTTACCAATCACATTGGCACACCACACGGGAGTACCCTACCGATGCAAAGTCGATTTTTTAGCAATACTTGCTTATTACTCATCGCGTTATCCGCCCCTCCGCTTTATGCTCGGCAACCATTGGATGATGCGGCTAAAACCGCACTCCAGACAGCGCTTCATGATGAGTACCACGCCGAAGCGTTTTATGCGGCGGTTATCGAGAAGTTTGGTCAAGTCGCCCCGTTTAGTCACATCGTTAAAGCTGAACAGAATCATGCCCATGCATTGGCACAGCTCATGCAAAAATATGGCATGCCCATACCACCGAATGTGTTATCCGGCAGCGTAGAAATTAAAAATGCCGTCCCGGCAACATTGAAGGCAGCGTGTAAAATGGGCGTCGATGCGGAAATCGCCAATCAGGCGTTGTATGAAAAAACGTTGCTTCCAACCGTCAGCGCGCATCAGGACATCACGCTCGTGTTTCAACGACTGCGTGATGCGTCCCAAAATAATCACCTGCCGGCCTTTAAACAGTGCCAATAATGTATTGACCCTGCCTGTTGCAGTCATGCCCATCACCATGAGCATGGCCGCAACGCCTGCGGGTAAAAACCGCGATCCAGAGAACGCCATCATCATCAGGATGGTTTCCCAACACTATGATAAAATACGGGCTCTTTTTGGCTGACGAGCGGATACAACGATGACAGCGTTATCCAATCTGCACGGACTTTCCGGCAAACACATTCTGCTGGGCATCAGTGGCGGCATCGCCGCCTACAAATGCCCGGAATTGGTACGACGGTTACGGGAACAAGGGGCTGACGTGCGCGTCGTGATGACCCCAGCCGCCAAGGCATTTATTACTCCGCTAACGCTACAGGCCGTTTCCGGCCATCCGGTGGCCGATGATTTGCTGGATCCCGCCGCCGAGGCGGCGATGGGGCATATCGAACTGGGTAAATGGGCGGATCTGGTCATTCTGGCGCCCGCGTCCGCCGATCTGATTGCGCGCATCGCCGCCGGCATGGCCAATGATCTCCTGAGCACGTTGTGCCTCGCCACGCCGGGCGCCATTGCCATTGCCCCGGCAATGAACCAACAGATGTACCGCGCCGCGCCCACCCAGCAGAATCTGGACACCCTGGCTTCACGCGGCATCGCCATTTGGGGGCCGGATAGCGGCAGCCAAGCCTGTGGCGATATCGGGCCAGGGCGGATGATCGATCCGCGCGAGATCGTCTCTCGCACCGAACGGCATTTTTCCCGCGTCAACGATCTGCAACACCTCAATATTATGATTACCGCCGGCCCAACCCGCGAAGCGCTGGATCCGGTGCGTTTTATCAGTAACCACAGCTCTGGGAAAATGGGGTTCGCTATCGCCCAAGCCGCCGCTGAACGCGGAGCGCATGTCACGCTGGTCGCCGGCCCCGTCAACTTGCCGACACCCGACAACGTCGCCCGGATCGACGTCATCAGCGCGCAGGATATGCATCAAACCGTTATGGCGCGCGCGGCGCAGCAGCATATCGTGATCGGCTGCGCGGCCGTCGCCGATTACCGTCCCCAGGCCGTCGCCAGCGAAAAGATCAAGAAAAGCCAGCGGCATGGAGACGAAATGTGCGTCACGTTGGTGAAGAATCCAGATATCATCGCAGCAGTCGCCGCCATGGTTGAACACCGCCCTTATGTCGTCGGGTTTGCTGCCGAAACCACTAATGTGGAAGAATACGCGCGTCAGAAAATGGCCCGCAAAAAGCTGGACATGATCTGTGCGAACGATGTGTCCCTGACCGACAGTGGTTTCAACTCGGACAACAATGCGCTACACATTTTCTGGCCTGAAGGCGACAAGCGGTTGCCGCAAGGCAGCAAACGCCAACTGGGCCAGCAGCTAATCGACGAGATTGTCAGCCGTTATGATGAAAAAAATTGACGTAAAAATTCTTGATCCGCGCATCGGGGAACAGTTCCCGCTACCGACTTACGCTACACCGGGCTCGGCCGGGCTGGATCTGCGCGCTTGCCTGGATAGCGCGATCGAGTTGGCGCCCGGCGCCACTACGCTGATTCCCACCGGGCTTGCCATTCACATCGCCGACCCGGAACTGGCTGCCGTCATTCTTCCCCGTTCCGGTTTGGGCCACAAACACGGTGTGGTACTGGGTAATCTGGTCGGTCTGATCGATTCCGATTACCAGGGGCAGTTGATGGTCTCCGTCTGGAATCGCGGCAACCAATCCTTCACCGTACAACCTGGCGAGCGTATCGCCCAAATGGTGTTTGTACCGGTAGTACAGGCCGAATTTAATCTGGTGAACGATTTTGTCAGCAGTGAACGAGGAGACGGTGGGTTCGGTCATTCCGGCCGTCACTGATATACGGCCTTCCCTGCCTCCCAAAGAACGATAAGCCACAGCGTGTGTTGCGACTGTGGCGCCGTCCGATGCTTATCCATCAATATTTACCAAGGGTTTTTTCTGACATGGCAGAGAAAGAAAACACGAAAAAGAACCGCCGAGAGGAAATTTTGCAGGCGCTGGCGCAAATGCTGGAATCCAGCGACGGCAGCCAACGCATTACCACCGCAAAACTGGCCGCCAGCGTCGGCGTCTCCGAAGCCGCGCTTTACCGCCACTTTCCCAGCAAAACCCGTATGTTCGATAGCTTGATCGAGTTTATCGAAGACAGCCTGACGACACGTATCAATCTGATTCTGCAGGACGAAAAAGACACATTTAGTCGGTTACGGTTGATCCTGCTGCTGATTTTGGGGTTTGCGGAAAAAAACCCCGGTTTGACACGCATCCTCACCGGCCATGCATTGATGTTTGAACAAGACCGGCTGCAAGGACGCATTAATCAATTATTTGAGCGGATTGAATCCCAGCTTCGGCAAGTATTGCGCGAGCACAAGCTACGCAGCGGCCAGGCGTTCCAACACGATGAAACCCTGCTGGCAAGCCAGTTGCTGGCTTTCTGTGAAGGCATGCTCTCTCGCTTTACCCGTTCCGAGTTTCGTTACCTGCCGACGCAGGACTTCGATACCCGCTGGCCGCTGCTGGCCGCGCAAATCCAGTAAAGGCACGGGCCGCCACACCGACGTGGCGTGCCGTACTGCTTTCAGACTCCGTACTGCCGGCGATACGCCTGAACCGCCGTCAGATGATCAGCCATCTCCGGTTTTTCAGCCAAATAGCCGATCAACTCATTAAGAGTGATGATGGACGTCACCCGGCAATGATAATCACGCTCAACTTCCTGAATCGCGGACAACTCGCCACGGCCCCGTTCCTGACGATCGAGCGCAATCAGTACGCCCGCCAGCGTTGCGCCCTGCGCGGCGATAATCTCCATCGACTCACGGATCGCGGTTCCAGCGGTAATCACATCATCCACCAGCATAATCCGCCCTGTTAGCGGGCTACCGACCAGGTTGCCGCCTTCGCCATGAGCTTTGGCTTCCTTGCGATTGAAACAGTAAGGCACATCCTGATCGTGATGCTCCGCTAACGCCACCGCGGTGGTAGTGGCGATCGGAATACCCTTGTAAGCCGGCCCGAACAACACGTCGAACTCAATACCCGCGTCCACTAGCGCAGCGGCATAGAAACGCCCCAACAAAGCCAGATCACGCCCGGTATTGAACAATCCGGCGTTAAAGAAATAGGGGCTGGTGCGCCCGGATTTCAGGGTAAACTCACCGAATTTCAATACCTGCTTGCTGAGCGCGAACTCAATAAACTGGCGCTGATAGGCTTTCATTGACGACCTCTCTATTGTGATGACAAGGCTGCCGAAAGCAGCCCGTGAAAATATCTGGCGCGTACCATCTGACCGTCATGCACCATAAAATATCCGGAGCAAGGGTTAGGCGGATGGCAAAACCGTGGATAGGCACGCCGCCTCCAGCCGATATAAAAAAGCGACCGCCTGGGTCGCTTAAAAAATCAATTTGCCAGCGCCGCCTTCTGCGCCCTGATGATGTCCTCAATGCCTCCCCGAGCCAGTGCCAGCAGTTCCAGCAATTGCTCATGGCTGAAAGGCTCGCCCTCGGCGGTGCCCTGCACTTCGATCATGCGGCCGTCCTCGGTCATCACCACGTTCATATCGGTTTCGGCGGCAGAGTCTTCCACATACTCCAGATCACACACCGCTTCACCATCGACGATACCAACGGAAACCGCAGCCACCATGCCTTTCATCGGGTTTTTCGCCAATTTGCCGCTGGCTACCAGGCCGGCAAGGGCGTCAGCCAGCGCCACGCAGGCGCCGGTGATGGACGCAGTACGAGTGCCGCCGTCTGCCTGTAACACATCACAATCGAGCGTAATGGTGTATTCGCCCAGCTTCGCCAAATCAACCGCCGCCCGCAACGAGCGGGCAATCAGGCGCTGAATTTCCAGAGTACGACCACCCTGCTTGCCTCTGGCTGCTTCACGGGCATTGCGGCTGTGGGTCGCACGCGGCAACATACCGTACTCTGCGGTTATCCAGCCTTGCCCCTGCCCTTTCAGAAAACGCGGCACGCCCTCTTCCACCGTGGCGGTACACAGCACTTTGGTATCGCCAAACTCCACCAGCACCGCCCCTTCGGCATGCTTGGTGTAATGACGGGTTAAGGTGATAGGGCGAATTTGCTGTGCGCTACGGCCTGTTGGACGCATGGATCATCTCCGGCAGGTTCATTTGATTGGCGCGCATTATACGGCCTTCACCCTGCCCTGCCTACCGATAATCACGACGCATCAGATAAGCAGCGCGGATACAAGAAATGAAACCGCCCGACTAGCAAAAGATACACATCCGCCTTTAGTGCAGCAGCCACAGATACTTTAATTCAAGTATTTTTCATAAAGTCTGTGACGACAAGAGTTCAATATTGTTATATCTCTCATATTTATACGGCACAGGCTTATTTAAGTCAGAAGTAAAGTCAGGAATTAAAAATGATAGCGCTTGTTGATGCAAATTATAGAACCGCCATTGAAAATAAATTACCCATTCTCTTTTTAATTAGCAATAAGTCTTCAAAGAGAGGTGAAGTGGGCCAGAGAAATGACTCTTGATATGTAACCCACGGATATCATATATAATAGCATTAATTATATTCCGGGAGACACTGACAGGCACCTATTCCAGCATTCATTTTATAGAAAAAGATAAATAATCTGGCAACGAATAAGCTTACAAGACATTCCTATAAAATAGGTGTAACTCAGCAGCCAATTTGATGGCATGCTTGGCGTTTGAAACATCAAGTTTGTTTACTACATTACGCATATGATACTTAACGGTACTGATACCAATATCAAGGATCATGGCGATCTCCTGATAGGTTTTTCCCATACTCGCCCAGTGAAGAATCTCATTTTCCCGCGGAGAGAGCAGTATCTTCCTACCATGAGGCTTTACGCCTTCCAATTCTTTATATAAAGAAAGCATTTTCTGATGCGTTAAGATCAACAGATATTGCAGTTTTTCTTTGCGCTCGCTGATGTATTTACGAAAATCAGCCTCGCAAAAATCACTCTGAAAAATGGAAAGTACCGCCAGATTATTTTTATTATCATGCAATACGAAGGTATGCCCGGCACTGATATTATGATTACGCCCCACATTGAATATATTTGATGAATTCAAATCAAAAAAAAGCATTATTTTTTCATCCCAAGGGAAATCCTCCACCCCGTCCAATGCTCTAAAAATAATGGGGTCAATCATCTGATAACTGCCTTCAAGATAAAGTTTAAACCAGGATGCATGATTATTAATAATCACCATATCATTCGGGTCTCGCTTATTCATGATGGCGTAAGCATACCTGATATCGCCATGAGGAAGTATTTCGTTATCGAGCTGGCTCTTTATCATTGTATTTATTTGGGTATTATCAAAATATCCACGCATTAATGATCGTCCCTTTTCATAAAAAGCATAATATCTATTCGACTAATCAGCAGTCTCTATTATCACTAGGACTGTATACTCTAAAGTGCTTTGAGATTCAATGGAATGAAAACCTACGGAATAATATAATTCATTGTTAATGTTATAATTTTTCTTCTTTTCCAGCGGCTCTTGCAGAGAAAGACACGAATAATGTTTCCACATGTCGATGATGACCATACGCCAATAACACCGACGATCTGTGTTCTCTTCATTCCCTATCCGCCATCCGCCGCCAGACCGGCGAGGATCGCGCCTCGCAGCAAAACGCCATTCCGTACGGAATATCCGAATCCGTTTAGCGAACCAGACGGCGCTCTCAATAATAATACGGGACGCGGCCGGAAACCGCGCCAAGGTATTCATCCGTTGCCTGCATGGTATAAGATGGCAGACTTCACGTTTACGGCAGGCAAACGGGTCGTACTACCAAGTTGGTTTTCTGTGGAAGCCTTGCCGTCAAACTGCGGCCCGTATTTCCGTTTTCTAAATGGATTCCTTTATCAGCCGGTGATCACCTCATGAACACAACACCGCCCGCCGACAAAAAACGCCCCTGGTATCAGCAAGGTACGCCACCGGATTACCGCTTTTCTCTGGCTAATGAGCGCACGTTCCTCGCTTGGCTGCGCACTGCGCTGGCTTTTCTGGCGGGCGCCATCGCCATTGACCAGTTCGCCCCTACATTAGCGCCGCCGGCTATTCGCGCCGGCATTGCCGTATTCCTGACGCTGACGTCAGCGCTGCTGGCGTGGATGGCTTACCGTCGCTGGGTGGCTAACGAACTGGCGATGCGCACCGGTCAGGCGCTCCCCTATACGCGGTTGTTGCTGGTGGTGGCGTGCTGCGTCGGCGCTATCTCCATAGCACTGACGCTGATGATTCTCTGGCTGTAGGAATAGGGAATGACACCGCCACCTTCGCCACCACGCGACCCGGGTCTACAACCGGAACGAACCCAGCTCGCCTGGTCTCGCACCGCTTTTGTTATGTTAATCAATAGTGTACTGCTGCTCAGAGCGGGTTCGACACCGTCCCATCCGTCGCTCACGGCCATTGGCGCCTTTCTGCTGCTGGCGACGTTAATGATGTATCTCTGGTCGCGGCTAAGGTTACGCCATGCCTGCGCCAGTTCGCCTCTTGCGGCCCGCATGATGCTGCTGTTCACGATGGCGGTGGTGGGTGCCAACTTTGCGCTACTGATCACGCTATTACTGGCCTGATTTTCCTTTTCCAGAAGATTTTGCTATGCCTGTCAGCCATAACACACAGGCATACCCATTTTGATCACCCTCACAAAAATCGTTAATTAACATGCAGTTAAAAATAAAAACACTATAACCTAAAGCTATACCCCCCTAATAAACAAGCATTCGTCAGCCCAAAAGCATCGTGGAATAGTTTTTCCATCAATCTTTTTCAATCACGGATAAGACATCATGCTGATTCCACAACCTTACCTGCTTTTTCTTGGCGATGTGACCGATCCCCTGGCGGTGAAAACGGCACGCGGGATCCACACCTGGCGTCCCGAACAGTGCGTGGGTCAGCTCCGCCTGCCGGGCAGCACCGTCTCGCTGGGGCTGGACGATCTGGATATCGTCGGCGCCGTGGCGCGCGGCGCCAAAACGCTGGTGCTGGGCACCGCCAATGCCGGGGGATTCCTGCCGGCGCACTGGCTGGATACCGTCCGCGCCGCGATCGAAGCCGGCATGAACGTCGCCAACGGCCTGCATCAACGCCTGACCGACGTCCCCGGTTTGCAGGCACTGGCCGATAAGCACCAGGTTCAACTGTTCGATATCCGCCACATGCGCCCGGAACTGACCGTCGGCAGCGGTAAAACACGCAGCGGAAAACGAGTCCTGACCGTCGGTACCGACTGTTCGGTGGGCAAAATGTACACCTCGCTGGCACTGGAAGCGGCAATGCGCAAGCTGGGCATGAAAGCGGACTTCCGCGCCACCGGTCAGACCGGCGTACTGGTCGCGGGTGACGGCATCGCCATTGACGCCGTGATCGCCGATTTCATCGCTGGCGCGGCCGAAGCACTTTCTCCCGCCAATGATGACGACCACTGGGATATCGTCGAAGGTCAGGGATCGCTGTTCCATCCGTCCTATGCCGGCGTCACTACCGGCCTTATCCACGGTGCACAGCCGCACTGGCTGGTGATGTGCCATGAAATGGGCCGCCCGCACATGCGCCACCTGCCCCACCAGCCGATGGTGGAACTGGGTGAGTGCGTGGAAGCCTGTCTGCGCGCCGCCCGCGTCACCAATACCGCGGTGCAATTGGCCGGTTTTGCCATCAACACCTCCAACCACAGCGAACAGGAAGCGCGGGACTATTGCCGTGAACTGAGCGAACGCTTCGGCGTCCCGGCGACCGACCCGATTCGTTTCGGTATCGATGATATCGCACAGCTGCTAAACACCCGGGGATAACCCTATGCGACAAATGCAAATCGAAACGCTGGAACTGCCGCTGGCAAGACCGTTCGCCATCTCTCGCGGCACCCGAACCGCCGTCACCGTGGTGCGGGTGACGCTGGAAGAGCGCGGTTTTATCGGACGCGGCGAGTGCACGCCCACCGCTCACTATCAGGAAACGGCGCAGAGCGTCGCTGCACAACTGGAATCGGTGCGTCACGCGGTGGAAAACGGCATGACGCTGGACGAACTGCAATGCCTACTGCCGCCGGGTTCGGCCCGCAATGCGCTCGACTGCGCGCTGTGGCGTTTGAACGCCGCCCTGAACAAGCAGACGCTGTGGCAATACCTCGCCATTACGCCGCCACAGTCGATCATCACCGCCGAGACGCTGAGTCTGGATAGCGTGGAAAAGATGACACACGCCGCCAAAGACGCGGTATCTCGTGGCGCGCTGCTGCTGAAAATCAAACTCAACGGCGAACAGATTTTGGAAAAAGTGGCCGCGATTCGCCACGCGGCGCCGAACGTCACCCTGATCGTCGATGCCAACGAAGCCTGGGGCGGGCAGGATCTGGAGCCATTATTACGCCAGTTAGCCGCCTACCGTATTGCCATGGTGGAACAGCCGCTGCCCGCCGGGCAGGACGCGGCGCTGGCCGATTTCACCCACGCCATTCCGGTGTGCGCGGACGAAAGCTGTCACCATAGCGGCGACATCGCCGCGCTGCGCGATCGCTACGAGATGATCAACATCAAGCTGGACAAATGCGGCGGCCTGACCGAAGCACGAGCCATGGTAGCGCTGGCCCGCGAGCAGGGCATGCGCATCATGGTGGGCTGTATGCTCGGCTCATCGCTGGCGATGGAAGCCGCTCTGCCGGTGGCGCTGAGCGCCGAGCATGTCGATCTGGACGGCCCCATCTGGCTGGCGGCGGACAGTTCGCCCTACCTGACCTATAACCTCGGCCGCATCTGGCTATAAGCAACCACACCGGAGTGACTATGACGGACACCACCTTAATCGAATCGACCGCCACAGCATCCGGTCAGGCACCGCGGCCGGTGCTGGAAATCAACGACCTGAGCGTCAGCTTCAGCGGACGATCCGGCACCAGCGAAGCGCTGAAAGGCGTGTCCTTCAGCCTGAACAAAGGCGAAGTGGTGGCGGTGGTGGGTGAAAGCGGCTCCGGCAAATCGGTCACTTCGCTGACCGTCATGGGGCTGCTGGCGGATTCCGCCACCATCAATCGCGGCAGCATTCGTTTCACCACCCGTTCCGGTCAGGCGCATTCGCTGCTGGAGATGAAAGACGACGCGCGCCGGGCGCTACGCGGCCGCGAAATGTCGATGATCTTTCAGGAACCGATGACCTCGCTCAACCCGGTGCTGAAAGTCAGCGACCAGCTCACCGAAGCGCTGATAGACCACCAAATGTGCGACGCCGCCAGCGCCAGCGCCCAGGCGCGAGAACTGCTGCGCAAGGTGCGCATCGCCGACGTCGATCGGGTAATGAACAGCTACCCCCACTCCTTGTCGGGCGGCATGCGGCAGCGCGTGATGATTGCCCAGGCGCTGGCCTGCAATCCGCAGCTGCTGATCGCCGACGAACCCACCACCGCGCTGGACGTCACCGTGCAGGCGCGCATTCTGCAAATCCTGCGCGATCTGCAACGCCAGAGCGATATGGCGGTACTGTTTATCACCCACGACATGGGCGTGGTGGCGGAAATCGCCGATCGCGTGGTGGTGATGTACCGCGGCGAAGTGGTGGAGCAGGGTCGCGTGGACGATATTTTCAACCGCCCGCAACACGATTACACCAAAGCGCTGCTGGCGGCGGTGCCGAAGCTCGGCGACATGCGCGACAGCGCCTGGCCCCGACGCTTCCCGTTGTTAGGGCAACAGAGTGAAGAAACCGCGCAAGACCACATGACCGCACAATATGACGCCTTGCCGCTGCTGGACGTTCGCGGCCTGAAAGTCTACTACCCGGTGCGCAGCGGGCTGCTGTCCGCCGTCACCCACCGGGTGCACGCGGTGGAGCAGATCGATTTTGCCGTCTGGCCGGGCGAAACGCTGGCGATTGTCGGCGAATCCGGCTGCGGCAAGTCCACCACTGGCCGGGCGCTGCTGCGGCTGGTGGACAGCGAGTCGGAAAGCCTGCTGTTTGAAGGGCACGAAATCGCCGTCATGCGGGATCGGGACTTTCTGCCGCTGCGCCGCAAAATGCAGATGGTGTTTCAGGATCCGTACGCCTCCCTCAATCCACGGCTGACGGTCGGCTTCACCATCGCCGAGCCGCTGCTGCTGCACGGCCTGGTCAAATCGCTGGAGGAAGCCACGCCGCAGGTGCAGGCGCTGCTGAAAAGCGTCGGCCTGCCGCCGGAGTACGCCCGCCGTTATCCGCACGAATTTTCCGGCGGCCAGCGTCAGCGCATCGCCATCGCCCGCGCCATGGCGCTGAAGCCGCAGGTGATCATCGCCGACGAAGCGGTCTCCGCGCTGGACGTATCGATTCAGGCGCAGGTGGTCAACCTGATGATGGATCTGCAACAGCAAACCGGCGTGTCGTGGATCTTCATTTCTCACGATATGGCGGTGGTGGAACGCATCGCCAACCGCGTCGCGGTGATGTACCTCGGTCAGATTGTCGAGATCGGCCCGCGCCAGTCAGTCTTCAATAATCCGCAGCACCCCTATACCCGCCGGCTATTGGCCTCGGTGCCGGTTGCCGACCCTGGCCGACGCTATGCGCGCCAGCTGGACGACAGCGAGATCCCGTCGCCGTTGCGCAAAGCCAATGAGCGGGTCGCCAAGGCACAGTACCGTCAGGTCGGCCCGCACCACTGGGTCAGCGATGCCGAGATCGGGCGCTGACTAATAACACCGCAAACACAACACATGACATAACCACACAGCATCACAGGAGAGCACCATGAAGCCGTTACTACGTCGTTCCGCCGTCGCCCTCGGGTTGTCGCTCTGTCTGGCCGCTGCGGCTCAGGCTCAGGATCTGCGCATTTCCATGTACGCCGACATCACCGGATTCGACCCGCATGATACCTCGGATACGCTGAGCTACTCGATCCAGAGCGGGGTATTCGAGCGTCTGTTCCAGTTCGACAACCAGATGAAACTGGTGCCGCGCCTGGCCACCAGCTACACCGGCAATGCCGATGCCACCGAATACACCATTACGCTGCGCGAAGGTGTCACCTTCCAGGACGGTACGCCGTTCAACGCCGATGCGGTGAAAGCCAACCTTGACCGTCTGGCCGACCAGACCAAGGGCCTGAAACGCAACAGCCTGTTCAACATGATCAAGAGCGTCACCGTGCTGTCGCCGACGCAGGTGAAGATCGAACTGAACAAATCCTTCGGCGCCTTTATCAACACCCTGGCGCACCCGTCGGCGGTGATGCACAGCCCGGCAGCGCTGAAACAGTACCCGGATGAAACCCAGCTGCGCGTACACCCGGTCGGCACCGGCCCGTTCAAGTTCGTCGAATGGCAGCAGGGTAAAGACGTCAAGCTGGTGAAAAACGACAGCTACTGGCAGAAAGGCTGGCCGAAAGTCGACAGCGTGACCTTCTACCCGTCGCCGGAAGACGCCACTCGCGTCGCGGCGCTGAAATCCGGCCAATCGGACGCCATCTACCCGCTGCCGTCCGATCTGGTAAATACCGTCCAGGAAGACAGCAAGCTGCAAGTTCAGCGTGACCCCAGTATTTATCTGTATTACATGGCGATTAACACCCAGCACGGACCGCTGAGCGATCTGAAAGTCCGTCAGGCGCTGAACTACTCTATCAACCGCAACCTGTGGCTGAAAGTCGGTTTCGCCGGCATGGGTCTGCCAGCTGCGTCCGCCATGGCGCCGCGCGTGCAGTTCTTCGCCAGCCAGAGCGAACCGAACTACACCTACAGCCCGGCCAAAGCCAAAGAGCTGCTGAAGGAAGCCGGCTATGAGAAAGGCCTGGAGCTGAAACTGTGGGTCAGCAACGCCACTGCCGCAGTGCGTAGCGCCCAGTTCTTCAAACAGCAGTTGGAACAGGTCGGTATTAAAGTCACCGTCACCCCGATGGACTCCGGTACCCGCAACGAAAAACTGTTCGGCGTGAAAGATCCGAAACAGGCTGAATTCGACCTGTACTACGGCGGCTGGTCGCCCTCCACCGGTGATGCCGACTGGGCGCTGCGTCCGCTGTTCGCCACCGAATCCTGGGTGCCGAAAGCCTACAACGTCTCCTACTACAGCAATGCTGACGTCGATAAAGCGATCGTGGCCGGCCTGGCAACCGCCGACAACACCAAGCGCGCCGCCGCCTATGCCGAAGCGCAGAAGCTGATCTGGAAAGACGCGCCGGTAGTGTTCCTGGGCGTGCCGGACAACCTGGTGGGTAAAGTGAAGAGTCTGTCCGGCGTTTACATGCTGGCGGACGGTTCGCTGATTTTCGACCAGGCTGAGTTCAAGTAATCACACGGGGGATCACCATGTTTGCCTATATCGTCCGACGTTTGCTGGAAATGATCCCGGTTTTGCTGGTGATCTCCCTGTTGGTGTTCGGTTTTATCAAACTGCTGCCGGGTGACCCGGCGCGAATTTACGCCGGCCCCGACGCCACGATCGAAGCGGTGGAAGCCGCCCGCGAGCATCTGGGCCTTAACAATCCGCTGCCGCAGCAGTACCTCGACTGGCTGAGCGGGATGATGCGTGGTGACTTCGGCATCACCTACCGCACCCAGCAGCCGGTGTTGACCGTCATCCAGAAAAGTTTTATGCCGACGCTGTGGCTGGCGTTGGCCGGTTTTGTCTGGTCGGTGGTGCTTGGCCTGTTGATCGGCGTATTCGCCGCGCTCAAGCGCGGTAAATGGCAAGACTGGACGCTGATGAGCGCCGCCGTCGGCGGCATTTCGATGCCGACCTTCTGGCTCGGCCTATTGCTGATCCAGTTCGTCGCCATGCCGTTCGGCATTTTTTCCGTCAGCGGTTTCAATAAACCGCTGGATATCGTGCTGCCGGCGCTGACGCTGGGCGCGTCCGTCGCGGCGGTCATGGCGCGCTTCACCCGCTCTGCCTTTCTGGAAGTGATGCAGGAAGACTACGTGCGCACCGCCCGTGCCAAAGGGCTGCGTCAACGGTTGATCGTCTGGAAGCATGTGATGCGCAACGCGCTGATCCCGGTTATTACCATGCTCGGCCTGCAATTCGGTTTCCTGCTCGGCGGCTCGATCGTGGTGGAAAGCGTGTTCAACTGGCCGGGGCTCGGCTGGTTGCTGATCGAATCCATCAAAACACAAGACCAGCCGGTAATTCAGGCGCTGGTCATGCTGTTCGTCATTGAATTTATCCTGATTAACCTGCTGGTCGACCTGCTGTACGCGGTGGTGAATCCGGCCATTCGTTTACGTTAGGAGCGACGATGAATCCTGCACAAGATCCTGTTGCGGCCCCAACCGCCCTCGATGACACCATTCGCTCGCCCTGGCGCGACTTTCTGCACGCCTTCGTGCGTAACCCGATGGCGCTGTTTGCCGGCGGCTTCGTACTACTGCTGGTGATGGTGGCGGCGTTCGCCCCCTGGCTGGCGCCGTGGAACCCGATGGAGCCGGACTGGATGGCGCTCAGCGCGCCGCCTTCCGCCGAGCACTGGATGGGCACCGACGATCTGGGCCGCGACGTGATGAGCCGCATCATTTACGGCGCACGTATCTCGCTGTACGTCGGCTTCTTCTCGGTCACGCTCGGCATGCTGGTGGGTATCGTGCTCGGCCTGTTGGCGGGCTACTATGGCCGCTGGATAGACATGCTGATCATGCGCGGCTGCGACGTGCTGTTCGCCTTCCCCGGTATGCTGCTGGCGATCGCGGTGGTCGCCATCCTCGGCCCCGGCCTGAATAATGTGATTATCGCGGTAGCGGTATTCAGCGTGCCGGTATTCGCCCGTATTGTGCGCGCCTCTACGCTGTCGCTGAAACAAGCCGCTTACGTGGAAGCGGTGCGCTGCGCCGGCGCGCCGGACCGCATCATCCTGATGCGCCATATTCTGCCGGGCACGCTGTCGAACGTGATCGTCTATTTCACCATGCGTATCGGCACCAGCATTCTGACCGCCGCCGGGCTGAGTTTTATCGGGCTCGGCCCGGAGCCGGATGTGCCGGAGTGGGGCAACATTCTGGCGATGAGCCGCAGTATGATGATGGCCGGCCAATGGCACGTCAGCGTGTTCCCCGGCCTGGCGATTTTCTGTACCGTGCTGGCGTTCAACCTGCTGGGCGATGCGCTGCGCGATACGCTGGATCCGAAACTGAAACGCTGACCCCGAACCGCTCATGCCGATGGGCGGAACGCCGGAATGGGCCAACGACAAGCGTGTCGCTCCGGCGGCGCCCGCTCACACCGGCTTAACGGCGCAAGAGCACCCAACGCGGAATGAGGACATCATGACCCTTTATCAACAGGCGCGGCTGCAACCGCTGTTGCAGCGCTGGCGCGAAGAGCGTCGGCTGGGAACCCCGCGTCTACCTGGCGGCGAACACAACCGTCTGAGCGACGTACCCGGCGTGCGCGTCGGTCACTACACACTGGCCGACGGCGACATCCAAACCGGCGTCACCGCCATCGTGCCGCCCGGCGCTAACCTGTTCGTCCAGCCGTTACCCTGTGGCGCGGCGGTACTCAACGGCTTCGCCAAACCGGTCGGGCTGGTACAGGTTGAAGAGCTGGGACGGCTCCAAACCCCGATACTGCTCAGCAATACCCTATCGGTCGGCACGCTATTCACGGCGCTGGTACGCGACGCCATCGGTAAAAACCCCGAACTGGGCCGATCGCTGCCCACCGTCAACCCGCTGGCGCTGGAGTGCAACGACGGCTGGCTCAACGACATTCAGGCGCTGGCCGTCACCGAGCCGATGGCGCTGGCGGCACTGGACGACGCCCGCGTCGATTTCGCCCGCGGCAGCGTGGGCGCCGGGCGCGGTATGAGCTGCTTCGGCCTGAAAGGCGGCATCGGCACCGCCTCGCGGCTGATCCCGGAACTGAATGCCACGCTCGGCGTGTTGGTGCTGGCGAATTTCGGCACGCTGTCGGCGCTCACGCTGGATGGCGTACAGGCCGGCGAGGCCATCGCCCCGCTGCTGCCGGAACTGGCACCGCAGCGCGACGCCGGCTCCATCATTATCATCATGGCGACGGACGCCCCGCTGGACGCCCGCCAACTGACGCGCATCGCCCGACGCGCCGGCGCCGGTCTGGGCCGGCTCGGCAGCTATTGGGGGCACGGCTCCGGCGATATCGCCGTGGCGTTTTCCACCTGCCCGACGCCGCAGCCGCCGGAAGACGCCGCGCTGGAGCCGATGCTCAACGCCGCCGCCGATGCCACCGAGCACGCGGTGCTGGACGCCCTGTTGCAGGCTGACGCGGTGACGGGTTTTCGTGGTCATCATCGTCCGTCGTTGACGCAGGTGCTGGACCGTTTATCCCAGGTTCGTCCCGAATAAGGAACCCGACATGAAAGTGTTTATTTCTGCAGATATTGAAGGTATTGCCGGCGTCATGCGGCCGGAACAGTGCAGCCCCGGCGCGCCGGAGCATCAGATCGCCCGTGGTCTGATGGAGCAGGAGGTCAACGCCGCGATTGAAGGCGCGTTCGCCGGCGGCGCCAGCGAAGTGGTGGTGGCCGATAGCCACGCCGCCATGACCAACCTGCGGGCGGAAAACATCGACCCGCGCGCCCGTCTGGTTCAGGGCAAACCCCGCGGTTTATCGATGGTGGAAGGGTTGCAGCAGCAACAGTTCGACGGCCTGATGTTTATCGGCTACCACAGTGCCGCCGGAGAACACGGCGTGCTGGCGCATACCATCAACGGCCGGGCATTTTACCGAGTACGCATCAATGGCGAAGTGATGGGCGAAAGCGATATCTACGCTGCGGCGGGGGCCGAACTGAACACGCCGCTGTGGCTGGTGAGCGGTGATGATACGCTGCAAAGTTGGATCAACCGCTATTACCCGGCGACGGACTTTGCCTGCGTGAAACGCGCCATTTCCCAAACGGCGGCAGAGTCCCTCAGCCCGGAAGCAGCGCGCAACGTCATCCGCGCTGCCGCCACCCAGGCAGTACAGAAAGCGCATAAAGAGACAACCACGCGGCTACAACCGCCATATGAATTAGAGCTGATGGTGGCTAAACCGGTGCTGGCCGACCTGTTTTGCCTGATCCCCGGCGTTAAGCGCAAAGACGCGATCACCGTGGGTTATCACTCCCCGACCATCGCGCCGATCGTCAGCCTGCTGGGGGCATTCTCCTATCTGGCGACTACACAAAATTAACGTTCGCATCCGAACGAGGGCAATTCGATGAAACCAGTAATTGTGATCCATGGCGGCGCGGGTGCGCTCAGCCGGTCGGCCATGAGCAGTGACAAAGAACAACGCTACCGTGCGGCGCTGCTGTCCATCGTCACCCGCGGCCAAGACATTCTGGCCGCCAACGGCAGCGCGCTGGACGCCGTTACCGAGGCAGTCCGCCTGCTGGAAGAGTGTCCGCTGTTCAACGCGGGCAGAGGTTCGGTGTTTACCCATCAGGGCACCCACGAGCTGGACGCCTGCGTGATGGACGGCCAATCGTTACAGGCCGGAGCCGTGACCGGCGTCAGCCATATCCGCAACCCGGTACTGGCGGCACGCACGGTGCTGGAACGCAGCCCGCATGTGATGTTCACCGCCGCCGGCGCGGAGGCGTTCGCCCGCGATCACGGGCTGGAAATGGTGGAACCGTCGTTCTTCTCTACCGATGAACGCTACCAGCAGTTGCTGAGAGCGCAGGCCGGCGCAGGCCAGATCCTGCTGGATCACGACGGCGAGCGTGCGGCGTCGGGCGCCGATCCGATCGACCCGGATCGCAAGTTCGGCACCGTCGGCGCGGTCGCGCTGGATGCGGCAGGCAACCTGGCCGCCGCCACCTCCACCGGCGGCATGACCAACAAACAGGTCGGCCGTGTTGGCGACTCGCCGATTGTCGGCGCGGGCTGCTATGCTAATAACCAGACGGTGGCCGTTTCCTGCACCGGCACCGGCGAAGTCTTCATGCGTACCGTCGCCGCTTACGACGTGTCGGCGCTGATGGAGTACGCCAGCCTGCCGTTGCCGGACGCCGCCGATAAGGTGGTGATGGAGAAAATCAACGCGCTGGGCGGCAGCGGCGGGCTGATCGCCGTCGACCATTACGGCAATATCGTCCTGCCGTTCAACAGCGAAGGGATGTACCGCGGCTACGGCTACGTTGGCGAGGAAGCCGTGGTGGGGATTTATCGGGATTAGCGCGACCACTCAGTGACTGGTTGCGGTAATTATCCACATATTCTGATAATCAGTCGCTTACGCCACCGATGTAGGCGGCGGTTCAACTGCGTAGACACCTTGAATGCTCACAATTAATGACCAATAAACACTATTACCAAGTGCATTATTAGTATGTAATTCATCCAACTACGTTACTGCAAGAAAGTAAAGGTCAGGCATGCCTCGTATTGTTTTTCATCATGTTGATAAATGTGCAGGCACATCGCTGCTAAAGTATCTGCAAAATTTTTTTTCGTCCGATGAGTGTATTTATTTAGAAGAACACGCCGATTGGATGGGCGCCGGTGATATAGCGTTTGACCCAAATCAGCTGGCACGGGCGCGTTTTATTCATGAACCATTCGGTAGCCGAATTTGGTCAAATTACATATCGAATGCCGCAACATTGTGCTTTCTACGCAATCCGCTGGACAGACTGGTCTCTAATTGGTGGATGGTACACCGCTGGACAGACGAAGAAGCAACCCATTTCCCCGATGGCACACTGATCCGTGATCTGGCACAAAATAACCCGGCATTATTCTTTTCTTCCAACCACCCACAATGCCAATACCTTAACTGGAACCGGATCAGTCTCCATCTGGCCTGCGCCCCCAGAGAGTACCTGGAAGCCTGGCGAAAAGATTCCCTCGATAGTAAGGATTTTCGAGCCTTCATCCGAAAACGTGCCGAGGAAACGCTACGTTCCTTGTCTTTTATCGGCTTTCAGGAGGATTTTGAACGTTCGTTATCTGCACTACAATTGTGGCTGTCGCTCCCTCCAGACCAGCCACAGCCGCTAAATATTCATGCCAGTAAGCAGCAAAAGCCGAAATTAAGCGAAGAAGCGGTGGCCGCAGCCAATCAACTGATTGATCTCGACCAGGAAATCGTTGCTATTGCTCGTGAACTTTACGACGCGCAAATGGCACGATTCCAGGCGACCTATGGCGCAGATTTTGCGAGTGTGGCGGAGGGTAACTACCGTCAGGCATTAACCCGCCCGGCCGGCTGGACGGTTGTGGACATGTCACAACCATTAAACGGCACAGGGTGGCACTGCCGTGAGCGGAATGAACGCAAGTTCAGCCGCTGGATTGGCCCGACGCCAACGGCAACCATCGATATTCCATTCAGGAAAGACCGGGATATTCTGGTACGGTTTAGAGTTACCAACATACTGTCGACACGCCAGGTCGATGAGCTCACCTTGAAAGTTGATGATTACGCAGCCCCCTTGCATCGATGGTCAGAAAGCACGTTCGTTGTAGTATTTGACGCCGTCATACCCCAGCAGGAACTCAACCACGCTAACGACATTCTACGGCTGACGATTGACTGTGCCGAAACGATTACCATGGCCACCCCAGACGATGGTCGCCAGCTCGGTCTTGAGATCTGTGAGATTGAAGTCGGTCCATCTGATGCTTTCATACTCCAGGCACCAGGTACACCTGCCGCCTCACTCGGTCTGAGGGGTATCGCCTCCAGCAGGAATGATTGATGTAATGCCATTGCCACACCCACAGGACATTTCCCCATGCTACCGCATGGTTTTCAGCCTGTTCCGCCAATGAACAGGCTATCTCGTTTTTTCAACGTCATATCGCACTCTTGTTCACGGAAAGCCCTCCAGGTCGTCGCCAATAGAGCGATACTACACAGCAGATGATTCTGGTAACGTAGTGCTCCTCGAAATAAAACCGACGCCCATAATGGGCTGTTGATAGGTGGTGCTCAGTTCAAAACTCGCCTGACTCATCACCTCAAGGACAAACACACAATATGACTCACAAGACATATCTACGATAATGAAAAGACAATATAGTTTAGACTTAGCCCGCCTGATGGCCGCCTATTTCGTGCTATTTGGCCATTTTGTGCTGAGCGGTACATTTGATGATACATCTCGAACTTGGGTTGAAAGTACAGAAGCACTCCCTCTATTAGATAAATCTAGCCAGTCACTATGGATGTTCGACATATATCTGCTAGAACACGGGAGAACGGCAACTGCAATTTGGGGCGTTGCATTATTTTTCCTGATTAGTGGATGGGTTGTCCCACCAATGTTATCCAGGTATTCGCGAAAGCAATTTCTCATTAATCGTTTTTTTCGTATTTTCCCAATGCTTATTGTTGCCGTGATAGTCGCCGCAGCTATTCAATACCAATTTGGCGAACGCTCTTCACTGAATATCAGCGATATTCTATCAACAATGACGCTAACTAATCAGTTTATAAATCATCCCCTGACATTAGGGGTTGTCTGGACGTTGTTAATTGAGTTCAAATTCTACCTATTAATCACATTTATGGGGCGGATTAACTGCACAAAGATTTTATGTGCCTCAGCGGTAATGTTTGTGCTATTAGCATTGCAGGCTGTATTGGTGAAGGACGGGATCTATACTACCTCACCGCAAGCGATGGTAGTTACGAATGCAATGATTCATGACTTTTGTTTTATGATTTTTATGTTATGCGGCTCAGCATTATGGATGATAATCCATCATTCAGAAAAGCGTCTGATGGGTGCAGTAACACTACTGTTAACTATCATCGTTTATAATATCTATCGGTATTTATGTATTAATAAACTGGGAATCCATCTTTCTCAAGATATTAATATGCTAACACAATTAATCGTCTTTTTATTTTTTGGACTATGTCTGCTCGCTCAAAAATATTTCCCCCATGAAAATATGGTAACTCGCATAGTGTGTGTCTTGTCTAACGTTACCTATTCGCTTTACTTATTGCATGTTAGTTTGGGTTTCTTCTTAATATCAAAACTCCGTCATGTGTTCGAAAACCCATATTTATTGCTGGTGACAGTCACTGTGATTGTCACCTTAATGTCAGCGGTAACATATCGGTTTATTGAAATACCAGGCAATAGGTTCGGAAAAAGGTTACTGAGCAATCTCTACCCTAAATAGCCCGAAACGGATATGCCGGTGATGATGTACCCTGTGGACATCGCGTTAATGTGCTAATCGTTAGCCTGACAGTGGAAGAGATATCCCTTTTGCTGTCAGGCATCAATAATGCCACCACACTTTGCCGATAAGGCGTGTCGTCGCAAGCTGGCGCCTTGAGAGTTAAAATCAACCGGAGCCACCTCACACTCACCCGCGCTGATACCTCACCACCCGGCTGCGGTTAAGCAGCAGAATCAGTTCGTCGCCGTCCGGCAGCAGCGAGAAGCGTTTTTCCCACAGGCCGTCCTGAACGGTGGCGAGTGCCCGGCCATTGCCCAATGGCTGCAACATGCCCGCAATCGCCGCCGGGCCGATGCCCATCACGATGTTCGCGCCGTCGATCACCAGTTCACTGCGACACGCCGGCACCCGCCAACGCCCCTGCAACCGGGATACGCTGTCGTCCACCTCTACCGGTAGGAAACGCTTCGGTGCATGGCCGATTTCCCCTTCGATCGCCACACCGTTCTGGCGCAGGCGCATTGGCAGGTGGCTGGAAAGCGACACCGCCACGCCCGGTTCGTCATCGAGGTATAGCGTTTCCGACGCGCCCAGCCAGCAAGCACCCGGCGCTGTGACTTCCAGCCAGTCCCCGCCGTGTTCCGCCACATACAAACCCGGCGTCAGGCAGTGGCCTTTCGGCGGCAGCGGCTGATCCAGCAACGCCGACATCACGTTCAGCGCGCAGTCATAGGTAGCGACATCTTCTCGGTTGGCCACCAGCGCCAGCCCGACTTTCCGTTCAGGATCGAGCAGGAAATAGCTCTTGTAACCGGCGTGAGAACCGCCATGCCCTACCAGCGCCACAGAGCCTAACTGGCTATGCGCCATCCCCAGTCCATAACCAGTCTGGCGACCGTCGCTCAGATAACGCGGCTGCGTCAGGCGCGCCAGCACACCCTCGCCCGGCCCTTGATTCGTCAATACCGATTGCAGCCAGCGCGTCAGATCCTGCACGCTGCCCGCCACACAACCGGAGGTGGACAGATGCAAACCAGCGCAAGACAACATCCAGCCCTGCGGTGACTGCCAATAACCCGGCACCAGCCCCGGCACAATGTCGAACCAGGTTTCCGGCGCATGCAGCGCAATGCCCAATGGCTGGTTGATGTGGCGGTCGAGCAAATCGGCAAAGTAGACGCCTTTGGCTTTCAGCGCTTCTTCTACCAACCGATAGCCGGTATTGGTATAAGAAATTTCGCTGCCTGCCGGGTAGTTGAGATCGCCCCACTGCGCCAGATACGCCAGCAGGCTGGCGGCGGAGGTGGCGTTGTAAACCGACAGCCCCAGCAGCGACAAGTTTTCCCGCACGTCCGGCAGGCCGGAGGTCATATCCAGCGCCTGTCCCACCGTCACCTTGCCGTTATCGCCGGTCAACTGCGGCAGATGCCGGTCGAGACGGTCGCTCAGCGCCAGGTGGTTGCTGGCCGGGCCGGTAGCCAAGGATGCAAACAGGTGCTTGGTGACGGACGCAAAACGCACCACGCTCTGGGTGGTAAACGGTGTCTGTTGCGCCAGATCCGCCAGCCCGCCGCAGCAAGCGGCGCGAATCTGCTCGCCGTCAAACAACGTGATGGCGCCGCCGGGTTGCCCCGGCTGATTCCAGTGCTGGGTGATATCGCGGGCGATGTCGATCGCCCGCTGCCAGTGTAATGTCATGCCGGTTCCTCCAGCGTCATGCTTAAATCATACAGTTCTGCGGTGTGCGCGTGGCTAACGCGGCGGGCGCGCAAATCCTCGGTACTGACCTGTTCCACCATTTCGCCATGCTGCATCACGCCCACCCGCTGGCAGAGGTGCGACACCACCGCCAGGTTATGGCTGACCATGATGTAGGTGAGCTTACGCTCGTGGCGTAAGTCCGCCAGCAGGTTAAGGATTTCCGCCTGCACCGACACATCCAACGCCGAGGTCGGCTCATCCAGCAGCAGCACCTCCGGTTCGGCAATCAAAGCGCGGGCGATCGCCACGCGCTGACGCTGGCCGCCGGAGAGCTGATGCGGAAACCGGAAGCGTACCGCCGCCGGCAGCCCGACTTCCTCCAGCGCCTTGGCGATACGCTGCTCCGCGCGATCGAAACGGTGCACCAACAACGGTTCGTGCAGAATGCGATCAATGGTCTGACGGGGATGCAGCGAGCCATACGGGTCCTGAAATACCATCTGCACCTGGCGGAAGAAATGACGATCCTGCCGGCCGGCCAGCGACATACCGCCAAAGGTAATCCCCCCTTGCCAGTATCGGTTCAACCCGGCCATCGCCCGCAGAATGGTGGATTTACCGGAGCCGCTCTCCCCCACCATGCCGAAACTGCCGCCGCTTTCCACGTCAAAGGACACGCCTTTGACCACCTCGAGACCGCCAAACGCGATCCGCAGGTTTTCTACATGAATCATGCGTTCCTCCAGGCCGGGTCGCGCTGCAAGACTTGCAGCCGCTCGCGCGGATGTCGCAGCGAAGGCAGGCAGGCCAGCAGCCCCTGGGTATAAGGATGCTGCGCCTGCATCAGTTCGCTGGCCTTCAGCATTTCCACGATCCGGCCGGCGTACATCACCGCCACGCGATCGCAGAAGTGCGACACCAACGGCAGATCGTGGCTGATCAGGATCAGCCCCATCCCGCGCTGGGAAACCAGATCGTCGATCAACGACAGGAGCTCCGCCTGAACGGTGGCGTCCAGCGCGGAAGTGGGTTCATCGGCGATCAGCAGTTCCGGATCCGGCGCCAACATCATGGCGATCATCACTCGCTGCCCCATCCCGCCGGACACTTCATGGGGATAGCGTCCCGCCACCCGTTGAGGATCACGAATCCGCACCTGCTCCAGCAGCGCCACCGCCGCATCCATCGCGGCGCGGCGGCTGCCGCCTTTGTGTTCGCGCCAGGCTTCGGCGATCTGCTGGCCGATGGTCATCACCGGGTTCAGGGAATATTTCGGGTCTTGCAGGATAAAACCGACGCGCTTGCCGCGAATCTGGCGCAGGGTTTTCTCGCTGGCGCCGCGCAGGTCGATACCATCGAAGCTGAGCTTGTCCGCCTCAATGCGGGCATTGCCGGGCAACAACTGCATCAGGCTGCGGGCAGTGAGGGACTTGCCGGAACCGCTCTCCCCGACGATGGCGAATTTTTCTTTCCCCACGCTCAGCGAGATACCGCGCACAGCCTCGAACGTCTCCGTGCGATTGGCGAAGGAGATGCGAAGATTTTCAATTTCTACCAGCATTTAACGCTCCTTCGGGTCCAGCACATCACGCAGGCCGTCGCCCAGGAAGTTGAACGCCAGCGAGGTCAGGAAAATCGCGATGCAGGGCACCAGCGGCACCCACCAGGCGTTGAACAGGAAACGGCGCGCGGTGGCGATCATGGTGCCCCACTCCGGCGACGGCGGCTGTGCCCCCATGCCGAGGAAGCCGAGGCTGGCGGCAGTAATGATGATAGAGCTCATATCCAGCGTGACGCGCACAATCAGGCTCGGCACGCACAGCGGCATGATGTGCCGCAGGATGATGCGAAACGGCGAGGCGCCGGTCAGACGGCAAGCGGCGATGAAATCGCTGTTGCGAAACTGCAGCGTTTCCGCCCGCGCCAGACGGGCATAAGGCGGCCAAGCGGTCAGCGCAATCGCCAGAATGGCGCTTTCCACCCCCGGTTTGAGCGCCGCGACAAACGCCAGCGCCAACACCAGGCGCGGGAACGCCAAAAAGATATCCGTCAACCGCATCAGGGTTTTATCCAACCAACTGCCCGCGTAACCGGCGATACAGCCGATCAACAGGCCGAGCGGCGCGGTCAGCGCCACCACGGCGATCACCATACCGAGCGTGGTGCGTCCGCCGTACAGGATGCGGGTGTACACATCGCGCCCCAGTTCGTCCGTACCCAGCCAGTGCGCCGATGACGGCGCCGCCAGTCGATTGGCGAGATCCTGAAAGCCGGGATCGTAGGGAGTCAGCAACGGCGCGGCCAGCGACAACAGCAACACTAGCGTGATGGTAATCAACCCCATCATCGCCAGCAGGTTGGTGCGCAGCCCCAGCCACAGCCGATAGCGTTGCCCCCAGACCGCCTGACGGCGCGTCGCGGGGGTTTCGTCGAGCAACCAGGCTCGTGAGACTAAGAAACTCATGTTACTCGGGGATCCAAAAGTCGATAGAGAATGTCGGCCAGCAGGTTAAGCAGTACATACACCGCACCGACCAGCAGCGTGGCGCCGACGACTGGGTTCATGTCCGCATTGAGCAGCGCATTGGTGAGATATTGCCCCAAGCCCGGCCAGGAGAAGACGTTTTCCGTCACCACCGCCCCCTCCAGCAGGCCGGCATAGGTCAGCGCGAGTACCGTAACCAGTTGCACCGCCACGGTGGGAAAGGCATGCCGCCAAATCACCCGGCGGGAGGACAACCCCTTGGCACGGGCGGTAATCACGAATTCGCCATTCAGCGCATTGAGCATGAAGGTACGGGTCATGCGCGTGATATAGGCCATGCTGAAATACGCCAGGATCAGTACCGGCTGCACCATGTGCGCCAACGCATCGCGCAGGGCGTCATAGTCACGGGCCAGCAGGGAATCCACCGTCAGCAAACCAGTAACGTGCGGCACCATATCCTGAAAGATAATGTCCTGACGCCCCGGCCCCGGCGCGATATCAAGCACCGCGTAGAAAATCAACAAGCTCATCAGCGCCAGCACAAACACCGGCAACGAATGCCCAGCCAGGCAGATGACACGTATCGTCTGATCCACCCAGCTCCCTTGACGCACCGCCGCCCACACGCCTAGCGGAATGCCGAGCAACGCGGCGACGATAATCGCCGCGGTCGCCAGTTCCAGCGTGGCAGGGAAATAACGGGCGATATCGGAAAGCACCGGATTGGAGGTCAGCACCGAGCGCCCAAGGTCGCCGTGCAACAGTTGGTTGAGGTAATGACCGTATTGGATCCACAGGGGCTGATCCAGCCCCATTTCCTGTCGAACCCGCTCCACAACGGCCTGTGGGGCATTATCCCCCACGGCCGCCAGTACCGGGTCGGTCGGCATAATGCGACCGATAAAGAAGGTCAATATGGAAAGCCCCAACAACGTCAGCGCCAGACTGCCAAGCGTACTGAAAAAGCGGGTCAGCATGTGCATCAGGCTTTCTTCACCTGCTGGTAGGGAACCTTGCTCAGTACAGTCAGCGTGACGCCGCTAAGATTCTTGCGGCAGGCCAGCGTTTTTTCATACTGCATCATCACGGTAAACGGGCTCAGTTCACGGTGTTTGCGCTGTAGGGTCTGGTACAGCTCGATACGCTTGGCGGCGTCCTTCTCATGCAGCGCCTGCTCGGTCATCTGGTTGAACGAATCATCAGACCAGTTGCAACGCCACGCCAATGTACGGTTACGAGCGCCGTCACTATTGTCGGTGTTGATGCAGAACGCTTCAGCGTTGGAGTTCGGGTCGAAATAGTCTGCCCCCCAGGCAGTCAGCGCCAGTTGCTGCTGGCGAGCGCGCATTTTGGTCAATACCTGACGGTTTTCCGCCGCAATCAGCTTCACCTTGATGCCGATAGCGCCGAGCTGCGTCTGGATTGCCTGTGCGATATCCGGGAACGGCTGGGCGGAGTAATGATCCATGGTGATCTCAAACCCCTCCGGGTATCCGGCGTCTTTCAACAGGGCTTTGGCCTTGGCGACATCCAGATGGAACGGGTTGTCGTCCAGCGCCGCCGGGAAACCGTCCGGCAAGAAACTTTGATGCACTTTATGGGTCAGCGGCAGAATGTTTTTCTGGATGCTGTCGTAATCCAGCGCCCATTTAATCGCCTGCCATACCTGCGGTTTTTTCAGGAATTCGTTGGCAGTATTGCAGGAAAGCAACATCAGGCTGGCAATGCTCTGACGCACCAGATGGTAGTTGCTGTCGTTCAGCAATGGGCGAATCTGTTCCGTCGTCAGATCACGGGCAATATCCACATCCCCTTTTTGCAGCATCAGCAGCTGTGCGGACGGATCGACGATATGCTTGAGCAGCACACGTTTGAAGACATTATCCCCAGGGAAATTATCGTTTTTCTGCAGAATGATACTTTCGCTGGGTTTCCAGCTCACCAGCGTGAACGGGCCGGAACCGGCGCTATTCTGCTTGATCCACTGGTTGCCCAAGTCGTTGTTCTGCTGGTTAGCCAGCGCGATTTTCTTTTGGACTACGCTGCCCACCGGCGCCGACAGGCAATAAAGCAGGAAGGTTTCCGCCGCCGGTTTTTCCAGATTCAGCACCAGCGTGTGGGCATCCGGCGCGGTAATGCGCTGTTCCACGTTGTCTTTGGTGAAACCGAACTGGTTGATAATAAAGGCCGGACTTTTATCCAGCTTCACCGCACGCTGCAACGAAAACGCGGCGTCTTCTGCAGTAATCGGCGCGCCATCGGCGAATTTGGCTTGCGGGTTGAGATGAAAGGTAAAGGTTTTGCCTTCATTGCTGACGGCCCAACTGCTCGCCAGATCACCGATCACCTCCTGCGGGTTGGAGGGGTTCGGCATCACTAAGCGCTGGTACAGGTTGCCGATAACTTCGGTGCCCACCGTCTCAAAGCACTCCTGCGGATCGAGACTGGTCATGTTATCGAGCTGCATCGCCATCACCAGCATGGAGGGCGGCGTATCGGCAAATGCGGTGTTCAGATTGAGCCAGGACAGGAAAGGTACGGTTGCGCAACCGGCAAGAAAACGTCTTCTGGTGACCATTAATCCCCCAAGTGTTTAACTATTTGATTTATAAATAAAAATAAACATATTTTTTCTGTATTCGGCTTGACAGGGTCGGCAGGAGCTGGCTTAAATGGGCGTGCGTCGAATAAAAATTCAGCGCTGGAACAGACCGACCGCCAGTGGGTAATTCCCCGCCGCGTTCCGAACCATCGATTTCATTTCAATCCAGTACCGGTACTTCCGCTCATGTCAGATAAACCAGTGTTTCACGATCGCATTCCTGTGTTCGACGGCCACAATGACGTACTGTCCCGCCTATGGCGCCAGCATCGCGATAATCCGACGGAGGCATTTCTTTGCGGGCCGTCGCAAGGCCAAATCGACTTGCCTCGGTTACGTCAGGGAGGGTTCGCCGGCGGCCTGTTCGCCACCTACGTTCCTTCAGCCAAAAAGGGAAATGCAAACTCCATACCAGGTGATAACAGTGTATTCACAACACCCACATTGGACGAAGCGCGGGAAACCAGTTTCTGGATGATTTCCACACTATTACGCATTGAAGCCGAGTCCGCCGGACAGGTAAAAGTGTGTCGTAGCGTGGCGGAGATCCGGCGCTGTATGACACAAGGCGTGCTGGCGACGGTGATGCACATTGAAGGTGCAGAGATGCTGGATCCCGACCTGACGCTACTGGATATTCTGTATGCCGCCGGGTTGCGCAGCCTTGGCCCGTTATGGAGCCGGCCAAATATTTTCGGCCAGGGCGTGCCCTTCCGGTTTCCCTCCTCGCCCGACACCGGCGATGGCCTGACGGAAGCCGGTTTGCGGCTGATCCGCGCCTGTAATGCCCGGCGCATTTTGGTGGATTTATCCCATATGGACGAAAAAGGATTCTGGCAGACAGCGGAGATTTCCGATGCACCGCTGGTCGCCAGCCACTCCAATGCCCATGCATTGTGCGCGCAGTCGCGCAACCTGACCGACCGTCAACTGGCCGCCATCCGCGAAAGCAACGGCTTTGTCGGCGTCAATTTCGGTACCGCTTTCCTGCGGGCCGATGGCCGCAAAGACCCATCGGCAACCGTGTTGGAAATCGTCAGGCATATAGAGTATCTGCTTGAAAAAGTTGGGGAAGATAATGTGGGGTTCGGTTCTGATCTGGATGGCACCACCGTTCCTCCCGATCTGAAAGATGCGGCGGGATTCCCCATATTGGTGCAGTCCATGCTCGATCTTGGCTATTCGCGCACCATTTTGGAGAAAATCTGTTACGGCAACTGGCTACGAGTGCTGGAAGCCACTTGGGGCGAATAGCTCAAACGGGGGCGCACGCCGCGCCCCCGATGCGTTGTCTGATACCTGCCCGGTTTTCTTCCCAGTTCCAATAAAGTGGCGTAAACCTTGCTTATATTTGCACCTTAATCGATCGCGCACGAGCCGGTCGTCAACCCACCACATTCCATCCATCAGGGCGCCAGATTATGCGTTTACGCCATATCGAAGTCTTCCAGGCCATCGTTCAGGCTGGCACCATCAGCGGCGCGGCACGGTTATTGAACGTTTCCCAGCCCAATGTCAGCCGGGTGCTCAATCACGCCGAACAGCAGTTGGGGTTCGCTCTGTTCGAACGGCGCGTGCAGGGTATGGTGCCGACGGTGGAGGGACGACGGTTGATGCCGGAAATTGAGCGTCTTTACAGCCATTTGCAGGATATCGCCCACCTGACGGAACAGATTCGCCGCGGCAAGCGTCAAACAGTACGGCTTGGCGCCGCCCATGCCTTCGGCCAGATGATCGTAGCGCCGGCGATGGTGGCATTTCAGCAGCAGGCAGCGATGGTGAACGTGGAGCTGGTGACGGAACATTTCGGCACGCTATGCCAAAATGTTCAGCAACAACAGCTTGATTTAGCGCTGGTATTCGGTCAGCAAGTCCCGACCGATTTGCTGGCGGAACCGTTATGCCAATCTCGCATGGTGGCGATTCTGCCCAAAAACAGTCCGCAGCAGGGGCCGGTTTCGCTGGAGTGGTTGTGCCATAACAACCTGCTGATGATGCAACAGCAGGATCCACTGGGCCAAGTGGTACACCGCGCGCTGCGGGATCGCCACTTGAAGCCGGCGGCCTCGCTGTATATCAAAACCTATTCGGTGATCGCCGATATGGTGTTGGCCGGCGGCGGCACCGGTATTGTCGATCTGTTCACCGCCCATCGTTACGCCGATCAACTCAAGATTGTGCCCATCAGCCAGCCGTTGCCGTTCGAAGTGATGCTGATAAGCCGCAGCGATATTCCGCAATCACGCGAAGTGTTACAGCTCAAACAGGAGCTGAAAATCAAATGCCGCGAGCTGGCAACCCGATGCCTGCCGATGCTGCAGGCCGCCTGACCCCTTCTCGTTTCCCCGGTTCGACGCGGTATCTTTCCCGTCGGGCTGGCGGCTAGCCGACCACTTGCACGTTATTCTCGACAGTGCCCATTACAGGCGCGCGGCGTCACAGCGCACCGCCCAGCGCCAGAAGACAAGGCAGCCGAGGTATCGCGGTGCACGACATCCCGCCAAATCCAGATTATTCAGATAGCGTTCCCGCTGACGACCTCCTATGGTTATCCCGAACAACCGGAGTCGATAAAAGTAATATCTGTCGCTTAAGAACCGAGACTCGCGAGCGAGCGCAGGGTAAGGCGTCCTACCTGAAGCCCCCCTGACATTTCCCCAGTCTGGCTTAGCTGAACGGTATTAACGTCCATAAGAGGCAGTAACCATGAAAAAAGCAGCATTGGCATTGTTAATAGGCACAGCAGTCGTATCCAATGCATTGTTCGTCTCCGCGTCCTATGCGGAAGGTCCCGGCGACAATCGCGGCCCGCAGCAACAGCAGCAATGGAAGCCCGGCGGCCAAGGGCAAGGACAGGGCCCCGGCGGTGGTCAGCAGCCGGGCCGTCAGGGCGGAGGCCAACCGGGTCATCAAGGCGGCGAGCAAGGGCGTCCAGACGCGCGTAACGATCGCAATCCGGGTCAGGGCCGTCAGGAACAACGTCCGGGCCCGCAGCAACAGCGTGAGCATTTTGCCTTTAGCGGCCATGACTTCCGGCGCGGCCATCCGGTGCCGAGAGATTTCCGCTGGGATCGGTATCGCGTGGACGACTGGCGCGGCCGTGGCCTGTATGCACCGCCGTCCGGCTACCGCTGGGCCTATATCGACGGCAACTATGTGCTGATTGCCGTTGCTACCGGCATCATCACCTCCATCATTATCAATAGCGCACTGCACTGATCAATGCCCCGTCAGAGGCGTACATATTCGCCTCTGACTCTCGCGCTACACGCTCTGTTTCCCCTTCTGGCATTCTTCCCCATCCATCGTGCTCTGCCGCAACAGAGACGCGGATGGCGGTGAGACATGCAACCGGATTTTCTACACGTGTTAATGATGCCGTTACCCTGACGCCGGAGACAGGGTTATAATCATCTGCATCATTCCTTTATCGGTATCGACTTATGATTCGTAGCATGACTGCTTACGCCCGGCGAGAAATCAAGGGTGACTGGGGCAATGCGTCCTGGGAACTGCGTTCCGTAAACCAGCGTTATCTGGAAACTTATATCCGCATGCCGGAACAATTTCGCAGTTTGGAGCCGGTTATTCGCGAGCGTATCCGCCAGCGTCTGACCCGCGGCAAAATCGAGTGCAACCTGCGTTTCGACCTCGACCCACGCGCACAGGGGCAATTGATGCTGAATGAATCGCTGGCGAAACAGCTGGTTGATGCCGCCAACTGGGTCAAAATGCAGAGCGACGAAGGGGAAATCAATCCGCTGGACATCCTGCGTTGGCCTGGCGTGATGTCGGCGCAAGAGCAAGACCTGGACACCATCAGCGCCGAGCTGATGCAGGCGCTGGAAGCAACGCTGGACGACTTCATCACCGCCCGAGAAAGCGAAGGCAATGCGCTCAAACAACTTATCGAGCAACGGCTGGCAGGCGTCAGCGCCGAAGTGACGAAAGTGCGCGCTCACATGCCCAGCATCCTGCAATGGCAGCGGGAAAGATTACTCGGCAAGCTGGAAGAGGCGCAGGTTCAGCTCGAAAACAACCGGCTGGAACAGGAACTGGTGCTGCTGGCGCAGCGCATTGACGTGGCGGAAGAGCTGGATCGGCTGGAAGCCCATGTGAAGGAAACCTACAACATCCTCACCAAGAAAGAAGCCGTCGGCCGCCGGCTGGATTTCATGATGCAGGAATTTAACCGCGAATCGAACACGCTGGCGTCCAAATCCATCAATGCCGACGTCACCGCCTCCGCCATCGAATTGAAAGTCTTGATCGAGCAGATGCGGGAGCAGATTCAGAATATCGAGTAACGTTTCACGCGATCTCACGTAGTCTCATCAGGATAAAAAGGCCATTGTAAATCATGGCCTTTTTTGTTTTACATAGTCTCATATCGTATCACTAGAGCGCGTGTTTCGTGTGTACATAGACGTGTACATATTGACATTTATGACACGCAGTTTATGTACACAGCAATGAGACAAGTGGACTGCCCCACACCGGTAGACGATCCCGCCCTATAGTTTGGACTGACCGGGTAAATCGTAGCGCACGACAGTAGCGTTAGTTTCACCGCCGCTCTTTACCTGACGGGATTCATACACTGTCACACGTTCCAGCAGCCCACCAGCAACCACGCTTTCGAGGGTGCACCGGGTTGATTCGAGCGGGTGGTGCTTATCGAACGACACCATGCCATGAAGCAGGTAGGCAACGCCCGACACATCGAACGACGGTGCGCCAATTTCACCCGTCACCCACTCCCGGTTATCAGGTTCGAAGTAGTTGAGTATCGTCTTCTTGCAGCTCGTCATTCTCATTCACCATTACGCCACGTTTCAGGGTGGTGATCACGTAGACTATCAGGGCGAGGGGTAAAAATATTTGCGGTATAATGTTACTTTGTGATGCTTCACGCTCCCTCTTAAGGTGATGGATATGGCTAAAGATCTTACTACCTCCGCACACGACCGACAGAACATACTTAATAACACCTATGCACTAACTCACGCTGAAAATCATATGGCCTTAGGTGGGATTGAATTCAATGGCGAACGGCTTTTTACAAAAAGTCAGTTAATGGAGATTTTTGGTATCAGTGATGCCACAGTAGAACGATATATCGCAAATCATAGCAACGAACTCAAAAACAATGGCTATCGACTCATAAAAGGAAGGGAACTTAAAAAATTCAAAGAGTTAGATCATGTCTCCTTCATCAATGAGGGTAACAAGGCACCCACTATTGGGGTGTTTAATTACCGAGCCGTTCTGAACTTTGCCATGCTACTGGTAGAAAGTGAGCAAGCCAAGATTATACGTACACGTCTGCTTGATATTGTCATTGATACTTTAGCTGAAAGGGCTGGCGGGCATACCAAGTATATTAACCAACGCGATGAGAATTACTTATTGGCTTCTTTTCAAGAAGAAAGCTATCGCAAGCAATTCACTGATGCCCTAGATGAATGTGTCGAAGGGAATAATTGGAAGTATGCAAAGTTTACCAACCTTGTATATCAAAGCATCTTTCACGAAGACGCAGCCGAGTACCGTAAGGTTTTGAATCTTGCACAAAAAGAGAAGATACGGGACACTATGTATTCCGAAGTTCTAACTCTTATTGCTGGTTTCGAATCTGGTATTGCGCATGAATTAAAACAGGAATTCTCTCGTTTAGGCCGAAAGCTTACACAGCCGGAAGCAGAAGCTCTTTTTAAACAATTCGAATCCCATCCATTGTTCAAGCCTATGATGCTGGATGCCAGAACCAAAATGGCAAGTAGGGATCTTTGTTTCAGAGACGCGCTGCATGAAAAGCTTAAGGCATACGTAAGGGCTGTACCTGAGGGCGACTTTGAGCGTTTCTTGGGTGAGAAAAGTAAATCGCTTGAAGAACGTTTGAACGACCCAGAAACCCTAGAAGTGTTTAAAAGACTGAAATATCGCTAGGGGTATCAATGGAAGATATAAAATTCAATTATTTTGACATTCATCACGCCATTCGGGTTCATGATTGGATCATTGATAAAACTGGCGGCTTACACGGAATCAGAGACCAAGGGGTACTAGAAAGCGCACTTGAACATATCAAAAATGATTGGTACTACCCCGAATTCGTGGATAAGCTAAGTCACTTATTCTTTGCAATAAATAAATTTCATGCTTTTACTGACGGAAACAAAAGATCAGGTATCGCCCTTTCAACATACTTTCTTGAGATAAATGGTTTCGGTCATTGTGTGCAACTTTTTGTGCGTGAGATGGAAAACATCGCTGTTTGGGTGGCTGATGGCGCGATAGAAAAAGAATTGCTCAAAAACATCATCCATGATCTGATCTTGTGCGAAGAAATACTTGAAACAACCAAGCTGGAGATTGTCATAGCTGTAATGGAGTTTGACGCTCAAAGGCATGGTTAAAAAAAATGCACCCTGATTTTATGGGTACACAAGGGTGTACCCATTAAAAAAACGCCCCCTATAAAAATCAGTGAGAATGCGAAATTGAGCGTCATACTCAACAAACAGATTCAAGCGATTCAGCCAAAAATATTTAAAAAACCATAAAGCCCATAATAACGGGCTTTATTTTTTATAAAAAAACACAGCTATGAAATATCATGAGGACGTTAAAAACCTTGAAATTATGTCTATTTTATTTATAGAATGAAATCGCATTAAATTATTAAGGACTTTATTTTCAGGAGATTTAATTATGCGTCGAATTACCCTCAGTACCTTTATGTTTGCTTTCCTTTCTTTTGCTAGCACAGCCTCAACATCCATCACTATTGATGCTAAGAAAAATTGTCTCGCTGCACCGTCAGATAGCACAATGACATCTGGCTCTTCTGCAATATTTCAGTTGGAGCAAGGGCGATATGTTCTCTCCCTCGTATCCAATAGTATGAACTGTTCTAGTTTATCCAGCATAACCTGCCCAATTGATGTTGTTATGGTTGCAGGCGGAATGAAAAATGCCAGATGGGGCATTTCTGTTACCAGCACCCCCGTCGTTGTCGATTCAACAACAACATCCTTTATCGCATATATCAGCGATAACAATTGTTACGACAATGTAGGGCAGGCAACATTACTGATACAAAAATCAGAATAATAAAATACCTTGCACAAGGTAATGTAATTTTATTTCTTAGCATAACCTTAGAAATATCTATAAATAGCGCCCATGATTTTTACCATAGGCGCTACACCTTAAAACATGCATTTCATTTTTAATCCTGAATGTAGAGCTCCCCATTCATTGTAAATATGTCTTTGCCAAACTCCGATAAAACAGCTAACTCAATAGCGTGGCTAAATAACATTATTTAAACACCTGAACGATACATGCAAAAGATAGTTACCGTTATCTGAAAGTAGAGTGGTTTGGCTAACCGGAATGCTTACAATAACAACAACCCACCACCGTCCGACGTTGTCTAACGTCCACACTCACCGCGTAGGAAAAGCCTATATGTCCGCGCTTCATTCTGATGACGACGCCGCCGCGCTGGCCGATATCCTGCGGCATCGCTACGGCGTAGCGCCGATAATGCAGATCGAACGCCTACCGATTGGACAAGGGACGCTGAATTACCGCGTGCTTGGCGCACAACAGCAATATTTCATCAAACGCTATACCGGCCAGGAAGATCTGCAGGCGGAAGCGGCCGGGATCGCGCTGTCGGAAACGGCTCGCCACGCAGGCATTCCTACCGCCAGCGTCATACCGAATATCGACGGACAGTGGATTGACCACAGTACCGCCACCGCCCTTTCGCTTTGGCGATGGTCTGAGGGTGTGGTCATCACCCATGGTTTACAGGCCGGGCACTATCAGGAAATCGGTGCGATGCTGGGTCGCATCCATCGTGTCTTCGCGTCTCTGCCGACGGCAGGCCTGCCGCGTCACCAGCCTGAGCTATGGCGCAGTACCGATCCCGGCAAGGTGCAGTCGGAGGTTGCACAGCTGTTGGCAATTATTAATGAAAAAATACGCAACGGAACAGCGGATGCGTTTGATCTACGCGGTTTCGAAGCATTACATGCGCGGCAGCAGCAACTCACCGCATTCACGCCATTACTCGCGGGCCTGCCCGCATTGGGTGTACAGCCCTTGCATGGCGATTACACGCTGGTGAATATGTTGTTTACCGGCGAAAAAATAAGCGCCGTGCTGGATTTCCGCCCGCCAGCGTTATTTTTCAGAAGTTATGAATTGGGAAGAATCGCGTTTTCTCCGCATAGTGTAGTCAACGATCCGAACTGGCTAAACATGGCCAAGCAGCTTATTACCGCCTACCGGGAAGAACATCCTGAGGTGCCGCTTAACGATGTGATCTTTAGCGCCAGAGTCGCACTGCTCCAGCTATTGAAAAGCCTTTACGGCATCAAACAGCATTACCTGAAACCGGGTTTGATTCCGTCGGATTTAGATAATTTCTGGGCGCTGCGCCACCGTACCGTTGGCATCATGCTGCCCCGGCTGGAAGAAATCGAAGCGGTATTACGGCAGTCGTTGTAATCATGTTCTATTACCGTCGACACGCCGGGAAATACGCTAGGGCGTAAGGTAAAAAGGCGTGGCGATATTCGCGAATGACTCCAGAAAATCCGAGCGTAATTCCGTTTCCTCGGCCTGTCCGGTGTCAACGTTATAGACCTGCGCATGCAGCCAGCATTTGATATTACCGAGTGAAAATTCAAAAGTGTTGTCGTCGATACGGTCATCGCGCGCGGTATTTTCCCGCTTTTGGCGAAATAGGGTCAGTACGATCGACAGCGTCAGCGTGGTGTCCTCAATCGGCTCGCAGGATAGCGATCTTTCTTTGTCATCGTCGGAAAACTGATACAGCGTCTGTTTTCTGATCTGCTTTGCGGATCTGACTTCTTGAGCCGTATAAGGGTGGGTATGAAAATCACCGAGGTAGATAAGTTCATCACGGAACACTTCGCCAATAGCACGCTTTAATGCTTCGGTATCGTTGCGAGGCAGTGCCCAGTTTTGATGCATTTTGGCGGAGGTGTCGATGGTCATGCTGGTCACTCGGAATTTACTGCGCTTTTTCCCCGCCTGATATTGCCCCCAGATGCGGCCGAAACATTCCACGCCGATGTCCTGTTTATGCGGATGTTGGATGCAATAGGTTTCCAACCCGGCGACCACCATCTGAAACAGCGCTGTGCTGGTAATAACAACCTTATGTTTCACCATATTCCCCCACGCTTCTTTTGAGCCTATGGATACCGCGGCCGAAATGCTCGCCGAAAGATGAATATCATCACACACGCCGAATCAGATTCATTTCAATCCCCATTCGAATGGCATGTTTGGCATTCGCCACTCCCAGCTTTCTCACCACATTTCCGATATGGAATTTTACCGTACTGGTTTTAATACCCAGAATCAGCGCAATTTCCTGATAGGTTTTCCCCATGCTGGCCCAGTACAGAATGTCATTTTCCCGTTCGGAAAATAACACTTCATTACTACGATGTTGACGGCTTTCCGCCAACTCGCGATAGAGTGACAGGATTTTCTCGTGAGTCGCAATCAGCAGCATCTGCAATTTTTCCTGATTACCGTGAATAATATTTTCAATATTATCGGCTGCCAGGGATAACGTCGCCATATGGTTATTTTGATCATGCAGCACGAAAGTATACCCATGACAGATATCATATTGCCGGGCATGCTCAAATAATTGAGGTAATTTAAGGCGGGAATGACGCACCACATTATCATTCCATGAGAATGGTGAAACTTTATTGACAGCAGTGAGAATCACCGGGTCGATACTATTGTAATTTCTCTTTTTATACGTACTCACCCATTCAGATGGATAATTCGAAATAATCACCATATCTGTCGGGAAGCGCTTATTCATAATCAAATAAGCATATTTCAACCCACTGTAACATTGCAGATTACGAGCGAGATAATTTTGTATTGCCGCACTGATAAAATCAACCTCAGGAAGCGATACGACCATATAATCCTCACCAACAAAAACATTACTTTTCATAATAATATCATAATCAACACGTATTGCCGATAGTACCGATAACACCTTCAATACTGATGAAATTTCGCGAAGACCAGGAATATAGCGAAGTGGGAATAACATGCCGAATAGGGGAATGGATGAGAGGTGTAAGATGAGAGGTATCGTACTGTACTTTGGTCTAACTATTCTTTTTATTTTAGAATAACTAAACTCCATCAAAAAATAATATACCCCCAATAATTCGAGTTACAGGAAGGCGGCAAGTGAGTGAATCCCGATGAGCTGACTCAGGTCAGTGATGCGGGTGAGCGACAAAGAGGCATATGCCTCTTTGAACGCTGCTTGCAGCGGCCCGAAGGGCGAGGCCCATTGATGGGCCGAGTAACATAGCCAACACACCTGCAACGTGAAATATGACGGGATAAATGTAATACAAAAAAATACTCACCCATGTCAGATCGTTATCAATCAACATCAGGGAAAATAAGATAAAAAAGGAGCCAAACTCATGTTTGGCTCCTTTTTTTATTCCAGCCAGCCGTTCGTTGCATCACAAAAAACGACCGTATTAACGGATGCGCAGGCTATTTAAAACTGCAACAGTGAGCGATGACATTTTCCCCTGCCAGCCCCTACGGCTGGTTGCGGCTATACCAACCGCACATCGACGCCTTTATCCCGCAGCTGCTGCACCACCACCGGGTCAGCATCCCGGCCGGTGATCACCACATCAATACGTTCCGCCGGGCAGAACAGCATACCGGCGCGTTGCCCCACCTTGCTGCTGTCGGTCAGCACCACCAGTTTGCCGACGTGATCCAGCATCTTTTGTTCCGCCATCGCGGTCAGCATATCCATCTTATACAACCCATCGGCGGTCAGCCCTTTACCGCTGGTGAACATCCAGTGCCCGGCATACAGGGATGAAATCTCGTCCTGCGGCGCCAACGTGATGGACTGGGATTTATTGTATTGGCCGCCGATGATCACCACGCCGTCGTGTTCTGCTTCGATCAGATAGTTGGCCAGCGGAAAATAGTTGGTGATGACCTGCACGTCCTGGCCGCAAATTTCCTGGCCCAGCAGGAACGCGGTGGAACCGCAGTTAATGACGGCGCTCTCGCCCGGACGCACCAGCGCGGCGGCGGCTTGCACGATGCGCACCTTCTCGTCGTGGTTGGACGCCTGATGGATATTGAGCGGCGACCAGAAGGCCTTTTTCTGCGCCAGCGCTTCGGCGCCGTTACGCACTTTACGCAGCTTGCCGGATTCATTGAGTTTGTTGATATCGCGTCGCGCGGTAGCCGGCGAGATATCGAATGCCTGCATCAGCCCGGCGACCGTCATCTGACGTTTCTGCTGGAGGAGCTCAATAATGGCGTTATGGCGCTGTGCTTCTGTCATGGGATGCCCGGTTAATGATTATTATTGACGATTTATGATTGTATAACGCTCATAGCAGGAATAAAAGCCGCCATCAACCACATCTGTCCCGCGACAACATCAGGCCAGCGCCAGCCCCGCCTGCCGCCCCATCGTCACCAGTCGGGATTTCGCCAACCGCAGATTGCTGGCCCACTGTTCGTCCTGCGCCCACATTTCCACCACCATCGGCCCGTTGTACTGCATCTCCGCCAACGTGCGGAAAATGGCCGGAAAATCCACCTGCCCTTCGCCGATCACCAGATCGCGAAATTGCCCTTTGCTCTGCGCAGACACCTTCAGCGTGTCCTTAAGATGGATTTGCACAATATGCTCACTGCTGAGTTTCAGCTCGGTACAGGTATCGTAGTTCCAGCCGGTGATATTGCCCACATCGGGATAGGCCATGAAATAAGGCGATGGAATGGCTTTCTTCAAGACTTCGAACTTGCTGAGCGAATTGAGATACGGCGTATCCATGATCTCCACACCCAGCATCACTCCGGCTCGCTCCGCCATTTTAGTCGCGGCTTTCATCCCCTCGATAAAACGCCGATGCGTCGCCTCGCTTTGCGGTTCGTAGTAGACATCGTAGCCGGCAAGCTGGATGCAACGAATGCCCAGCTTGTAAGCCAGATTGATGGCTTTTTCCATGATCAGATAGGCTTCGCGCCGCACCGCTTCGTCTTCGGAACCAAACGGAAACCGACGGTGCGCGCTCAGGCACATCGACTGCAACGGCATGCCGTAATGCTCGCACAGATGGCGTAACCGGTAGATGTCCTCGTCGGGCCAATCGAGCCGGCGCAGCCGCTCGTCGGATTCATCCACGGAGATCTCGATGAAATCGAACCCCAGCTCCCTGGCGACCTGAATTTTTTCTTCCCAGCTCAACGCGGCGGGCATGGCTTTCTCATACAGCCCCAGCCGAAAAGGTTTATCGAAATTGTGCATAGCGTCCCCTGTTGTTGAATGTCCCGATAGGCCCGGTCTTCACGCGCCGAAATAGCGGTGCAGCACCTCCTGGATGCCCAACCCGTCATTGCTGTCTTCGGTCACGACATCCGCCGCCTGTTTCACTGCGTCGTCGGCATTGGCCATCGCCACGCCGAGCCCGGCCAGTTGCAACATCGAGATATCGTTATGGTTGTCGCCGATCGCCACCACCTCGGCAGGGTCGATCGCATGCTGGGCGAGAAACGCCGCCAAACGGCTGCCCTTGGTGTTGCCGCGCCGGGCAAAATCGATGCGGTTGTGCCAGGATTTTTCGCCGTTGAAATGTTCTTGAACCCACGGCAGCCGGGCGAAGGCCTCGACACGTTCGATATCGCCCTCCACCACAAACTTCCAGACGTGGCTTTGTGACGCCAGTTCGTCGTCAAACGACGCCACGCGGGCAATCGACGGGCGAATCGCCGTCGGAAACTGCTGCGCCCAACGCTCCAGTACCTGCATATAGTCGATCGGTCGGCCGGCGGAATAGACCATACGGTCAGTCACGTACATCACCAGGTTCAATCCGTGCCCGGCGGCCAGCGCCAGAAAATCGCGGGCGACGTCATGCCCGATGGCATCGGCCGCCAGCACGCTCTGCGTGCGGTAGTCATACACATAGGTACCGTTGCAGCAGATGATGGGCGTCGAGAGCCCCAGTTCATGGTGATACGGACGCGCCGCCGTGTGATGCCGCCCAGTCACCAACAGCACCGTCACCCGATCGCGGATGCTTGCGATAGCCGCCCTCACCGGCGGCAGGATCCGGTGGTCGCTGGTCAGCGTGGTGCCATCCAGATCCAACGCCAATACGCGATAGTTCACTGTCGCCCCCTTTCAGCGCTGTTTTTCGCACGGCGGGGCGCCTAAACCGGCACGCCCGCCGTATCGCCGTGAGCCCTTACAGGAAGGACTTGTACGGCAGTTCCGGTTCGTCGATGAAGATATCGTCAAAGCCGCGCGGATGCTGGTAATGCATCTTCGTCTGGTCGGTCGGGAAGGTGTATTTGCCGCCCACCTGCCAGAAGAACGGCCGGAAACCGTAGTTCAGACGGTCTTTCTTCATCTGCCACAGCACTTCAATCTCACGCGGGTCGCTCTGGAAGTTGGCCCAGATATCGTGATGGAACGGGATCACCACTTGCGCATTGAGTGATTCTCCGGCGCGCAGAATGTCGGATGCGGTCATCTTGTCGGTCACGCCGCGCGGGTTTTCGCCGTAGGAGAGCAATGCCACGTCAACGCGGTATTCATTGCCGTGACGGGCGAAGTAGTTGGAGTAGTGGGAATCACCGGAATGATAGAGATTGCCGCCGGAAGTTTTCACCAGATAGTTCACCGCCCGGTCGTCCATGCCGTCCAGTATGTTTTTGTCACGCGACGACACCCCTTCCGGCAGCGTCACCAGCGCAGTGCGGTCAAAAGCGTCGAGCACCTTAATGGTGATATCCCCCACCGGAATTTCATCCCCCACGCGGGCGACGATGCAGCGTTCGGCAGGTACGCCCCAGCGGGTCCACAGATCCACACAGGCCTGCGGGCCGATGAATTTCACATGCTTGCCGCAGTTTTGCAGCACCGCCGCCGCGACGTTGACGTCGATATGGTCGGCGTGATCGTGCGTCGCCAGCACCGCATCGATTTTCTTGATGCCGAACGGGTCGAGCACAAACGGCGAGGTGCGCAGGTTTGGCTGCAACTTACGCACGCCCCCCATCCGCATCATCTGGTGTTGTTGCTTCATAAAGGGATTGGCGTGGGTCTTCTTGCCGGTGCCGCACCAGAAATCGATAGAGATGTTGGTATCACCGGCGGACTTCAACCAGATGCCGGTACACCCCAGCCACCACATAGCAAAGGTTCCCGGCGCCACCTGTTCCTGCTCGATTTCTTCATTCAGCCAGGTTCCCCACTCGGGAAACGTACTGAGGATCCAGGACTCACGGGTAATTTCATCTATCTTGCTCATCGGATAAACCCTTCTTGATTGGAAGACGGTGCGGCATCGGCCCGTTATCAGACCGTGAGCGCTTTTGATTCGTCGTGAATATAACAATCACAAAAATGATTATCAATGATTTCTATGAGCGTTTTGTGATTACGGTAGAAATAATTCCCGTCACTTGGGATGAAAAAGAATTTAAACAAATAAATATCAATGAGATAAAATCAATCAATAATAAAAGAACTCACCCAGGCTCGCCAACCAGATCGGTGAACTTCGGTCATATACGGCGAAAAAAAATCTTGATCACCATCACTCGTGTCGATTCACGAACGGGATCGCTCTCACATAAAATCAATTAATGACTTTTTATGATTACTTGTGATTGTTAATGTGACGGCGCGAAAAGGAATGCAGACACAGCGCGGAGAAGCACATCAAGAACAAACGGCGAAACGTCACCACTGATCCATGAGCAATGAGGTGTCCTCATTTGACGGAGCATCATTATGGAAACCCTATATAGCATTTTTTACATCTTCTACAGCCAGGTCATGACCAAAGCGCCGCTGCTGCTCGGTTTGGTCACGTGTATCGGCTATCTGCTGCTGCGGCGCGATACGACGACAGTCATCAAAGGTACCACCAAAACCATCGTCGGCTTTATGCTGGTACAGGTGGGCTCCGGCACGCTGGTTGCCGGTTTCAAACCGGTCATCGACAAGATTTCCGAGTATCACCATCTCACCGGTTCGGTCATCGACCCTTACACCACCATGATGGCAACCATGGAAACCATGGGCGATAAATACGCCTGGGTCGGCTATGCAGTGCTGCTGGCGCTGGGCATCAATATTTTGCTGGTAGCATTCCGCCGTTACACCGGCATCCGCACCATCATGCTCACCGGCCATATCATGTTCCAGCAGGCAGGGCTGGTGGCGGTGTTCTATCTGGTGTTGGGCGCGTCGATGTGGGAAACCATCATCTACTCGGCGGTGATCATGGCGCTTTACTGGGGCATCTCGTCGAACATCATGTTCAAGGCCACCGAAGCCGTGACCGGCGGCGCCGGCTTCTCCATCGGCCACCAACAGCAGGTCGCCTCCTGGATCGCCACCAAAGTCGCGCCGAAACTGGGCAACAAGGAAGATAGCGTCGACCACCTGCAACTGCCGAAATGGCTGCACATCTTCCACGACAGCATTACCGCAACCGCCATCGTCATGACCGTCTTCTTCGGCATCATCCTGCTCTCTTTCGGGCTCGACAACCTGCAGAAAATGGCCGGGCAAACCCACTGGACTATCTACATTCTGGAAACCGGGCTGAAATTCGCCGTCGCCATTCAAGTGATCGTGGCGGGGGTACGCATGTTCGTCGCGGAGCTGTCTGAAGCGTTCAAAGGGATCTCCGAACGGGTTATTCCCAACGCGGTTCTGGCTATCGACTGCGCCGCCATCTACGCCTACTCGCCGAACGCCATGGTATTCGGCTTCATGTGGGGCACCATCGGCCAGTTCATCGCGGTGGTCGGGCTGCTGGTGTTCAAAGCGCCGATCATGATCATCCCCGGCTTTATCCCGATGTTCTTCTCCAACGCCACCATCGGCGTATTCGCCAACCACTTCGGCGGCTGGAAAGCGGTGATGAAGATCTGCTTCGTGATGGGCATCATCGAAGTGCTGGGCTCCGCCTGGGCGATCCACCTGTTCGCGCTGCACGGCGCCAAATTCAACGCCTGGATGGGGATGGCCGACTGGGCATTACTGTTCCCGCCCATCATGCAAGGGTTGTCCACCTCCTCACTGTTCTTCTTTGTGCTGCTGGCAGGCGTCGGGGTCTATATGTACTTCGCCTCCCGCCTCCTGCGCGCTGAAGAAGACGCCGCCGCGCACACCGCTCCGGCCGTCACCGACCTCCCGGAAACCACCGCGCACAGCGACGATGCCGCAATGCAGCCGGGGCGCGCCATCCGCATTCTGGCGGTATGCGGCAACGGTCAGGGCTCCTCCATGATGATGAAAATGAAAATCGGCAAATACCTAGAGCAAAAGGGTGTGCCGCACATCATGGATTCCTGCGCCGTCGCAGATTACAAATCCAAGTTGGCCACCACCGACATCATCGTCTCCTCCCGCCATCTGGCCGGTGAAATGCAGCCGGGCGAGGGTAAGTTCGTACTCGGCGTACAAAACATGCTGAACCCGAACTCTTTCGGCGATGAACTGCTCGGCTTGATCCAGAAAAAACTGACCGCCGGCGACTTCTGACGCCACCGACGGCAGCCCGATAGCACACGCCCTGTCCGCCGGATGGCGGGCAGACCAGAGGAGCACCTCATGAAGTTCAAACAATCATTGATCGACAACAACTCCATTCTGTTGCAAGCCCATGCGACCGATTGGCGCGACGCCATCCGGCTCGGTACCGACATGCTGATCGCCTCCGGCGCCGTCGAGCCCCGCTACCACGACGCCATTATCAGCAGCATCGAACAGATGGGGCCTTATATCGTGATCGCTCCGCAGTTCGCCATGCCGCACGCCCGCCCGGAAAACGGCGTCAACCGGACGGCGTTCGCGCTGGTCACACTGGACGCGCCGGTGAAATTCGACGGCGAAGATGAACCGGTGGATGTGCTGGTCACGCTGGCCGGCAGCTCCTCCGACGAACACATGGAAGGGTTGATGGAAGTCACCAAGGTGCTGGAAGACGACGACAGCGACACCGGCGTCGATCTCGACAAACTGCGCGCCTGCCGCAGCCGGGAAGATGTCTACCGCGTGATTGAAGCGGCGCTGGGGCAAATGGCCTGACGCCTGACGGATCATTTTTGACAAGGCGCGCCGCCGCCGCGCGCCGGGAGAGTATGTATGTTTACCGCGCTGAAACAACGGGTGCTGGAAGCCAACCTGCTGCTGCCGCATTACGGACTGGTGACGTTTACCTGGGGCAACGTCTCGGAGATCGACCGCCAGCAAGGGGTTATCGCTATCAAACCCTCCGGCGTCAGCTACGACGCCATGACGGTGGACGACATCGTGGTGGTGGATCTGGACGGGCATACGGTGGAAGGAGGGCTCAACCCCTCCAGCGACACCGCGACCCATCTGGTGCTGTATCACGCCTTCCCGGCGCTGGGCGGCATCGTCCACACCCATTCCCGCAGCGGCACCGTCTGGGCGCAAGCGGGGATGGACATCCCAGCGCTCGGCACCACCCACGCCGACTACTTTTACGGCGACATTCCCTGCACCCGGCCGCTAACCCGTGCGGAGATCGACACCGATTACGAAAAACATACCGGCGACGTGATTGTGGAAACCTTCCGCCAGCGCGATCTGGATCCGATGGCGGTACCCAGCGCGGTGATCACCGGCCATGCGCCTTTTTCCTGGGGGAAAGATGCGTTCGATGCGGTGCACAACGCCGTGGTGCTGGAGGAGGTGGCGGCGATGGCGCTCTCCACCCGCACGCTAAACCGCGAGATCCGCATTCAGCAGGCGCTATCGGATAAGCACTACTTCCGTAAACACGGTGCCAACGCCTACTACGGGCAACAGTGAAACAGAACCCGCGCCTCGCCGGCCGGTTAAACGTGATTGAAGCGGGAAAACGCCGGGGGAGGTTCCCGGAGGGACGTCTCACCCCGGCAGTCGGCCCGCAGGCACCCACGGGCCACTGACGCCCGGCGCTATAACATTATTGCATTGAATAAGGATCACACATGATGACCAAACCCCTGTTGCAGATAGCTCTCGATTCCACCGATCTCGCCTCCGCCGTTACCATCGCCAACAGCGTGGAAAGCTTTGTGGACGTCATCGAAGTCGGCACCATTCTGGCCTTCGCCGAAGGCATGTCCGCCGTGCGCACTCTGCGCAAACGGCACCCGAACCATATTCTGGTCTGCGACATGAAAACCACCGACGGCGGCGCGATTCTGGCGCGCATGGCGTTTGAAGCCGGCGCCAACTGGATTACCGTGTCCGCCGCCGCCCACGTCGCCACCATCGCCGCCTGCAAGAAGGTCGCCGACGAATTCAACGGCGAAATTCAGATTGAACTGTACGGCCGCTGGACGCTGGACGACGCCAAAACCTGGGTCGATATGGGCATCAAGCAGGCGATCTACCACCGCTCGCGAGATGCCGAACTGGCAGGCGTCAACTGGACGCCGGACGACCTGAACCGAATGCGCGCCTTGTCTGAACTGGGCATCGACGTCTCCATCACCGGCGGTATCGTGCCGGAAGACATCCACCTGTTCGCCGGCATCAACGCCAAAACGCTGATCGCCGGGCGCGCGCTGGCGACTGCAACCGGCAAGGCCACCGCCGAAGCGCTGCGCCGCGAAATCGACAAATACTGGTGATACACGCCGAATGCCTGATCGCTACAGGCATCGCCACTGCCGGACGGCCGTTCGTTAACAGTCAGAAAAATCGAGATAACATCGTGATCGTTGAGGATTATCTCCGTTTTTAAAACTAACGGGCGGCCACCGCCCGTCAAATGCCGGTTGTGCAATTTCAAACAAAATGCCGTGAAGTCAATCGCTATACTCCGAACAAATACACTGATAATGGAGTATCACATGGCACATCCGGCGTTGGTGAATCACGAAGCGGAGAACATTCACAACCTGCTACGTGAGAAAATGGCGGTTATCGGCATCGATCACCACCGAATCAACGATATCTTTCAGGGTTCGCCGTTGTTCGGCGACGACGGGCTGTTTGATTCCATCAACCTCGTCAGTTTGATCGCCGTACTGAGCGATCACTTCGAAACGCAAGGCCTGTCCGGCGAGCTGTTCAATCTGATGGACGACGGCGTGTTCGACACCTTTCGCGACCTGTCCAGCCTGACCCGATACCTGCAAGAGCAAACCCGTCATGCATGAACCCGAACCGGGCGTTCCCTGCTTTGATGAAGGATACATAGACGGCGTAGCCGTCAGCGATATCGCCAACCGTATCGGAACGCCGTTCTACGTATACAGCGCACGCCAGCTGCGCCGCCAGTTTGGGCAGTTGCGCCAGCGTTTACCGTCGAACATCGATATCTATTACTCCCTGAAGGCCAATCCCAACCTTTCCGTGGTCAACCTGCTGGTGACGGCAGGCGCGGGATGCGAAGTCTGCTCGCCCACCGAACTGGAGACCGCGCTGGCGGCGGGCGTCGCCCCGCAGCGCGTGTTGTATGTCGGCCCCGGCAAATCGCTCGCGGCGCTGGAACACGCCGTCGACAAGCAGGTACGCGCCATCGTGGCGGAGTCAATCGCCGAACTGGATGCCATCAACCGGCAGGCTGCGGCGTCGGGCAGCGTGCAAACGGTGGCGCTGCGCATCAACCCGGATTTCAACGTCGAACACGCCCGACTGGTGATGAGCGGCAAACCCACCCAATTCGGCTTGTCGCTGGAAAACGCACATGCGGCACTCGCCAGCCTGTCGCGCTGGCCGTTTATCGCCCTGCGCGGCTTCCACATTTATCTCGGCACCCGCATCCTTAACGCTCAGGCGATTGCCGACAACACCCGCCACATCCTGCAACTGGCGCGTGCCCTGCGCGACCGCTACCGCTTATCACTGGACTTTGTCGATGTCGGCGGCGGCTTTGGCGTGCCCTACTTTCCCAAGGAACAACCGCTGGATTTGCCGCAACTGGGCGACGCGCTGACCCGCATCGCCGACGACTTCGGCGCGCAGGCGCCGGATACCCGCATCATCATCGAGCTGGGGCGTTATCTGGTGGCGGAAGCCGGCATGTTCGTCACCCGGGTCAACACGCTGAAAACCGCAGGCGACAAACAGTTTGCGGTGTGCGACGGCGGCGCCAACTGCCACAGCGCGGCGGCAGGCCTCAACAGCATGCTGCGGAAAAACTTTCCGTTGCGCCGGCTGGGGGACAATCGACAGCGGCCAACCCAGCGCTATCAGGTCAGCGGCCCGCTGTGCACCCCGACCGACCTGCTGGGCGACAACGTGTTGCTGCCGGAACTGACGGTCGGCGACCTGATCGGCATTACTCATTCCGGCGCCTACGGCCTGACCGCCTCGCCCGGCCATTTCCTCAGTTTTGGCTATCCGGCGGAAATTATGGTCGACGGCGATCGCGTGTTACTGATCCGTCAGCCGGAAACGTCCCGACAACTGCTGGAGCGTCAGCGCCCGCAACCGTTGATGTCCGCTGCCACTGTCGCAGTTAAGGACGACGCATGACGCTATGCATCCAGCCGGCCAATATGGTGTGGCGCACCTTCTCCAACCAGGACGACCTGCCGCCGCACTCCAGTCAGGAGGTGATGGCCGACTACCTGCGTGCGTTCTTTCTCTCTCACGGCGAAACTCAAGAACCGGACAACGAATGGCTCGACCGCTGGCTGAACAGCGGCCAGCTCTCGTTCGTTCATATGATGCAGGCGCTGCTGCCGGAACTTCAGGCTCGTCATCTGCTACAGGATATCGATCTGGCGCTGTTCGCCCACTGGACGCCAGATACCGACATCGGCTGCGCGGTGCCCAATGCGCTGATCAACGCCTGCGGCGCGCGTCAGGCTTTTGGGCTGTCCATTTCCGATCGCGGCCTGGCGGCGCCACTGTTCGCACTGTACGCCATCGACGAATATCTCACCGGCGATCCCTCCCGGCAAAAAGCCCTGTTGATGATTGCCGATCAGGATCTGGCGCCTTATCCCAGCGAGCGGTTGCGTCTGTTGCAGCCGCGCAAAAACTGCAGCCTGCTCCTGATCGAAAAACACGCGCCCGCGCAGGCGTACGGCCTGGTGTACGAGGGGTATTATCGCCAGCCTTATGCCTCCGACGGCGATCTGACGCTGACTGTCCGCCAGCTGCTGGCGCGGGTGCGCGAACAGCATGCCGACCCACTGCCTATTACGCTGCTGGTCGGCGCTACGCTGTTCGTCGCGTTGCAAAACGGCGTCGGCGACGCTCAGCTGGCGCAGGTAGCGGAATCATTGCTGTGCGCGGCGCCGTTCGTTTACCTGAAAACCGCCGCCCAACCCGATAATCGTTACCTGATGGTGGTGGCGGAAGCCCGTCATCTCACCGCCTGTGCATTTCGCTGCCAGCCCGACCGGAACCCGTTCCCGCATTCCCCTGTATTGACTCGTTGAGGACGCACCATGACGCCAACCGCCCACCTCACTGCCTGGCTCGACCGGGCCGCCCAAGAGGCCGCCAACCATGCGGCCGTTATCGACGCCGACCGTGAAATCAGCTGGTTCATGTTGCGCCTGCAGGCACGGCAGCTGGCTGAATATCTCCAACAACAAGGGGTAGAACGCGGCGACCGGGTGATCGTCTACATGCCTAACTCGCTGACATTTATCACCTGCTTCTGGGCATTGCAGTATCTGGGCGCCGTGTTTATTCCGGTCAACCCAGACACCCGAGCCAGTAAACTCAGTTGGCTGGTGGACAACGCCGGTTGTCGACTGGTGCTGGCGGATACGGCGCTGCGCGACGAAATCGGCATCGCCTACGGCAGCGAGCACTGGCAACAGTACAACCGCGCCGTACAGGTACTGTTCAACGACGATGTAGCCGCTTCGCTGGTTGAAACGCCCTATCGCATTTCGGTGCCGGATGACGCCGTGCCGGGCATCGACCTCGATCTGGCCTGCATCATCTACACCTCCGGTTCCACCGGATATCCTAAAGGCGTCATGCTCAGTCGCCGCAACATGACTGCCGCCGCAGACTCCGTTGCCGGCTACCTGCAATTGCGCAGCGACGACCGCATCATGTCGATGATCCCGATGAGCTTCGACTACGGCCTCTACCAGATGATCATGGCGACGCGGGTACAGTGCACCCTGATTGTGGAGCCGGACTTCCGCCGCCCGCTGCTGTCGCTGCAACGGATGGTGACATTACGGGCCACCGTGCTGCCGATTGTGCCCACCATGCTGCGCCTGATCGCGCCCTTCGCTTCGCGCTACGACTTCAGCGGCATTCGTACCCTGACCAACACCGCCGCTGCGCTGCACCCCGACGATATCAGCCGGTTACGCGCGCTATTTCCACAAGCGCGGATCTACTCCATGTACGGGCTGACGGAATGCCATCGCTGCACCTATCTGCCGCCGGAGTTACTGGCCAGCCACCCGCAAAGCGTCGGCATCGCCATTCCCAATACCGAACTGTGGGTAGTGGACGAGCAAGGGCAACGCCACACCCGCAACGCCACCGGGGAATTGGTGATCCGCGGCGCGACCGTGATGTGCGGCTACTGGCGCAATCAGGAAAAAACCGCAGAAAAACTGCGCCCCGGCCTGTTGCCGGGCGAAAAGGTGCTCTATACCGGCGATCTGTGCCATCTGGACGAACAGGGCCTGCTTTACTTCGTCGGGCGCCAAGACGAAATGCTGAAAAGTTGCGGCGAAAAAGTCGCGCCGAAAGAAGTGGAAACCGTGCTGTGCCGTCATCCGCAGGTGGTACAGGCCGCAGTGTTCGGCGTGCCGCACCCGATCTACGGCGACGAAATCGTCGCTTGCGTGGTCACTGTCGGCGATATCACCGAAAAGGCGTTGTCGCGCTGGAGCAAAACCCAGATGGAATCGCATTTGGTGCCGCATCGTTTCCAACTGCTCAACCAGTTGCCGTTGACGCCGAATGGCAAAATCAACCGGTTGCAGTTGAAGGCGCAATGTACTGCCGCCGAACCGGCGGCATCCCGCTTACAACCTGGATTGACGGAGTAACACGCATGTCACTGGATCTCTATTACGATGACGTGGTTGCCGCCATTGGCCTGGTACTGGAAACCGATGACTTGTCAGAGCTCGGCCCGCACACCCATCTGGAGCGGGATTTGGGCTTCACCAGCGGCGTATTCATCGAGCTGCTGATGTACCTGGAAGAGCGAGTGGACGATCTGTCGATCAACCCCGTCACGCTGGATACCGAGCAGATCGCCACCATTGAAGCCTTGTGCCGTTTTATCCATACCCAACGGGAGAACAACGCCTCTTGTGCCTGATCGCATCCTGGCAACCGCTGATCACCCTGTTCGCCCGCTTTGAAGGGACAAGCGCTATTGCCTACCATCACATCGACGGCTGTCTAACCTATCGCCAGCTTTATCTGGGCGCGTTGGCGCTGGCGGAACAGCTGGACATCGCGACCGCCGGCCGTACTCCCCGGCCGCCGGTGTTGTTGTACGGCCACAAAAACCGGGTCTATCTGATCGCCTATTGGGCCTGTCTGTTGACGGGCCATCCCATCGTGCCGATGGAAACCGACAACGCCGATGCCCGGCTACGTACCATCGCCGATAGCATTCAGGCCGAGTTACTGTTGAACCTCACCGACGAAACCGCACCGGACTGCGGTATTCCGGTTATCCCGGTAACAATGGCGTTGTGCGAACAGGCCGCGCCGTCACTGAACGAACGCTGCCGCCGCATGGGAATGGACTTCGGCCACGACAACATCATCAGCGGCACCGCTTACATCATGTTTTCTTCCGGCACCACCGGTGCCCCCAAAGGCATTCGCATCGGTTATCCCAATCTGGCGCATTTCGTGCGCTGGATTGAAGGGCGCTTCCCGTCCCCCGGTGCCGTCAGCGGCAATATTCGCTACTGTTTCGATGTTTCGCTCTACGAGCTGTGGCTGGCCTGGCTTCACCTTGAGCCGATTTCGACGCTCGACTACCGTGACATCATCAACACCCGAAAAATGATCGCCCGTCACGCCGAAGCCGGCGTGCAAACCTGGGTCAGTACCCCTTCCCTGGTGCGCAACTACTTGCAGGATCGCCAGTTTCGGCAGGAAAACCTGCCGCAACTCAACACCTTCATTTTTTGCGGCGAAGTGCTGCCTAAAGAGATGGTCGACGCGCTGTGGCGGGCCTTTCCCGGTTGCCGCATCGTCAATACCTACGGCCCGACGGAGTGCACGGTGGCCGTCACCGCCTGCGATATCACGCCGGAGATGATGAGTGACCCGGCGCCGTTGCCTATCGGCCGTGCTCGCCCCGGCGTCGGCATCCATATCGATACCACCGCGGCACAGAATGGACGCGGTGAAATTCTGCTGTGCGGCGCCGCTGTCGGCGAAGGGTATCTGAATGCCGCCGCGTCGCAACAGGCCCGTTTTTTCACTACGCACAACGGCGTTCGCGGCTACCGCACCGGCGACCTGGGTTCGCTGCGCGACGGCCTGCTCTATTTCCATGGACGGAAAGATGACGAGCTGAAGATTCAGGGCTATCGCATCTCGCCGGGTGAGATTGAACATCTTCTGCGCCAACACCCTCAGGTTCAGGACGTCATCGTCAGTCCCTGGCTGCGACAAGGCATCCCGCAAGCCTTGCAAGCGTTCGTATTAAGCGATCAAGTTGATATTTGCCCGGCGCTGGCAGCCTACCTACAACGCCATGTCCCGGCTTACATGATCCCCCGATTCTGGTACCCGATTGACGACCCGACGCTGAATCTGAACAGCAAACTCGATCGCCGTCAGATTGCCGAACAGACCCCAAACAGAGGTAAACGTTATGTTTTCGTCGGTTCTTAATCCCCTGCGCGACGCGATTCTACGCCAACCGGAGGACATCGCGCTGATCACCAACGAGGGCCAGTACACCTTTGCGCAGTTGGGTGAACGTATCCAGGCGTTGCGTAATGCCATCCGCCGGCATCAGCCTGGCTGCGTGATGATTTACGGCCACAAACAGTTGGACGCCGCCGCCGCGATGATCGCCTGCGCCTTCGAGACCGTCGCCTTTACCTTCGTCGATATCGCCAACCCCGCGCCGCGTATCGCCAATATCGTCGCCATGACCGGCGCACAACTGGTGCTGCTGGCATGCGAGCCGCCGTTACCGCTCCCCATCAACCACATGCCGATCCTTCGCTGTCAGGACTGCCGCACCGATGAAGCATTACAGCCCGTCGCTCCCTCTCGCGATAATGCGGTGTTTTATATTCTCTCCACATCCGGCAGCACCGGGGAACCCAAGGGCGTTAAAATCAGCTACGACAACTTCGGTGCGCTGGCCGACTGGGCGATCCCATTGGTGCACCGACGTTATCCCGGCGCTCACGTCAACCATGCCTGTCTGTCGTTTGATATGGGGGTCATGGATATTTTTCTGGCACTGTCCGTCGGAAAAGCCGTCATCATGCTGAATCATCGCGACAATATCCGCCCGCTCGCCAATCTGCACATCCTCACCCCACCGACGCGACGGGTCAGCACCTGGTTTTCCACCCCCGGCTTTCTGGAAATTATGTGTATGGCGACGCCATTTCAGCAGGCGCACCTGCCCGATCTGCGCTTCATCGGCATCGGGGGAGAAATGCTCTCGCCGTCGCTGGTGAAAACACTCCACGCACGTTTTCCGCAGGCGCAGATCCTGAATGGCTACGGTCCGACAGAAGCCACATGTATGACACATGCCGCCATCCTGACGCCGGAGAACCTGCCGGATACGCCGCCATTAACGGTTGGGCTGCCGGGTGTCGGCAACGGTATGGCGATCGTGGATAAACAACGCTGTCCCCTACCGGCCCTGGCTGTCGGCGAAATCGTACTGTTCGGCTCGCAGATCAGCCCTGGGTATCTGCCGGAAAACGATCCCCGTAACCAGCTGTTCGGGTTGTGGCGCGGACAGCGTTGCTATTACACCGGCGATATGGGGTACCTGAATGCTGATGGTGAGCTGTTCATAAAAGGCAGGGACGATGGGCAATTCAAATGGCAAGGTAATCGTATCGAGACCGGCGAAGTCGAAACCACCGCACAGCGGATTGACGGTGTGCAGCAGGCGGCGCTGGTGTCGCAAAAAACACACGGCAAAGTCACGGCGCTGGTGCTGTTCGTCCATCTCGCCGTCGATGATGCCAGCCGGCGTGAGCATTTTCGGCGTGAGTTGGCGCGTCGGCTGCCCGCCTACATGGTGCCTCGCACCATTCACTTTACGGCCGTTTTCCCTCTCACGTTGCACGGCAAGACCGATCGTCAGGCGTTGATGCGGCAATTTACAAACAACGATGAGACCTGCAATCAGGAATAAAAAAAAACCACCGTAACCGCTAGGCTGTAAAAACGGTATTTTTCAAAGGAAAAGCCATGAAATTCAGCCATCTTGGATACATCGTCAAAAATAGCGATGCCACCATTGCGGCCATGGCCCACTTCTTTCCGCAGACTCTCGTACACCGGAAAAAGATCGCGGCCCAGCAGATTTTCGTCAGCTTCATGAACACCGCCCATGGCGATATGCAGATCGAACTGGTGGAGCCGCTGCCGGAAAACCGCTTGCTGAACGGCATGCTGGAAAAAGCGCACAAAGAGTGCTTGCCCTACCATATCTGCTTCGAGGTGAACGACTTCGCCGAAAAGTATCAACAATTAATTCACGGCGGGTGGCTGGCGCTCACCAGACCTTTCCATGCCTATCCCGACGGACCGTTGGCCAGCCATCTGTACAAACCCGAAGCTGGCATCATGGAGATCATGTCCGGCAGCACCACTCTGCTGGCGCAAGGAGAAACCGCGTGACCGACTATGCCCTCTTCCTGCAACCGCTGAAAACGCGGATTGAAAGCACGCTCGACGAAGGACGCCATCTTGGCGGCCAGATCGATATCGACCCGGAAAAAGCGCGCATCACCGCCGGTTACTCGCTGGCGCCGATGTTGAATACGCTCGGCGTTCCCGCCGACTACCGGCCGCAGTGCTGGCTGGAAGAGGCCGGCGTTGCGCTGAATAACCTGTCGCTGCCGTTACGTTGCGAAGCCTACGAATCCTTCGGCTATATCGACCCTAATCTGCTGTTCTCCTCCCCCGGCCCAGGCATGGCGGCGATGGTGGTGGACAGCATCGGCAGCCAAACACAGCGGGACGAGTTTTTCTCGCAATTCAGCCGCGAGCTCACCTGGAGCAGCTTCGCCATGTCGGAGCCGAACGTCGGCAGCGATGTCCAACAATTGCAGACGCAGGCGGTTAAAGTGGACGGCGGCTGGCTGATAAACGGGGAGAAGTATCTGATCGGCAACGGCGTCATCGCCGATACCGGCGTGCTCTTTGCCCGTACCGCGCCGGGGCCGCTGGGCATTAACGTCTTCATCTTCTCGCCACGCCATCAACCAGGAATCGAGGCGGAACGTATTCCCATCGTGGCGCTGCCCGGCTGCAATGTCTCGCACCTGCGTTTTCACGATCTGTTCCTGCCGGATAGCGCGTTGCTGGGTCAACACCTGAAACCAACCGAACGCTTTGCCCGCTCCGCCCTGATCACCTTCGACGCGCTGCGCCCCTGCGTCGGCGCCATTGCGCTGGGGATTGCCCGTTCCGCGCTTGATATGGTGTTGCAACACCGCTGGACGACGCCGAAGAGCGGCTGGCTGCAAAAAGCGCAGCGCCAATTGCAGGCCGCCATGGCGCAGGCGCGTGCCATTTGCGAGCGATTTGAACAAGGAGAGGCCTGCGGACGCGAAGCTGGGCTTATCAAAGTGGTCTCCACCCGCATCGCCGAACAAGTGATCATGAATGCGGTTCACCACGCGCCGCCTGCGGCGTTAGGGGAATGTCCTCGGCTGGCGAAAGCCTGGCGCGATGTGAAAGCGCTCGAATATACCGAAGGCACCACCTTTATCCACCTGCTTAATCACGGTTATCGGAGATAACCAACGTGGTCGATATCGTACTCACGCCAGCGCAGGAAACCGCCGGGCGGTTAACGGTGGACACGGTAGCGACGCTGCTGTCGCCGTCCGAGGTGCGATCGTTGCACCCCTGGCTTACGCTCAACCCGGCGCAAGATGGGGCGCCTTGGTATCTGCACACCCCTAGGCTCGCCGACGCCACCGGCCGCCATGCTGCTGCGGTGGTTGAGCTGTGCCGGCGGTTTAACGAACGACATAAGCAGGGAACGCTGCTGTATGAATATTGCGGCGTGCCGCTGCAATTTCGCACGCCGTTGTTGCAAAGCCTGCTGTTCGCCGCCCCCGGATTTCGCCACAGCGTCGGCATTCGGGTACAGGAACGCCCCTTAGCGGCACAATCGCTGGCACAGACCTTACGGGAAACCGGCGGCGCGTTACTCTATCTTTCCGATCCGTTGCTCCGTCTCAGCCAGCGTGCCGATGCCGGGCCTGTAACCTACGCCTACCGCTGTTTTACTGATCCGGGTCGCCATCATGATGCATAACCCCGGTTCGCGCCTTTTCCAACACCAGCCTGACCCTAGGGTTTGCCGCCATGCTCGGACATATTGACGCGATCGAAATGGCGTTTCCGCCCGACGTGCACACGCTGGAAACGGTAGCGCAAGAGGTGGGATTAAGCCGGCTAGATACCCGCATGTTCGACCGGTTTTACGGCCTGCGCCGCTTTCACGGCGGGAACGGTACGCTGGACGAGCTGCTGACGCCGGTGATCACGCAGTTACAAGCTTCACGTCCTCAAGCGTTCGCCGCCATCAGCCATGTGGCGCACTGCCATACCGTGCCTGATGTTCGGGCCTTCGACCAACGTGCGCTGACCCCCAACTGGCTGCAACGTTTTGCGCCGCAGGTGGAATTCGCCAGCCTGACCATGGGGCATTGCGCCACGCCGCTGACGGCGGCCGAGTGGATGCTGAAACAGTTGTCGCCGGAGGGTTATGGCCTGCTGCTGATCGGCGAAAAGGCTTTCCATCCACGGGTCAAGTTGATCCGCGACACCACACTCATGGGCGAAGCCGCCTGCGCGGTGCTGCTCAGCCGACAGGGAGACGGCCCCGCGATTCTGAGCCGCCATACCGGCCAGGATGGTCGGTTTAGCATCCAGAAGGGCTACGACGAGCGGGAAACCACCGAATTTGGTGAACATTACATCGATTTCACCCGCCGCCACTTGCTGGCGGCGTTGGACAAGGCGAACCTGACGCTCGGGCAGATTGACTGGATCGCACCGCACAACGTCAACCTGTCGTCGTGGCACCGTCTTGCGCAATTGCTGGATTTTCCAAGAGAAAAAATCTTTCTCGACAATGTCCCCCACTACGGCCACTGCTTCGGCGCCGATCCGTTCATCAATCTGCACTTTTTGATGCGGCAACAACGGGTTCGCCCAGGCGATAAAGTCATGCTGGTCAGCGTGGGGTTAGGTGCGACCTATGCGTCGTTGATCGTGGAAATACCAACCGCCCGCCATACGCAGTCTCGCCCTGCAACGTCGGGCAATCCCTCAACCTGATTACCGCTAAGGTAATGATTCACTCCTATCGACAGGCAGGACATAGCATGAAAGCACTGACGTTCAGTAATCTTAAAAAGGATCTTGATGCGCTGGGCGAAAAACTGCGGCTCGCCGCCGGCCAGATGGAAACCGATCGCGCGCTGGCGTTATCCAGTCTGGAAGACGAACTGCTCTACGCCATTTCCTATATCGGCATTCCGCCGCAGTTCATTCCATTTCGCGGTTGGGATTATGAGGCCTGCAGCTATCAGGATAATATCGATATGCTGGAATATCTCAGCCGGTTCGACGCCAGTGCGCTGATGTCGCTGCCGGGCGCCTCGCTGTCGGCGCGCGCCGTCATCGCACTCGGCACACCGCAGCAACAGGCGTTCTTTTTCTCCCGGTTCGCGACACCGCCGTGCTGGGCTTTCTTCGCCGTAACCGAGCCGGAAGTCGGTTCAGATACGCAGTCCGTCGCCTCTTCGCTGACCCGCTGCGACGACGGGTATTTGCTCACTGCACACAAGAAATTCATCGGCGGCGCGCAGCTCGCCTCCGTCGGGCTGGTCTTCGCCCGGGATGGCGATACACAGCGGCTGGTGATGGTCGATCCGAAACGTTACGCGCAGCACATTTCCATCACGCCGCTGGAGCAATTCGGCCTGCAGGGCTCCAACCTGACGGAAATCAGCATTAGTGACATGCCGGTACAACCGGCCGATATTTTGGGTTACGAGCGTAAAGGGTTGAATCAGGGACTGCATGCGTTGGGACAAGTTTTCGAACGTCATCGGCCGATGGTCAGCGCCATGGCGTTGGGGACGACATACGGCTTACTCAGCGCGCTGGAAGGCCACCCCTTGGACGACGAGCAGCAACGCTGGGTGACTCAGCAATGGCGCACCTATCACCTGCTGCGCCGACAACTTGCGGAGATCGCCGAACATTACCAGAACGGCGCATCGCAGTATTACACCACCAGCCAGCTCAAACGCCGCTGCACCTTGTTTGCGGAAAGCGTAGCACACCGCATGCCGCACCTGTTGAATGGCCAGGCATGGCTGGAAAACCCGCAACTGCGTCGCCGTTGTCGGGATGCTTTCGCGTTCGAGTACATGGAAGGCACCGCCAATATTCACCTGATGAACAGTTTCCGTTGCCACACCGCCCGGGGAGGCGTTTGTGCCCACGTATCTTGACCCCCGGTCGATACTGCACCGCAGCTCGACGCTGAGGGAGGAAACACTGCCGACCGGCCATCAACAGCGGGCCTACTGGCACGACTACGCCGCCCGCTTCTTGGCCGCCAACGGCTTATCATGGCGCGATACGCTGGCCAACCCGCCGCCTGACGGTGGGCTGTCTTCGTTTATCAGCCTGCTTGACCCGTTACTGCCCATGTGCCGTGCGCGCCACGACCTCAGCCGTATCGACAGTGTTCTGATGGCCCACTGGACGCCGGACTTGCACCTGGGGAGTTCGGTAATCAACTACGTTATTCATGAACTGGGATTACCGGATTGTCTGGCGTTAACTATCAGTGATCGCGGGCCGGATGCGGCGTTATTTGCACTTGCCAGCATCGCCAACTGCCAGCAGGAAAACACCGGCGACGCTTTGCTGTTGATGGCCGACCAAGGCTACCTGCACTACCGTTCCGACTTGATGTCGGCGCTTACTCCGGAAAACAACGCCGGCCTGCTCACGCTAAGCCGCCGCCCCCAGGCATTGCGCTATCAGGGGTATCATCGTCAACCGCTGACGACGCAAAGGACATTGATAGCGGAAGTGCAACACCTGATAGCCCGCTTTGAGTTGCGTCCGCAGCATACCGTAGTTATCGCAGACGCGACGCTACTGGCCCTGCTGCCGGCCGCACTACTCGTCATCGCCACGCACCCACAGTGGTTATGCGCCGCGCCGTTCGCGGCGCTGGCCACCCACTATCAGCCCGGCCATGATTATCTGCTGTTGGTGGAGCACCAGCGGCGGCTCAGCGCAGTCGCACTGCGGGGATAGCATTATGCGGCTCACCCATTTCGTAAACTGGATCCCGGAAAACAGGATCAGTGCGGCGGAGATTATCACTCAGTCCGGCGCATCCCCTTCCGAAGCCAGGATATTCTCGCAACTGTTCGGGTTTCGGCAGGTGGCCGCACTGGATGGCGAGACCGCCGTGGAACAGGTACTTTTTCATCTGCTTGACCGGTTACAACAGGAAGCCCCCCAACCGGCGCTACCCGCAGATACGCTGATTTATGTTCACGGCATGCCCGTTCAACACCCCGATGCGCCTGGCTGGAGCGCACGTTTGCGGGCGCATCCGTTTATGACTCCGGATGCCGCCTGTTACGAGTTGGATCAACAGAATTGCGCCACGCTGTTTTGGGCGCTCGATTTGGCCCGACGTCTGCTCACCACCCGGCAAGCCCGACGCATCGCGATCGTCGCCGGGGATACGCTGTCCACCTTTCCTCCAGAGGAACGGTACGTCGCAGGCTGCACGCTGGTCGGCGATGCATTTTCGGCATTACTGTTGGAAGAGGCCGACGAGGGTTTGCAGATTGGGCCGATTTTTCTGGCGCAACGCCCGGAGTTTCATGCCGGCATCCACGATGGCGAGCAAGCCAAAAAGGATTTCTATCAGGCGCACGATGAACTGGTCAGCGCCGCGCTGCTCGGTGCGGGCGTCACACCGCACGAACAGCCGATGCTGCTGCCCCATAACGTCAATCGCATCAGTTGGCTTAACTATTCCCGCCGACATCACTACCCGATGGAGTCTATTGCGCTCGGTCTGATGCCGGATATCGGCCACTGCTATACCACCGATTCACTGCTGCTGTTGCAGATGGCGCTGCCCGCCGTTCTCGCCGGAACGCCGCATGTCATGCTGTCAGTCGGGCTGGGTGCCTGGATAGGCAGTTGCCGGCTGTTCTATGTATGACGCCAGTCTGGTTTGTTTCACCGTCAAACACGAGCGACAAACCATGCGGCAGGTCGATCGCTCGATAAACGGTAATGTTCAATTTCAGACAACTACCTTGCTGGCAACACGGCATAATGGCTATCAAGGACGCACTTCGCAGGCATCCGTTCTGCGAAGAAACAGGGATGTACGAACCACCTGATTGAGTCAAGGGACGGTGCTTATCAATCAGGTATCAGCCGGACAGGGAATGTCGCAGGCTGATGGTTCGCCCGCCAGTCCCCACCATCGGGAACCCCAGCTGAAAACAGCCATGAGACACGGAATGAAAACACTGTTTTTTTCGGTACTGGCGTTATTGCCGCTCACCGTAGCCTGCTCGCCAACCCAACAGAAAAGCGTTGAACTGACACATTTTTCAGCACTGAATCTCAGCCGAGGGCTGGAAGTCACCGTCCAGTGCGGCAACGAGAATCGCGTCAGCGCCACCGCCAAACCGGCCGTATTGGAAAAACTGGTTATCCAGCGTCAGAACGATACGTTGACCATCGATAATCCATACAATGACAGCAACAAACTGCGCGACCATAGTGTGGTTGTCACCATTACGCTCAACGCGCCGTTATCCCGTATCAACGCTCAGTCCGGGGTTCAGTTTGCCTTGCCCGCCTGCGCGGTATCGCCCGACCAGTTGACGATCGACGCCAGTATGGGCGCGGACGTCAACGTCGAAGGTGCAACCCGCACGCTCAACCTGACGTTGGCGATGGGCGCCGCGTTCAATCGCAACGCCTCCGATTTTTCCGCCGACAATGCCGTAGTGCGTTTCGCTATGGGTGCCGACGCACGCCTGTGCCGTGTGAAGCGTCTGAGCGGCAGTATGACGAGCGGCGCCAGAGCCACTGTTTCACCAACGACCGACGTGCATATCGATGGCGGGCTGGCCAGCCTGGTTGAACACAGCTGCCCGGCGGAAACCGCCGCCAGGTAAAATGTGATACACCTGCGGGCGGAACACTGAGCCGGTTCCCGTTACCCGGCATCCGGCGTCAGTATCCGTACCCGCCACGCACCAATGTCTACCACAGCGGACGCCGTGGGTAAGGCACAGCAGCAGAATGCCGTCGCCGGAGCACCATCCAGCCACCCCTCCTGTATTACCGCGTCAACGTCTTGATCCTTATCACGCACCAGAACATGGCCTGCCGCCGACAGGCAGCTAAAGTCGTTGAGCTGTCGGTGCAACCCCAGGCCAAGCGCCTTGATATAGGCCTCTTTGCGCGTCCACAACCGGATAAACGCCGGCAGAAATGCCTCATCCGACAGCGACGCCAGCCAGTGTGTCTCATTGGGATGGAAAAAACGCGCCGCCACCGCGCGCTTGCCCGTCGGATTGCCCACACACCGCTCAACATCCACGCCGACCGGGTGATGCATGGCAATGGCGAACGCCAACGCCGTTCGGGTATGCGACACATTGAACTGGATAGCGGGGTAGTCCACCAGGAACGGCTTGCCGTGGGCATTACGCTCAAAACGTAGCGCCTGCGGCACCTGCCGGCAGATCGGCGCCAGCAATAACCGCAGGATACCCCAGGCTTGCTGGGACAGCGTCATCGCCGTATCGATATCGACGCCGGCAGCCTGACGAATCGCCGCCTGTCGCGCCGCGCTCGCCAAACTATCAACCGGCGCGACAATGCACAAAGGCTGATGCGGCTCATCGCTGGGTAGTTCATCCCAACGGCAGGAAGATATTGACGATACATCCTTCCGCATCTTTGCGATTCTCCAGTGTCAGATGTCCGCCATGCCCCTCGACAATCTGTCGGCACAAAATCAGCCCGATGCCGCTGCCGTGATTTTTGGTGGTATAAAACGGGATAAACAGGTTTTCGATATTCGCCACGCCCTTACCCTGATCAATGATTTCAATGTGCAGTTGCCGGGCCACCACCGTCCAGCGCAGTACGATTTCGCCGACGCCCGGCTCCATAGCCTCATCCGCATTTTTCATCAGATTGATGAACATCTGCTGCATTTGATTGGCGTCCACCGCAACCGTCAACGGCGATTCGCCGGAAAAAACCAACCGACGTTGTGGGAACAACATCGCCATTTGCGTCATCAACAGCGTGACATCGCAGGGCTGTTTACTGGGCGGCGGCAGCCGGTTGAGCTGACGGTAGCTCCCGACAAAGGCGATTAAATCGCGGGCGCGATTGTTGATGATTTCCATGCCGTTCACCAGATCCGGCGCCGCAGGATGCTGGGTATCTTTACGGAATACCTGCAACAACGTCTGGCTGATGGAGGCGATCGGCGTCAGCGAGTTGTTGATTTCATGGCTGATCACCCGCAACAGGTTCTGCCAGGTTTTCTGTTCTTCATTACGCAACAGTTTGCTGACGTCGCTGATAAACAATAGATGATTCTGCCGGCCATCCTCCATATAGGAATCATGCCGTATCTGGAACATCCCTTGTGCACTGGGGAAGCGCCAGTCGATCGGCTCTGCGCCGGAGGACTGCTGCAACAACCCTTCCAGCCCGAACTCCGCCGCCGGTTGGCCGACCAGCAATTTGACGGGTTTATTCAGCAATGCGGAGGCGGCATCGTTACACCACATCACACGCTGCTCGGCATCCAGGGCAAACACGCTGACGCTAATATTGGAAATTACCTTGTGGAGTACGTAGTAGGTTTCTTGCTGTTGTTGACGGCTACGCGCCATCGTGCCGGATAACTGGTTGATCTGACGTATCAGATTGTCGAACGCGCCTTTTCCTTTGGTCACGCCGCGCAAGCTGAAGTTCTCCTGCCCCAGCGCTTCCAACAGGTTGGAGACAACATGAATCCTGGCATTCAACCGCTCGGAAAAAGTAAAACTGCTGTAAATCAGACACAGCACGATGATGAACACCGTCAGTATTTTCAGATACACCGACTGATCGGGGAAAAACCACAGCAAAAAATACCCCAGTAATCCGACAAATGCGGCGATGTTCAGGGATAGCAGATGAGGCGGTTCAAAGGAGGTATCGAGTTTACTCATGATTAATCTTGTACTTTTCCAGTCGCCGGTAGAACGCACTGCGACTTAACCCCAGCGATTGCGCGGCTTTGACCGCATTGCCCTCGAACTTTGTCATACGCTGACTCAGCAAACGCTCTTCGATATCCGCCAGCGTGGCGTCCGAGCTGAACGCCGCCTCCGCCCTGAACGTTTTCTGCGACATCGTCGGTAACGAGGGGAAAATATCATCGCTGTTGAGCCGGGATGCCGCACACAACAGAACGGCACGCTCCAGCAAGTGGCTCAGTTCGCGAACATTTCCCGGCCAGTGATAACGGAACAGCGCCGCTTGCCCCGACGGGCTGAGCACGGGTACCGGCTTATTGTATTTTCTGGCATAGCGCTCAATAAAATTCAACGTCAGCGGTACGATATCCTCCTGACGCTCCGCCAACGACGGCAGGTGCAACTCGATGGTATTGAGCCGGTAGTAGAGATCCTGACGAAAGGTGCCTTCCGCTACCCGTTCGGCAAGATTGGCGTTGGTGGCGGCAACGATACGGCAGTGGGTTTTCAGGGTGCGGGAGGAGCCGACCCGTTCAAAACAGCGCTCTTCCAGAATACGCAACAGCTTGCTCTGCTGCGTCATGGGCAGGTTGCCGATTTCGTCCAGAAACAGCGTGCCCTTGTCCGCCAGTTCGAAACGCCCGACGCGGCTTTCCCGTGCATCGGTAAAGGCGCCTTTTACATGACCGAACATTTCACTTTCGAACAGATTCTCGTTGATGCAACCCATGTTTACCGACACCAGGCTCTCATCACGCCGGGAGGACAATTGATGAATCACGCGCGCCAGCAGGCTTTTGCCGGTACCGTTCTCACCGAGGATCAAAATATTGGTGTCAGTGACCGCCACCTGTTCCACCATTCTCATCAGTTGCTGCATCTGAGACGATTCGATCACCCATTCGCCGTTGAAGTCGTCTTCCAGCGCCAGCTTCAACAGTTTGTTCTCTTCTTTCAACCGTTTACCTGAACGCTGGCTGCGGCTGAAACTGATCTGCTGACGCAGAATGCTCAACAGGCGCTCGTTATCCCAGGGTTTCTGGATGAAATCGACCGCGCCGGCCTGCATCGCACTGACGGCGATATCCACGCTGCCCCAGCCGGTCATCGCGACCACCGGCAGGTACTCGTCGTACTTTTTGATCTCTTCCAGCAAGATCAACCCTTCCTGCCCGGACGTCGTATCCCGCTGGTAATTCATGTCCATCAGGATCACATCGAAATCATGCTGGGAAAGTTGAAGAGGAACCTGTTCAACGGTGGATGCCAGAGTGACCTGATACCCCTCCATCGACAGCAACATCTGCAAACTGGCCAGAATATGCGCGTCATCATCAACAATCAGAACATGTTGCTTATCCGCCATGTGGGTCCTTTATCACGCTGGGTTATACCGAAGTGTTATACCGATCGACAACCATACACAACAACGCTTATGCGCGGTTGACTGCTAGACCAGAGGCCAGTTTATGGTTGAGACCGCGCCGCGAAATAGCCGCTGGCCGCCGCCACGCATCATAACGACATCCCCGACGCTGCCAGTCGGTGCGACGGGCAAAACCAGGGGGAAATCCCCGCTGTGTTTGCCCATCTAGCCAAGTATGACAGCTTGTGGCGACAATTAACGACTCCTGTGCGGAAAACAGGAACCTTAAGGATGCTATCGGGAGTTTCTGCGCCGCTTACTCGTAGCGGATCGCCTCGCCGGGTTTCATCATGATCGCCCTGCGCGAAGGGATCCAGGTGGCCAGCGAAACCGTTATCAGGATGAAAAACGCAACCGACAAAAACAGCAGGATAAATCCACTGCTGCCGTCACCGTATACCCGGTTGATTTTAGGTGCGGCAAAAATGGCAAGTGGTAATCCCAGGGCAAGACCGACAAACAGTTGCCTCAATCCGGAAAACATCAGCATACGCATGAGATTGGTTGGTGACGCGCCCAATACCTGTCGAATACCTATTTCCTGAGTACGCTGATTAATCGCATTTTGGGTAACGCCATAAATACCGCTGGCCGCCAACACCATAGCCGCCAAACCAAATAACAGAAACAGATTAGTGACAAACTCTACGCCTGCAGTGTTTCGGATCAACATATCACTCAACATTTGCGGCTGACTCATCTCAATCATCGGGCCTGTCTGTCGAACCATCTGCTGCATAACGGGTACCACTTGCTGCTGATGAGTAGTTTTTAACATCAGCGTCAATGATGGGTTCTCCTGTTGCAGCTGTAACAATGAGCGATAGACGGTCGGCCGGCTTTTAAATTCGCTGAAAGGACGACCGTGAATAATATGCGGAACGACGCCTATTATTGTGAACCAGCGATTATCAACCCCATCAATAAAACGAATTTTCTTACCAACTATATTTTTTTCTCCGGGCCAGTAGCGCTGAGAAAAAGAATTACTGACAACAGCGACAGGCAGGGAATTCGCATCATCTTTAAACGAAAACTCTCTTCCATATAATACCTTTGCACCTATCGCTGCCAGATTACCGGGCATGACTTTTATATCATTTACCAATGAGTAGGGTTGAGGATCATTGGTATCGTTAAGGATATTCTCCGTAGTAACCTGATGTGGAAAAGTAAACTGACCAGGAGCGTTCGATATCAGGATATTCGCACTCACACCAGGGATGGTATTTAACCTTTCCATTATTTTTATATAAAAATCGCTACGACTGCGGTTGTCCGGATAACTGTCTTTATTAAGATTAATCTGGCTAACAAGATAATTATCTATCGGGACACCATAATCCGCTTTTGTCGCGCGAATGACTAAAAATAGCAATAACACGCTGATACACAGAATAGAACAGGATAACGCTACTTCAACGACTACCAGCGTTCTACTGAACTTACCTGCTCTTCGCCCCTGATCGCTATTTGCACCGTCACGTAATGCATAGGCGAATTGCCCATTCGCTATTTTCCAGGCAGGTAATGCACTCGTTACCAATGCGGTGATAATGACCAGCACAATAGCATCAATAATGACCTCTCCATCCAGCGACAAATGCCACCACACAGGAATTTTATTCGGAACGAATTTGGGGAACATGTAGTTCGTAATATCCAGCCCCCAGGAGGCCAGTAATACACCAATAATGCCAGCCACCGTACAAATAATCAGGCTTTCCCATAGCATTTGCAGCAATAGTCTCGACGTAGGAGAACCTAATGCCACCCTGATGGCAATTTCCCGAGTACGACGATTGGAGCGCGCAAGCAACAAATTCCCGACATTGCAACATGCCAGCAAGAGCACAAAACCTACGGCTGACAACATAACCAGAAATGACTGGGCCGTTTCCTCTCCGGTAAAACTTTCCTGAAAGGACAGCACCTTGACAGAAATATCTTTCTTATCATTGGGAGCCTCGCCCACGACACCCCGCATGATGTCATCAAGTTCGCGATCGGCATCCACGGGCTTACGTTTTTTCGCCAAATGAGCAAAAACAAAAACCTCCGGCGCTTTTTCCCGTTTCAAAGTCGATGCGGCTGGAATAGCGGCAGGCAACCACAAGTCATGATAAAAGGGAAATGCAAAACCTTTTGGCATCACACCAACAATCTGTGTATTTACGCTATTAATTTTTACCGTCAGGCCAAGAATATCACCACGTCCCTGAAAATATTTCTGCCAGAGGTCATAGCTGATAATCGCGACAGGAAGGGCATTCGCCGCCATATCCTGGTCATCAAAAGCACGCCCGAGTAATGGATGGACACCGGTATAACTGAACATGCTCGGTGTATTTCGCACGGCAATATATCGCACGGAAGTATCTTCCGTTTTCAAATCGACATATTCGGCATAAAAATAACTGATATCTTCAAGCGTTTTGGCTCGCTGGCGAATCAATTCGTAGTCAAGAAAATTTACGCCATAGTCATTAAATGCCTCGCCATTTACCGTCGGTGTCAGCAACACCATACCGCTACCATTCGGGTACGGTAACGTTTTATACATAATGGTGTTGATGATGGAAAACATATAAAGCGCAAGCCCCAGTCCGCACGCCATTACGGTAATGGTCAATACGCTGAAACCGGGGCTTTTCAACAGCAGCCGCAGAGCATAACGGATATCAAACCATATGTTCATGCTGTTATACCGCCTGCAGCAGTTGGCTGTTCCCGCCATCGGCCACCACCTGCCCGTCGGACAGCACAATGGTGCGCTGAGCGCGCATGGCGGACCGTGGATCATGGGTCACAATACAGATAGTCGCGCCGTCCTGATGCAGTTCATCAAGAATGTTCATCACCGCTTCAGCGTTGGCGGAATCCAGGTTGCCGGTCGGCTCATCGGCCAACAGCAATGAAGGCCGCCCGACGATGGCGCGAGCCACAGCCACCCGCTGCTGTTGGCCACCGGAAAGCTGGGAGGGGTAATGCCGCACACGGTGGGACATACCGACCTTCTCCAACGCCTGAATCACTCGCGTTTTTTGCTCCGAACGGGAGAGGTCATTACGGTAAGTCAATGGCAATGCGACATTTTCCTCAATGGTCAGATCGCTTATCAGGTTGAAAGACTGAAAGATAAAACCGATTTCTCTGTTGCGCAGACGCGCCATTTCCTTACGGCTGATAAATTCGATATCCGTACCATTCAACCAGTAGTGTCCTTCGGTAGGCGTATCCAGCAATCCCATAATCGACAATAGCGTAGACTTGCCGCAGCCGGACGGGCCGGCAATGGAAACGTACTCCCCCGAATGAATGGAGAGATTTATCTTGCTAAGGGCATGAGTCTCGATTTCATCGGTAAGGAAGATTTTATGCACATTATCAAGTTGAACCAGCACCGTCATGGGAAATCCTCAGCATATAAATAAAATCAGCCTTCCGCGGCCGATGATATCTTATAGTCTTTCTTGCGATTACTTTTTATCTCTGGTTTTAAGAATACGCAAAATTCTCCTGAAAAACGCCGAACACCCTCCCCCTACATACATTCTTCACTGGATAGGTTTCTGCTACCTGACGGACAATATCGTCCTATTTCACGTCGTACCGCTGCTTCCACCATTTACGGAACAATAATCCCATTAACGAAACGAATTTCGTCCCAGGAATGGGATTATTTATCAAAAATCGTAACGAATTCCCTTGATATACCGGCTTTCCATACATGGCATGTTATTTGCGTTAAATCGTTTGCTCGTTGCTGTAAGGACAATAATTAACAACCCCTCACCGTTGTATGGATATTCGTCTATAGCCGGATCCAGATACGAGGAAATTATTTTGGGATGACACCATGAACCTACAGAATACATACGCTCACACACTGGATAACGACAGTTTCAATAATAATCTCATTCAGGATATGTATCGCCGGCATCCGCAATTACGCAAAACGCTGGCATCCAGCAGCAAAGCCACCAATCTGGCGGTGATTATCGACTATATTATAGACAATATCGGCAACAATATTACGCTGGAAAATCTTGAACAGGTCAGCGGAAAATCAAAATTCGACATCTGCAGATTATTCAATCAGATATATAATATTACGCCCATGCGTTGGATCTGGCGCGTCCGTCTGACATTAGCGAAGGAAATCATCCATATATCCCCAAACTGGTCGTTAACCGATATTTGCTATGCTTGTGGATTTTCATCATTACCTCATTTCTCGCGCTGCTTTACCAAAACCTACAATATTCCACCGCTGAAATACCGTAAGGCCGTGTTTCAGGATAAAGAAGCGGCGCGCGTTATTAACAATACCAGCTTTGATATTATTTTCGGTCGGCAGCGTCACCTGTTTTCACGCCATGTTCTGTTGGATAACATTCAAAATATCGCCAACTGACCCGGGGGCGTCACAGTCAGAAACTCCAGAATACGCCGGTGTACCAAAGGGCTGCGTAAAATACCCAGGTGGCCCAAGCCTCGGGTATAAAACAGTTCGCTGCAACGTAAGGCGCCATGCAGCGTCTGCGCAGTCTGCGGCGCTACCCTGGCATCCTGCAAATCATGGCAAATCAGCGCCGGGCAAAACAACGAACGGTAAATTTCCGGCCCGACGTTGTCTGGATGAAAGCCGAAACGCTGTGCATACAGCGCTTTCATCGGCACCGCCAACGCGGGCGCGACGCCCGTTCCCGCCAAAAAGCGATCAATCATCGCGCCCAGATTATCCGGGCTCGCCAACAGCACCAGCCGCTCGGCGGCGAGCCCTTGTACCATGGCCAGCGCACTAATAAGCCCTCCGCTGGAATGGCCGATCACAGCGTCAAACGGTCCATACTGCTTCCCCAGCGTGATCACCAGTTCCGCCAACTCATAGTTGGACACGCGATCCCCCTCCGACACCCCATGCGCTGGCAGATCAGGCATAACGATGCCGAACCCTTGCGCTTTCAACGCCTCGCACAACGGGCGAAACATGATGCCGCGCCCCTCCCAGCCATGCACCAGCAGCACATTTCTTAGCGGCGCGCCCCGTGCTGGAAACCAACGGAAAACGCAAACCCGCCGACGCTGAAACAGCAGTTCTTCCTGATCAAACGCCGCCAGGTAATCACGATCCATCTGCTTGTAAGAAAAATAGCGGGTTGACTCAAACAAACGCAGTAAATACCTGGCCGCCAGACGCTGAGAAAATCGTTGCAACAGCCAGAGATCCGCCATGCGTAACCGGTGGCAAACTTGCTGATAATGGGTATCGGGTTTGATTTTTATCCGCAGCAGTAGCGAAGGCCGCCGTTTCAACCAGACCAGTACGTGGTAATAACGGTAATGAACCTGCGCAAACAACCACAGCAGGGGATAGCACAGATCATACAGCAGCATCCCGCTCCCCCAATGATTTCAATAACAAGCGATACTCTCGCAGGAAAACTACCGCATACAACACGCTAAAAGACACCATCAGACCGGCAAGCGTCCTAATGTCATCAAAATACGACCTGGTAGTCAGCACAACGCCCGCCATGGCGAGTTCCAGCACCAGGGTAAATAACAACACGCGCTTTCCCCGTTCTAACTGCTCCAGTAGCGTCTGTAACGCCGCCACCAACGACGTCAGGAAAAACGTGGGCAATAGCAACAACAGCACAGTCTGGCTGGCATGACGGATCACCGCATCGTTGGACAACCCATCCAACACGCCGGTACGGATCACTCCCACCGCCAACGTCAGGAACAAACAGACCAAGACAACCAGCCATAACCCACTCTTCAACAACCTAGCCAGCGCCACGACCGAAGCCGTTTTCAAACGTTGATTAGACAAAATGGCGATGGCGGACCCCAATGCCACGGCAGGGATAATGAAAAAAGCCCGCAGCTTGATAACGATCAGGAACGCCGGCAACATCCCTTCTCCCGCACGGGCCACCATCGGAAAGATCACCATCGAACTGAAGAAAACCACCACCATGGAGAAAAACACCGGGATACCGGCATTGGCCAGCAACGCCAATAGCCGGGGCAAAAACGCCTGCGGGCGATCGTCAGGCCGATCGGCGGTGCGCGCCTGACGGCGTACCAGAACAAAAACCAGCGGCAACAACGGCGCTGCGGCGATGGCGTTTGCCAGCAGCACGGCGTCGAACCCCAACTGATAGTGCTGAAAACCCACAAAACACAGCAGGGCGTTGCCCAGAATGTAAGCGCACATCAACAGCATGGCCGCCGCGGTACGGCCCTGACCGCGTAACGCGGCATTGCCCACTTCCAGCAACATGAAAGGCGTCATGGAAAGCAGATACCAGGGAGCCGAGGAACGCATCAACGACGGATCCGTGCTCCCCATCCAGCTCGACAACGGAGAGGCCAGCAGATAGCACAGCGCCGCCGCCGCTGTTGTGGCCAGCAGCCCCAACCCCCCGGACAGCAACGTGCTGTGCCAAATGCGGCCACGGGGCCAGTCATGCCGGGAACGCGCGCTAAACACCTGATTAGTGATCGCCACGCATTCCATAATGGCGATAAACAGAAAATTGAATGGTTGCAACAAAGAAAGCGTCGACAATGTCTGGCTTTCCGCCCCGTTTCCCAGTATCGCGATCTGCAGATTCTGAGAAAGGGAAACGACAATGGCAGTAACCATCATCGGCCATGCCAACACGACGATCTGGAGCACATCGCCGTGCACAGACGATGTTCGGCGGGTCATCACTCGCGAAATCGGGCCCATTCTCGCTTCCTTACCGATCGTTAGGCTGCAGCCAGGCAACTGGCCTTGCCGTAGATGCTGTATAGCATCATGGAAAAATAGGAGAGGCTATGGGTATTGCCGAGCAGAAAACCGTGACCGCCCATCATTTTCTCCGCGTCGTTGCTAAGCTGCGTGATCTGGTAATGGTCGTCTTCCAGGCCAAGCATATCGCCCGCCTGCAGGCGCTGATGCTGTTGCTCCAGCAGCAGCGCGGCCCTGCCCGCCACATCGGCGAAACTGGCCTTAATCAGTTGGTGCCGGGTCGTTTTGGCGCCAAAGCTGGTTCTGCCGGATAAGTGCTGCCAGCTCATGGCCTGCATACGAGCCAGAATGCCGAGCCGCGCCACACAAACCAATAAAGGGAAATGAGCCGACAGAGATAGCGTTTCCTGACTACGCACCACATCCAACTCCAGGTGCGTCAATACCCGGTCAAACAACCGTTGCTGCTGGCCCGCGTCGGGGATCCGGCCGATTTCCTGAATCTGGTAGCCTATCTGATGAAGATAATGCCCGGCGCCGGATGCGGGTTGCAGCAACAACGTCAACGCCTCCGACAACGGACGATCGCGGAAGGCTGCCCAGATTTGCCCGATATGCTCAGCCGACATGACGCACCTCCTGCATGACATTGCTATTCAGCCATGAAATTAGGCCGCCGACTGTACTAAAGGTTTCCATATTAATCTGGTCGGGGTCGAACAGCAGGCCTTCAATTTTATCTTCCAGCGTTAACAGAAATTGCACGAACATCACGGAATCCAGATCGAGATCATTATCCAAATCCGTACTTTCATTAATTTCAATCTCATCGTTATCCATAACTTCACGTAATGCCTGTTGAATTACCGTTAATGTCGCAGACATACCCTTCTCCTATTAAATATCTGTGTGCTGTATCAGTGCGCAAGAAAGCGTGACGCCCATCCCGATTGAAAAACAGAAATAATTTCTCGCGCGACTGGTTGTCTTAAGTAATGAAGAAAAATTAAATAACACGTCGGAACAATAAAGATGTCCATAATCGGCAACATTGCCATCGAATAATCGCCCGCCAATATTCAGACGCGCCGCCATTTGATTAAGTAATGGAAGATTAAGATTACAGGGTACGAAATAATCCACATCTTCCGAGTTTATTCCCGACAGCCTGACGGAATGCGAAACAAAATCGCATAATTCTCCCAATAAACAATCATTGAGATCCGCTTTTTCCTGACGGGTCATATTGTCGGCATTGTTATAAAACCGGCTTAAATGCTTTACCGCTGTAAACGTGACCTGCCAGGGGCTGGGCCGCGCATTAAATAATGCGGCGACAGGTAATTCTCCTTGTACACCAACGGTGAAACGATTTATTTCGGGATGAAATGCCTTCTCTCCCGTTAATACAATAATTGGTATATTTCGCCTTACCGCCCCTTGCCTTATCAAATGCAACGCTGATAGCGCGGAAGCGCAATGATTCAGGCTCAGCGTCATGACATCCCAGTTGGCGAGCCGCTGCCGGATAAGAATGCTACCCAGCCAGTCACGATCGAAAAAGGTGTTGTGGGTTTGTGTTTTGGCATAAATCACCACCCCTTCCCGCTGGTGTAATTCGGGCCATTCTGCCGCCAGACCCGCCACGGCCGATTCCAGCATCACCTCATGGCTGGCCGGATGCATAGGCACCGTTCTCAACTGGTAGAACTTTTCCATCACGCGGCACTGGCCCGCTTTCAGCCGATGCGAATCACCCAATTCGCTCAAGGGAACTCGCCGGATCGCCGAGAGTGCATCGTGATAGATAGCGTTAAGGCAAAACACACCGGTTTCCGATGGAATGTGCACGGTTCCCGTCCCATTTTCGCGCATACGCTACTATTTCCAGACACTTTGCCAATAAACAGATTTAATTTTTATCCGGAATTGCTGGCGTCGGCGTTTCAGGAGACTCTCCGTCCCGCTAATGGGATTAGGGCTGAAAATCCGGGACGGGACGATAAAAACAGCAAAAAAATGGCAGAATGAACTTAAGGCCGCTCAATCCCGCGCCAATAAATCCATGCCAAAACAGGGGGGGTTTGTCTGTTGAGACCCAAAAAGTAGGCATTACTGCGGGAACCACCCCGCCTTACCCAGCCTGAGTAACCGGCTTACGCCCCAGTCAGACGCGAATAAGACAGGGTAAAAAAGCGCTGCCGTTCCGGTGTGCCGCTGATTAATCCGGGGATGACATTCCCCTACGCCACGCGGCAACTCAGCCGCTACGACCGAGTTGCGCTTTTCTCTTCAGGAACGCTAAATCCTGGGCGGCAATGACAGCGCCGAAAATGAAAACAACGCCGAGCAGTTGTGCGCCGGACAATCCCTGAGACAAAAACAAAAAACCCAGTAACAGAGCGACAAGCGGGCTAAGGAAACTCAGCATCGACATGGCGACCGGCGAATGCGCCTCTACGCCGGAGAACCACATGAAATAAGCCAACAGCGACCCAGGTATCGCCAGATAAAAATAACCGGCCGCATTTATCAGGGATAAATGAACTGGAAGCGACTCCACCATCAACTGGAGCGGCAGAATAACGATACCACCGCAAAATAGCTGCCAGCCGGTGAATGTCAGCATCGACATCCCTGGCGGGCGCCCCCATTTTTTGGTCAGCACCAAGCCCGACGCCATACTACATGTCGCCAGCATCGCCGCCATCAAGCCCTCTGGATTCAGTGGCGCGTCAGGCAACGAAATCAACAACACAATTCCCGCGCCGCCCATGACGGCGGCCATTACCTGCTGCTTCGCGATGGGTTGCGCCAACAGCAGGCATGACAGCACGATCACCACCAGCGGCTGAAAAGAGCCGACCAATGCCACCACACCTCCCGGCAATCTGTAGGCGGCGAAAAACAGCATGACAAAGAAAATACCGATGTTCAGTGCCCCCAGGACAAACAAGCGCCGCAGCCAATAGAGACTCGGCATCGGGGTGCTGGCGATAAGCAGGAGTCCCGGCGGCAAAGCACGAACCAACGCCGCCAGCAATGGCCTGTCGGCCGGCAAAAATTGGGTGGTGACAAAATACGTTGTCCCCCAGACACAGGGCGCGTAAAACGCGAAATGCTTAAGTTGCATACCCCCCTCCTTCAACAATGTGCCAATTCATGAACAACGAGCCGTTGTATCGCGTCAAAAGAGACACATCCGGCACAACCATCCGGCATGAACCACAGCCTGGCGATATGTCGGTATGAGGTTAACCGATCATATATTTCATTGTCGAAATATACTTTTTAGTAATTTACTTTACGGTAATATATTAGATTGAATTTTTCTCTATTGAATATTAGAGTCATACGTATCGCGTTCAGGAGTTTTCATCGCGTATGACGAGTAAGGACGGACAAGACAGATGTATTGGCTGATTCAAGGATATCGCCGAGATGCCACGCTACCTGGAAGTATCTGATATTATTAAACAATGGGAACAAGAACGTCCGGATCTGGATGTCAGCCCCATGTTGGTTATCGGGAGTCTATCCCGCGTCAGCCTGCTGATTGACCGGGCGTTAGACAGGGTTTTCAGCCAACATCACTTAAGCGCCAGAGAATTCGACATTCTGGCCACCTTGCGCCGGAGCGGTGCGCCGTATGCCATCAGCCCGACGCAAATCGTCAATGCACTGATGATCAACAACAGTACGCTAACCAGCAGGTTGGATCGTCTTGAGAGCGCAGGATGGCTGCGGCGGGTTCCTATTCAGGGAGATCGGCGCTCCGTGAACATCCAGCTTACGGATGAAGGGTTCGCACTCATCAACCAGGTAGTGGCTGAGCATGTCGAAAATGAAAGGCAGCTGCTTTCCCTTTTCAGCGATGAAGAAAAAGTCACGTTACGTACGTTGCTCTCTCGTTTTGAAAAACACCTGAACACCACCGTCTGACAGGCCTGACAACCAATTAGAGCCATCAAAAAAGGGCATACGTGTATGCCCTTTCGTTGTAATGCCGCCCGGCGCTATTTGGCGGATTTGTCCTGCAACTGCGAGTTGCCACTCACCAATGGTACACCGGTATTGCCGGAGGAAAGCAGGCCGGTTTCCGCATAGTTGAACAGTTTTTCGCGCGTATCGATGATATCCAGGTTACGCATGGTCAACTGGCCGATACGATCATCCGGCGAGAATACGGATTCGCCTTTTTCCATGGTGAGACGCTCCGGTTTGTAGGTCAGGTTATCGGAGACGGTATTCAGAATGGAATAATCATTGCCGCGACGCAGTTCGAGGGTGACTTCGCCAGTAATAGCGCTAGCGACCCAACGCTGCAACGCATCACGCAGCATCAGCGCCTGCGGATCGAACCAGCGCCCCTGATACAGCAGACGGCCCAGCTGACGACCGTGGGCGTGATACTGCTCAATAGTGTCTTCGTTGTGGATACCCGTCATCAGGCGCTCATAGGCGATATGCAGCAGCGCCATCCCTGGGGCTTCATAGATACCACGGCTTTTCGCTTCAATAATTCGGTTCTCGATCTGATCGCTCATGCCGAGGCCATGACGGCCGCCGATACGATTGGCTTCCAGCATCAGTTCAACGTCGTCAGTGAAGGTTTTGCCATTCAGCGCTACCGGGTAGCCGCGTTCGAAACGCACGGTCACTTCTTCCGCCGGGATGTGTACGTTTTCGTCCCAGAACTTCACGCCCATGATGGGATTAACGATTTTCACGCTGGAATTCAGGAACTCCAGATCCTTGGCCTCATGCGTCGCCCCCAGCATGTTGGAATCGGTGGAGTAGGCTTTCTCGGCAGACATCTTATAGTTAAAGCCCGCTTGCGCCATAAACTCGGACATTTCCTGACGTCCGCCCAATTCATCAATGAAATCCGTATCCAGCCAGGGTTTGTAGATCTTCAGCTCAGCATTGGTCAGCAGACCATAGCGATAAAAACGTTCGATATCGTTGCCTTTGTAAGTGCTGCCGTCGCCCCAGATATTCACGCCGTCTTCTTTCATTGCCGCCACCAGCATGGTGCCAGTCACCGCACGGCCCAATGGGGTGGTGTTGAAGTACGTCATACCGCCGGTGGTGTTGTGAAACGCACCGCACTGAATTGCCGCGATGCCTTCAGCCACCAGTTGCTTACGGCAGTCGATCAGACGGGCGTTTTCCGCTCCATACTCCTTGGCGCGGCGCGGAATGGCCTCGTAGTCATCCTCATCCGGCTGCCCCAGATTTGCCGTATAGGCGTAAGGTACGGCCCCTTTCTGACGCATCCAGAGTAAGGCGGCGCTGGTATCCAGACCACCGGAGAATGCGATGCCAATCCGCTGACCAACCGGAAGATGTTTCAGAATCGTCGTCATAACTATTAGTCCCTGCTCGAGTTCGGTGGCGTTAAGCTTAGCAGCCCGCCGGTTTACGCAATACATGAGAATACATTGAAGCAGCCAGGATCACGATGGCGCCGTTGGGATGGCGTTTTCATCATCACGTTCATCAATGCATATTTATGCAAAATATATGATTTATAATTTAATCATCTTTTTTTGCCGACCGGAAGAGAAGAGCGAGATTTTTGGAGGAAAATTTCGTAGATACAGTAAAACCGGCGTTGAAAACGCCGGTTGAAGGCGGTGATACCCCAACAAGGGCCGGAATGAACACCTCAACGCAATGACGTGGGACACAGATTAGAAGAAATTCAGTCGACCAGCGCCGTGAACCAGCATATAGGCACCGACCAGAGCAATCAGCAGGCTGGAAAAATAAGGCGCACGACGCGCCAGCGTCGAAAATCCCGACCAGCGTCGGCTGACCTGCTTCACGCTGATCGCCGCTCCCACGCCGACGGCAACCAGCGTCAGCGCCAACCCGATACTGAAGCACACCACCAACGCCGCTCCCAACGAAAACGCCTTCACCTGAAGACACAACAGCAAGACGGTGATCGCCGCCGGGCAAGGCAACAACCCGCCGGTCAGCCCGAATAATAAAATCTGGCCATTGGTTGCCCGTCCATCGGCAAACCGGCGGCGAATTTCACTGGCGTGAGCTTGCTCATGGGCGTCCTGATATTCGTCGTTATGCACCACAGGTTGTCCATGCCCGTCATCGGAAAAAACCAATGGGTAATCATGGTGATGGTCGCCGTGGCCCAGGGTCAGAGACGCCAGAAAACTGTGCGGCTCCGGGATGGTCTGCGCCGACTCCAGATACCCCTCGCGCTCGACAAAACAGAAGCGCTGTCGTTCGCCTGCCGACCGTTCCGTCTCTACGTATACTTGTTCCGCCGCCCACTGCGCTCCGGATAAAGCTGTCAATCGCCAGCGCGGTTCACCGGTTTCTTCAATGATCGCCAGCATCACCCGACCGTGGCCGGTATCGACGATACGCTGCTCATCATGGTGATGTTCATCATGGTGGTGTTCATCATGGTGATGGTGGTGCTCATGGTGATGCATATCCCATTGCCGCTCCCCCTGCCAGGTTCGCCAAAACATCCAGGCCGCCGTGCCAAGAATGATGAAACCAGAGCACAGCTGCAGCCAGGGCTCCGTCGCTTCCGCAGTAAAGGCATTGCTCAAATACATGCCGCCCAGCGCGATCAACCAGACCACGACGGTATGCGACAGCGTAGCCGCCAGCCCCAGCATGATCGCCTGCCGCACCGTCCCCTGAATGGCAATAATAAACGCGGCCATCATGGTCTTCGAATGACCGGGTTCCAGACCGTGTAATGCGCCCAGCAACACCGCGCTGGGAATAAACAGCCAGGCATTGGCTACGCCCTGCTGCAAAAGAGAGACGAAATCAGTCATAGTGAGCATCCGTGTCCGGCGTTTACATGCCTGGATAGAGTGAAAGGAAATGAGAATCAGTTTTATACTATACCCCAGTATATTATGAGACAACCCCGGAGTATTTCATGCCTCATACAATTAAAGACAAAAAGAAGCTGTTGACCCGAGTCAGACGCATAAAAGGCCAGGCGGAAGCGCTGGAAAAAGCGCTGGATAGCGGCCACAGCGAATGCCTGCAAATACTCCAGCAGATCGCCGCCATCCGCGGTGCAGTAAATGGTCTGATGAGCGAGGTGCTGGAAGGGCACATTCGGGTACATTTGATGAACGAGAATGCAGACCCCGCAGAACGGGAAACAGATTTGGATGCGATCGTGGCGGTCATCCGCTCATACCTTAAATAACCCCGCGTCTGCAGAGTCTGCGATCCATAGACTCGCTGCATGATGATGTCGGTTTGCAATACCCATCAATATTCAGCGCGCGTTACGCGATACAAGGCACAGATTCAAAACGTAGTTTCATTTTTTAGCTATTTATTTGCTATCCTTGCGAGCATCAACTCCCCCGATTGCTGGAGATATTATGGCTAAGAAAGTCGCCGTCCTGCTGGCGCCCGGATTCGAAGAAGCAGAAGCGGTCATGGTCATCGACGCCCTGCACCGCACTCAAGTAGAGGTCATGACGCTGTCCTGCCAGGACATGCTGGAACTGCGTAGTTATCACAATATCCGCATGTTTGCGGACGCACTGCTGGAACGCAATATGGATACCCTGTTCGACGCAGTGGTGATCCCCGGAGGGCCGCAAGGCACGGTAAATCTGGCCGCCAACCCGCTGGTCGCTGAATTTATCCGCCGTCATGACGATGCCGGTCGGCTGATTTGCCCACTTTGCTCCGCTGCGGCCCGTGTGCTTGGCGGCCACAACTTATTGAAAGGCCGGCGTTATGTTTGTTCCGGTGATCTATGGAAAGACGTAACGGACGGCGTATATGTCGACCAGAACGTGGTGGAGGATGGCAATCTGATCAGCGGTAAAGGGCTGGGGGTGGCATTTGATTTCGCCTTCACCATCGCTCACCGGCTGACCGGTAATACCGACGACATCAACTACCAGGTTGAGCACATTTACTATGACTCCTGGCGTGTTAAGGAAACAGCCCACGCCTGAGTCGTCTGTCAGATACCCTCTTCCAAGGCTGCATGGCCATGCAGCCTTTCAGTCACGTTGCCAGGCGACATCAGTCACTGTAATCCCCTTCGCCATACCGTTCCCGATACTCTTTTGGCGTCATACCGTAGTCTTTCTTAAACACGGAATAAAAATACGGCAGCGACGGATAACCGCACATTGTCGAAATTTCATTGACGGACAACGACGTAGAAACCAGCAGATTACGGGCGCGATCCCGTTTTTCTCTATGAATGATGCCGTGAATCGTCTGGTTGGTTTCATCCTTAACGCGCTTCTCCAGATTGGAACGGGAAAGGCCAACCGCATCCAGCACCTGCTCCACCTTGATGCCGCGGCAGGCGTGATGACGAATGAAATGCAGCGCCTGAATCACCGCCGGATCATGCACCGAACGGTAGTCCGTAGAGCGGCGTTCCGCCACCCTCATCGGCGGCACCAGAATCCGCTGTAACGGCAACGGCTGTGACGCCAACAGCAGTTGATGCAGCAGCTTCGCGGCCCGATACCCCATCTGGCGCGTTCCCTGCACTACGGAAGACAATGCCACCCGCGACAGGTAGCGCGTCAACTCTTCGTTATCGATACCGATGACGCACAACTTTTCCGGCACCGGGATATTCAGATGCTCGCAAACCTGCAGCAGATGGCGAGCCCTGGCATCCGTCACAGCGATAATGCCGGTCTGCGGCGGCAGTGTCTGCACCCAATCAGCCAGACGGTTCTGCGCGTACTGCCAGTTATCCGGCAACGTTTCCATTCCCTGATAAACCACGCCTTGATACTGTTCCGCCGCCACCAGCTGTCGGAAGGCATACTCCCGTTCCTGCGCCCATCCCTTGCCCGCCTCAGCCGGTAAACCGTAAAAGGCGAAACGGTGAATCCCTTTTTGTTTCAGATGCATAAACGCGCTTTCCACCAGCGCGTGGTTATCGGTGGCGATATAGTGCACCGGCGGATAATCCGCAGGATTATGATAAGAACCGCCAACCCCCACCAGCGGCACCGAGACATCGGCCAGCCGGCGGATAATGTCTCGATCGTCGAAATCGGCGATCACGCCATCACCGAGCCAATCGCCGATGTTTTCCAGACGACAGCGAAAATCCTCTTCGATAAAAATGTCCCAATCACACTGCGAAGCCTGCAGGTACTCCCCCACGCCTTCCACGACCTGCCGGTCGTAAACCTTGTTGGCATTGAACAACAGCGTAATTCGATAGCGCTTCTCAAACATGCGATGCATCTCATCCGAGCGGAGCCTTCCTGCATAACACAGCCTGCTTACGGCCAGAAAATGAATTTCCCCATTTTGCGAAGCGCCTCGAGCACCCGATGGATCGCGCCGCCCGTCCACATCGCGAATGTGTCTCAGGCTTTACGCTTAGTGGCGGTATCCATCCATACCGCCAGCAATAAAATGCCGCCCTTCACGATGTACTGCCAGAACGTGGGCACATCCAACATGCTCATTCCATTATCCAGCGATGCCATGATAAAGGCCCCCATCACCGCGCCGGCTACGCTGCCGACGCCGCCGGCCAGGCTGGTTCCGCCGATAACGCAGGCGGCGATGGCATCCAGTTCGGCAATATTCCCCGCCGATGGCGACCCAGCGCCGAGACGGGAGCTGAGCACCAGACCGGCCACCGCCACTAGCAACCCATTGATGGCGAATACCGCCAGCTTGGTGCGCTCAACATTGATGCCGGACAACCGCGCCGCATCCAGATTACCCCCCACCGCATAAATCCGGCGTCCGAACGCAGTACGAGCCGCCATAAAAACACCCGCCAGCATAATCAATGTCAACAGCAAGACCGGCGTGGGCACACCACGATAATCGTTGAGTAAATAGATAGCGCCCAACACAACAGCCGCCATCAGCGCCTGACGGCCGACGTCGGCGGATGACGAAGCCACCGGCAACCCCAGATGCTGACGGCTGCGTCTCTGGCGCCACTGCCATGCGACAAACAGCAGCAACCCCAACACACCGAACAGGAAACCGACGCCATCCGGCAGATAACTCTGGCCAATCCGGGACATGGCGGGCGATGTGGGAGACACCGTGGTGCCGTTAGTCACACCGATCAGCACGCCGCGAAATGCCAGCATCCCCGCCAGCGTCACGATAAAAGACGGCACCCGACGATAAGCGACCCACCAGCCATTCCACGCCCCCAACAACAATCCCAGCAACAGCGTGACAACGATAGTCAATGGCAGCGGCCAGCCAAACCAGACATCGAAGATCGCCGCCGCCCCCCCCAGCAACCCCATCATTGAACCGACCGACAGATCGATCTCGGCGGAAATAATGACGAAAACCATGCCTACCGCCAGAATGCCGGTGATAGCCGTCTGGCGCAGCAGGTTGGAAATATTACGGGCGCTCAAATAGGCCCCATCGGTCATCAACGTAAAGAACAGCCCGATGGCCACGACCGCTGCAATCATCACGTAGACCTGCAGATGAAAATTTTTGGCGCGGCGAGGCGCGGCCAGGGCGCTCGACCGTTCAGACAGCGACGTTTTCAGCATGATGCTCACTCCTCAGCGCGGCTTCCATGACCTGTTCCTGCGTTAACCCTCGATTAGGCAGATCAGCCCGGATACGTCCCTGGTGCATCACCAGAACCCGATCGCTCAAGCCCAATACTTCGGGCAATTCGGAAGAAATGACGATGATGGCAATCCCTTGCTTAACCAATTGATTGATGAGTTTATAAATTTCATATTTCGCACCGATGTCGATGCCGCGCGTGGGCTCATCCAGAATCAGAATTTTAGGGTGCAGCAGCAGACATTTCGCCAAAATAGCTTTCTGCTGATTGCCGCCGCTCAGACGGGCAATCGCCAGTTCCGGCGACGCGGTTTTCACCTTGAGATGGGCAATAGACTCACGAACACAATTCTGCTCTCGCGCATCATCCAGCACAGACCCGCCGCCGCTGAACTGCTCCAGCGCCGCCAGCGTAATGTTCTGCGCCACACTCATTACCGGCACAATACCGTCTTTCTTGCGGTCTTCCGGCACCATGGCGATGCCGAGCGCTATGGCGTCCCGACAATGACGGATAGTGACCGGCTTTCCCTCCACCAGAACCCGCCCTTGCCAGCGCCCCGGATAAGCGCCGAACACACACTGTACTGTCTCGGTACGCCCTGCACCGACCAGGCCGGCAATCCCCAGGATCTCGCCGCGATGTAACGAAAACGACACCTCATCCACCCGACGAATATGGCGGTTGACGGGGTGCCAGGCGGTCAGGTGCTCCACCCGCAACACTTCGTCACCGATATCGTGCGGTTCACCGGGGTACAATTCGGTTAACTCACGGCCGACCATCATGGCGATGATCTGCTCCTCGCCAAGCGATGCCGCCGGATAAGTGCCGACATGCTTGCCGTCGCGAATGACGCAAATCATGTCGGAAATAGCTTTGACCTCATTCAGCTTGTGGGAAATGTAGATACAAGCGATGCCGTGGTGACGTAGATCCTGCACGATATTCAACAGCACCGTGGTCTCTTTCTCGGTCAGCGATGCCGTCGGCTCATCCAGAACCAGCAACCGCACCTGCTTATTGAGCGCTTTGGCAATTTCCACCAGTTGCTGCTGGCCGAGCCCGAGATCGCCCACGCGGCTGTTGGGGTCGACATCCAGCTTTACCTGTTCCAGCATCTTCAGACAGCGCAGATACATGGCGTCGTAGTCCATCACGCCAAAATGCGACCATTCATTGCCGAGGAACACGTTCTCCAGCACCGTCATCTCTTTGACCAGCGCCAGTTCCTGATGAATGATGGCGATGCCCTTCTGTTCGGTGTCGCGGATATGCGCAGCCCGCAATTCATCGCCGGCAAACCGGATGCTGCCTTCATAGCTGCCGTGCGGATATACCGCACACAGCACTTTCATCAACGTAGACTTGCCGGAACCGTTTTCTCCGCACAGCGACAACACTTGCCCGACATCAAGCTGCAGGCTGATGTTGTCCACGGCTTTCACAGCACCGAAAGTCTTGGTGATATTTTTCATTTCCAGCAAACAAGGCACGATGCACTCCCTCTTTACCCGCAGTCTCTGCCGTCAATGGACAACATCGCCATCGACGGCGACGCCTCCTCAGTACACATCCGATTTTTTGTGGAAACCGTCAGCGACTACGGTACTGTCGATGTTGTTCTTATCCACGGGGATCGGCGTCAACAAGAAGGAAGGAACGGCTTTCTTGCCGTTATTCAGCGTGGCGTTCGACGGGGGCATTTTCCCCTCACCCAGCGAAATCGCGATATCGGCGGCGTCCTGCGCCAGTTTGGTAATGGGTTTGTAGACCGTCATGGTCTGGGTGCCTGCGACGATTCGCTTGATGGCCGCCAGATCAGCATCCTGACCGGAGATCGCCACCTTGCCCGCCAGCCCCTGCGCCGCCAACGCCTGAATGGCGCCGCCGGCCGTAGCGTCGTTCGAGGCCACGACGGCATCGACCTTATTGCTGTTGGCCGTCAATGCGTTTTCCATGATCTTCAGGGCGTTTTCCGGTAGCCAGGCGTCCACCCATTGGTCGCCGACCACGTTAATTTTCCCGTTATCAATTAACGGTTTTAATACTTTCATCTGCCCTTCACGGAACAGCTTGGCATTATTATCAACCGGCGATCCGCCCATCAAAAAATAATTTCCCTGAGGCACTTTATCAACCAGATATCGGGCCTGTAATTCGCCTACCTTCTCATTATCAAACGAAATATAAAAATCGATATCCGCATTATTAATCATGCGGTCATAAGCCAGTACCTTTATTCCTTCGCGTTTAGCCTCTGCAATAACATTGCTTAAGACCTTGCCGTTATAGGGAATAATAACCAGCACATCGACGCCGCGATTAATCATATTTTCTATTTGCGATATCTGGGTCTCCTCATTGCCATTCGCGGATTGTACAAACACTTTCGCTCCTTGCGTTTCCGCTTTCTGCACGAAAATATCCCGATCCTTTTGCCAGCGTTCAAGCCTTAAATCATCGATCGCCATACCAATTTTCACTTCCTTGGCGAATCCCGGCTGACCCAGCGTAGCGATAACGGCACAGACTGACAGCAAAATGTATTTCACTTTCATCATTGAGTACCTTTCGTTATTTGAATGCAGGGAACCCCTGACAGGTAAATCCCGTGGTCATCGGAATTGTTGACGCAAAAAGTGCAGAGCATCAATTGCTGATTTTTATCCCTTGATTACGATTTTTAGTTTAATTGTTATTTTTTGATAGCGGTCATATTTTACGCTTGTTAACTCTGTTTTTTCACGTAGCTATTCCGAGCAGGTTTGCAAATTTTATTAATTCATTTTTGAGAACACGCGCACATTTAATAATTATCTTAATTCCAGTGTAAAATAACGTAATTGAGCCGCCCAAATATCGATACGAATAATTAAGCAGTGTCCCGTCTGTCGGGAAAGTTTCCAAGGAGATGAGAATGCACGCTTATTTCGATCAGATAGAAAAAATCCGCTTTGAAGGTCAGGGCAGCAGCAACCCATTAGCTTTCCGTCACTATGATCCCGAACAGGACATTCTCGGTAAACGGATGGCTGACCACCTGCGCTTCGCGGTGTGTTACTGGCATACGTTCTGCTGGAACGGCGCGGATATGTTCGGCGCCGGCGCGTTTACCCGCCCCTGGCAATGCAGCGGGGATCCTCTGGCTCTGGCGCGCGCCAAAGCGGACATTGCGTTCGAGTTCTTTCAGAAGTTGGGAGTTCCCTATTACTGCTTCCATGATGTGGATGTATCGCCGGAAGGCGGGTCGTTACAGGAGTATCGCAGCAATTTTGCCGCCATGACCGATATTCTCGCGGCTAAACAGCAGGATACCGGCGTCAAGCTGCTCTGGGGCACCGCCAACTGCTTCACCCATCCGCGTTACGCCGCCGGCGCCGCCACCAATCCGGATCCGGAAGTGTTCGCCTGGGCGGCGACGCAAGTCTTCACCGCCATGAACGCCACTCTGCAGTTGGGAGGAGAAAACTATGTGCTGTGGGGAGGACGCGAAGGCTATGAAACCCTGCTGAACACCGACCTGCGTCAGGAAAGGGAACAAATCGGCCGTTTCATGCAGATGGTGGTGGAACATAAACACAAGATTGGTTTTCGCGGCACGCTGCTGATCGAACCCAAACCGCAGGAACCCACCAAGCACCAGTACGATTATGACGTCGCCACCGTCTACGGTTTCCTGAAACAGTTCGGGCTGGAAAAAGACATCAAAGTCAATATCGAGGCCAATCACGCGACACTGGCGGGCCACTCCTTTCACCATGAAATCGCCACCGCCATCGCGCTCGGCATTTTCGGTTCGGTGGACGCCAACCGCGGCGATCCGCAGCTCGGCTGGGATACTGACCAGTTCCCTAACAGCGTGGAAGAAAACGCGCTGGTACTGTATGAAATCCTACAAGCGGGCGGGTTCACCACCGGTGGGTTGAACTTCGACGCCAAGGTGCGCCGCCAAAGCACCGATCGTTACGATCTGTTCCACGCCCACATCGGCGCGATGGACACGCTGGCGCTGGCGCTGAAAGCGGCAGCGCGCATGATCGAGGATAACGTGTTGAGTCAGCAGGTGGCACAGCGTTACTCCGGCTGGAACGGTGAACTGGGCCAACAGATCCTACAGGGTAATACCTCGCTGGAAACGCTGGCGCACTATGCGGAACGCCACCAGCTCGCTCCCCAGCACCGGAGTGGCCGCCAGGAAATGCTGGAGAATCTGGTCAACCGCTATCTGTACGGCTGATGTTGTCCGTTCGGCATGCCATCCGGCTACGGTTGAACTCGCCAACACCGCACAAACACAAACAGTGAGGCGTTATGTACATAGGTATCGATCTGGGAACGTCAGGCGTAAAAGCCGTTCTTCTGCGGGAAGACGGCGAAGTCATCGCCAGTCAGAACGCCGCGTTGACCCTATCCCGGCCCCATCCTTTATGGTCAGAACAGGATCCGGAACACTGGTGGCAGGCGACCGATGGCGTATTGACACAGTTGGCGAAGCAACATGATCTTAGCGCGGTACGTGCGATCGGGCTCTCCGGCCAGATGCATGGCGCCACGCTGCTGGATCGGCGACAACAGGTACTGCGCCCGGCAATTCTGTGGAATGACGGACGCAGTTCCCTGCAATGTCTTGAACTGGAGCAATTGACGCCGGATTGCCAACATATCACTGGCAATCTGATGATGCCGGGGTTTACCGCTCCCAAGTTAAAATGGGTGCAACAGCATGAGCCGGAGATATTCCGGCAGGTGGACAAAGTGCTGCTGCCCAAGGATTACCTGCGTTTCCGCATGACCGACGGTTTCGCCAGCGATATGTCGGATGCAGCCGGCACGCTATGGCTGGATGTCGCCAAGAGGGACTGGAGCGATGTACTGCTCAACGCCGGTGCGCTGACTCGTGAACAGATGCCCGAGCTGTTTGAAGGCAACAGTATCACCGGGTTATTGCGGGCTGATATCGCCGCCCGCTGGGGAATGAAGACCATCCCGGTTGTTGCCGGCGGCGGAGATAACGCGGCTGGCGCGATCGGCGTCGGTGTGTATCAGGCCGGTCAGGCGATGTTGTCGCTGGGTACGTCCGGCGTCTATTTTGCCGTCAGCGATGGGTTTCGCAGCAATCCTCAGCATGCGGTGCACAGTTTCTGTCACGCCCTGCCCGCTACCTGGCACCTGATGTCGGTCATACTGAGTGCGGCATCCTGCCTGGACTGGGCGGCAAAGCTGACCCACGCCGACAGCGTGGCTGCCTTGTTGACCGAAGCGGAACAAGCCGGCGAGGACGAAACGGCAACCCCAGTCTGGTTTTTGCCCTATCTGTCCGGTGAGCGCACGCCGTACAACAATCCGCATGCAAAAGGGGCGTTCTGGGGGCTGACACATTCGCATAGCCGTGCCGCGCTAGGCCGGGCGGTGCTTGAAGGGGTGGGTTTCGCGTTGGCGGACGGCATGGATGTATTACACATGACCGGGCTTGAACCTGAGCGCGTTACACTGATTGGCGGCGGCGCGCGCAGCGCCTACTGGCGACAAATGCTGGCGGATATCAGCGGTAAAACGCTGGTGTACCGAACGGGAGGCGATGTGGGCCCGGCACTTGGCGCCGCTCGTCTAGCACAGATCGCGATGAATCCGGATCAGCCGTTGGCAACGCTGCTGCCCGAACTGCCGATAGAGCAAATCCATATGCCGGATCCGGCGCGCCACGCACATTATGGTGAACAACGCGGCGTCTTCCGCCAGCTCTATCATCATCTGCTGCCGATGATGTCATAACTCCGCTATGGGCTGGACGAGCTGTTACCCGCAACTCGTCCAGATATAGCCCTATCATGTCCTGATTTGGCCTTCAGTCATCCGTTCGTCTGCGGCATCATGACTGCTCACCATCACCACCGGAGAGCCGATATGGCCCAGTCAGCATTGTTAGTCATTGATGTACAAAACTCTTTTTTACACCGTCCATTCTGGACGGAGAGCGATGTTCCGGTATTTCAGACGGCTCTGCTGCGATTGATTGATGGCTGCCAACGTCAAGGCGTCGCCGTTGCGGACATTTTCCATGTATCGCAGGGCCCTTTTTCGCTGGAATCCGGCCATGTCGTCCGTCAGTCTTTTTTGACGCATCGGCCAGACATCCAGGTGCACAAACACGTACATAATGCGTTAACCGAGTCAGGCCTGTTGACCTGGTTACAACAGCAGGAGATCCGTCACCTGATTATTTCCGGTATTCGTACCGAACAGTGCTGTGAAACCACCGCCCGAGTTGCCTCCGATCTGGGCTATCGGGTAACGTTTGTTACAGAAGCCACGCTGACATTCCCAATGACGCATGACGGCCTGACGCTAAGTAGCGGTGAATTGAAACACCGCACCGAAACCGTATTGATCGATCGCTTCGCCGCCATCCGCAGTGTGGACGCCTGTCTAGCCGAACTGGAACAAACATCGTAATCCGCCGACCGCGTGATGGCGAAGCGACTCTTTGCCGCCACTGTGGCGGCAATCATCAGATGCAGCAGGAGCCCCAACCATGAGCCGACAAGTCTATTTCCTGATGCTTCCCGGCGTGCTGATGCTGGATGTCGCAGGCCCGGCGGAAGCGTTACGGCTGGCCGGCCACTTTTCGCTGCATTACGTCAGCCCGGAAACTGAATTGCAATGCTCCACCGGCATGACGCTGAGCCACCTTGCCCCACTGCCGGATGAGCTCCCCGAAGGCGCGATTCTGATCATTCCCGGCGTCTTTGATTCACAGCACTATTTTTCGACACCGCAAGCTGATATCGCACGCCGCTGGCTCTGTCGGCTGCAACCAGCCTCGCGTGCGCAGCAGCTAACGCTGGCCTGTATCTGTTCCGGCACCCTGCTGGCGGCGCAAGCCGGCCTGTTGGATGGCTACCAATGCACCACCCACCACGATGTACTGGAACGGCTGATCCGGCAGGCACCGCTGGCATTGGTAAAAGAGAACCGGATTTTCATTGAAGATCGCGGCATTTACACCAGTGCGGGCATCACCGCCGGCATCGACCTGACCCTGCATCTGATCGCCCGTTTTCTTGATGCACAACAATCGCTGCAGGTCGCCCGAGAAATGGTGGTGTACTTCCGACGAGCAGGCAGCGACGAGCAGCTCTCACCCTGGCTGCAACACCGTAACCATATCCACTCGGTGGTACACCGGGCGCAGGATTTGATGTCGGCGGAGCCGGAGGCCGACTGGCCCCTCGACGCGCTGGCCGATCGTATTCACGTCAGTAGCCGCCATTTGACTCGCCTATTTCGCGAACAAACCGGTATCAGCGTCCGGGAGTATCACGAGCAGTTACGCATCGCCGTCGCGCAACAGCGCCTGAGGCAAGGCGTTGGCGTGGAAAAAGCCGCGTTGATGGCTGGGTTCTCTTCCGGCCGTCAGCTACGGCGGGCCCAGCAGCGGCAGCACTGCCGATAAACAGACAGGGCTGCACACGCAGCCCTGTTAATCAACACGCTTCCCGTCAGAACAGGCCGAGTGGTTTATCCGAGTAACTCACCAACAGGCATTTAGTCTGCTGATAATGCTCCAGCATCATTTTGTGATTTTCCCGGCCAATACCCGATTGTTTGTACCCGCCGAATGCCGCATGTGCCGGATACGCATGGTAGCAGTTAGTCCACACACGACCAGCCTGTACGCCACGGCCTACACGATAGGCAATGTTGGCATTACGGCTCCAGACCCCAGCGCCCAGGCCATACTGGGTGTCATTAGCGATCTCCAGAGCCTCATCAATGGTCTTGAACGTGGTCACGGCCAGCACCGGGCCGAAAATTTCCTCCTGGAATACGCGCATACTGTTGTGGCCAAAAAGAATGGTCGGCTCCAGATAGTATCCCTGCGCCAGATCGCCCGGCAGCGCCTTACGACGCCCGCCACTCAGCACCTGTGCCCCCTCTTTCTTGCCGATATCGATGTAATTCAGAATGGTGTCCAATTGGCCGGACGAAACCTGCGCCCCCATCATGGTCTGGCTGTCCAATGGGTTGCCCACGCGAATGGATTCGACGCGCTTGATGGCTCGCTCCATAAAACGCTCGTAAATGGACTCCTGAATCAGCGCCCGGCTCGGACAGGTACACACTTCGCCCTGATTGAAAGCAAACAGCGTGAAGCCTTCCAATACTTTATCGAAAAAGCTGTCTTCCCGATCCATCACATCGGCAAAGAAGATATTCGGCGATTTGCCGCCCAGTTCCAGTGTCACCGGGATCACATTCTGGGCGGCATAGCCCATGATCTGCTGGCCGACTTCGGTAGAGCCGGTAAACGCAACCTTGGCGATACGCGGAGAAGTCGCCAGATATTCGCCGATCTGCCCCCCGGCGCCGTTCACTACATTGAGAACGCCCGGCGGCAGCAGATCCTGAATCAACTCCATCAGCAACAATACTGAAAGCGGCGTCAGTTTGGCGGGCTTAAGCACAATGCAGTTACCCGCCGCCAGCGCGGGCGCCAACTTCCAGCACGCCATCAACAGCGGGAAGTTCCACGGAATAATCTGCCCTACCACACCCAACGGCTCGTGAAAGTGGTAGGCCACGGTATCGTGATCGATTTCACTGATACTCCCTTCCTGCGCACGAATACAGGCGGCGAAATAACGGAAATGATCGATGCCCAACGGGACGTCGGCATTAAGAGTTTCACGGATGGGCTTGCCGTTGTCCCAAGTTTCAGCGCTGGCCAGCAATTCGAGGTTTTCCTCCATACGATCAGCGATGCGATTAAGAATCAACGCCCTCGCACTGGCAGACATCGCTCCCCATTCGGCTTTGGCTTTATGCGCCGCGTCCAGCGCGTGATCTATATCAAGGGTGTTCGAACTGGCGACTTCACACAGCGGCAACCCGGTCACTGGCGTCAGGTTGAGGTAATACTCGCCGCTGGAAGGCGGCACCCACGCGCCGCCGATAAAGTTGTCATAACGTTTCTTCAGATTAAGCGCATATCCATACTCACCGGGAGCAACCCGGCTGCCTGAAGCGTCAATGGTCATGTCGTTCTCCTTCGTGATGCACCGCCTGCAACACCGCCTAGGGTGTAGGGGCTCAGCTATACCATGTGATCAGGGTGCCTGCGATCGCCCTGACCACAGTGAAAAACACTGGAAGACACAAAAGCGAAAACAAATCAGTAACAGTGATTAAAGAATATACAGCGCGTTATCCATTACAACAGCCTGTTCCACTGTGAAATCTTCACTCTCCGACACAGCGCACAGTTTGTAGCCAGAGTGTTACACCTCGTTACTCTGATTGCGTGCAGGTACGCAACTCCGGGAGAAAAGTTCGCATCCACCAGGCTGCGGTGAAATAATGCGGCAACCTACTTATGCGATGACAGGCAGACAATCAGGGTGAACAGCAACGTCGATAATTTCCCGCCCACCGTTTCGCAGGATGCGCCAACCGGCGCGTGCCAACGTCAGGTACGACATCAGGGCAGCCTCGAATACGCGCAGCCGGATTGGCTGGCGGAAGAAGTGCCGGTGGCGCTGGTTTATAACGGGATATCCCATGTCGTGATGATGGCGACGCCCAAGGATCTGGAGTCATTCGCGCTGGGGTTCTCACTGTCGGAAGGCATCATCGAGTCACCGCGAGAAATCTACGGTATGGACATCGTCCCCGTATGCAACGGTATCGAAGTACAGATAGAACTCTCCTCCCGCCGCTTCGCCGGCCTGAAACAACGCCGTCGGGCAATGGATGGGCGAACCGGCTGCGGCGTCTGCGGCGTGGAACAACTGGCGGAAATCGGTAAACCGATCTCGCCGCTGCCTTTTACCCAGACCTTTTCGCTTTCCTATTTGGAAAATGCGTTGCACGCACTCAAAAATGTGCAGCAGGCAGGGCAACTCACCGGCGCGACCCACGCCGCCGCCTGGCTCGCGACGGATGGGCAATTGCAAGGGGGCTGCGAAGACGTGGGCCGCCATGTGGCGCTGGATAAACTGCTGGGCCTGCGCGCCGGCCAGCCCTGGCAGCAAGGCGCAGTGCTGGTTTCCAGCCGCGCCAGCTATGAGATGGTGCAAAAATCCGCTATGTGCGGCGTTGAGATTCTCTTCGCCGTCTCGGCGGCGACATCGCTGGCGGTGGATGTCGCTCAACGCTGTAATCTGACGCTGGTCGGTTTCTGCCGTCCCGGTCGCGCCACGGTATATACGCATCCGCAACGGCTGCGGGCTTAGACCGATTTGTTGTTAGGTTGACGGCTGTTGGCATAAGCATTTGCATCCAAGGGCTAAAAGAGCATAAGGCGCTGACCACAACCTCGAATAATCATTTTCAATATCATTTAATTAACTATAATGAACCTAATGCTTACGCGGCGCTAACAAGCTTGCGCCGAACAACGGTCATTCCGCATTACAACATAATGGAGATGCTAAACATGAGTTATTCACTGCCATCCCTGCCATACGCTTACGACGCTCTTGAGCCGCATTTCGACAAGCAGACGATGGAAATTCACCACACCAAACATCACCAGGCTTATGTCAACAATGCCAACGCCGCGCTGGAATCCCTGCCGGAATTTGCCAGCCTGTCCGCTGAAGAGCTGATCACTAAACTGGATCAACTGCCAGCCGATAAAAAAGGCCCCCTGCGCAACAATGCCGGCGGTCATGCCAACCACAGTCTGTTCTGGAAAGGCCTGAAACTGGGCACCACGCTGGAAGGCGAGCTGAAAGCGGCCATTGAACGCGATTTCGGCAGTGTTGACGCCTTCAAGGAAAAATTCGAGCAGGCCGCTGCTACCCGTTTCGGTTCTGGTTGGGCCTGGCTGGTACTGAAAGCTGACGGCAAACTGGCCGTGGTGTCCACCGCCAATCAGGACAGCCCGCTGATGGGCGAAGCCATTTCCGGCGCGTCCGGCTACCCGTTGGTCGCACTGGATGTCTGGGAACACGCCTACTACCTGAAATACCAGAACCGTCGCCCGGATTACATCAAAGCCTTCTGGAACGTCGTTAACTGGGACGAAGCTGCCAAACGCTTTGCTGAAGCCACAAAATAATCACTTCACGCTGATTATCACGTTAGCGTAATACCTCAGACCCGGAATAACTGCCGTTATACCGGGTCTTTTTTATTTTATTCACCGCATAACCGAGACAAAAAACCTGTAAGCTTGCCATCGTTGAGCGAATTAATTTCTGACGCTATTCCGGCTTATGGATGACAGCATTCAGCATCAATCCTACGCGGATACATAAAATTAGTGCGGATAAGACTCACCAAATAACATCACGGGCTATTGAGTATCATTAATATCTTTTGGGTTGGCGGAGATCCGGCTATACCCTGAATAATTCAAGCGGCAGGACAACCGACTGGCGTATTGAACGACGTCAGACATTGGTTTTTCAGGATAAGGGTCGTTGAGCACCTTGTAATACGGCAAGTGGGAACATCCCGATAATCTGACGCGCTAAGTGATTCGGGTGAGCGACAAATCTGCCGAAAGCAGATTTGAACGCAGCAACGGCAGCCCCCAAAAAGCCAACGCCAGAAATGCTCGAGTTACCAAGCCAACTTACCTGCTACTTGAAGTATGACGAGTCTATCAGCCCTCTCTCAATGAACGCGGCATATGTGGAAGAAAAAATGGCTATAAGTTTTGAAAATATCAAAGTCAGCAAAAAGTTAGGATTCGGCTTCGCGCTGGTACTCTTGCTGACCGTCATCATCGCAGGCGTCAGCGTGCGCTATATTGAAATACTGAAAGGACGTTTTGAAAAAGTTATTTTCAGTAATCAAATCAGTGATGAGGTTAATCAGGCACGTTATTATCGTGTGCTTTATAGCGCCAATTACAGTCCTGATAGCATGAAGGAAAACACCACACATATTGATAACGTTATTAAATTAATCTCTTCCATTCAGACAAAATCCTGGCGGTCGGATTATGACGGAAAATTGGCGAATATCAGTAAACTGATCGGCCAATATAAAGAAAAACAGAAAAACTACCTTGATGCCGTTGCTAAAAAAGACGATGTCAGAAAGAGCTGGAACCTGTCGGGTGCCGATAAGCCCGTCAAAGAACTGGAACAACAGATCAAAGCATCGGGCGATCTCTCCCAACAACTGCAACTGACAACACTAAATCAAAAACTGGTTACTGTTCGCTATCTGGTGCGCGGCTTACTGCTGTCATTGAATAGTGACGCTGAAAAACCATTGCTGGCGGCACTGGATGACGCACGCAGCAGCACCGATCAGTTTGTGAAAATCCTGTCGCCGGAGCAGCAGGCGATTCTCGCACCGGTGGTATCCACGTTATCAACGTACAAAACACGGGTGCAGGCTTATCTTCCCGCTTATCAGGAAGAAATGAATCAAGGCAACCAGCTTGGCGCCGTTGCGGAACAGCTAATGTCAGAGGTGGATAAGCTCGTCACCGAAGAAACGACATCCACCCAGCAGGATATCGCCGACGCTGAATGGCAGATAGCCATCACGTCGATAATCACGCTACTGCTAGGCGTCCTGGTAGCCTGGTATATCTCCCGCCAGATAACTCACCCGCTGAACCAAACGGTCAATATCGCCGAACGTATCGCAACAGGCGATCTGACCGTTACGGTGGAAACCCAACGCCGCGATGAGCTGGGTATGCTGCTCGGCGCTATGGCAAAAATGAAAGCCAATCTGCACAGCATGATCGACGATATTCGTATGGGAGTGACCCAAATCACTACCGCCGCCAGCGAAATCGTCACTGGCAACAATGACCTCGCCGCACGAACGGAAGCGCAGGCCGCAGCGGTAGAAGAAACCGCCGCCAGCATGGAGCAACTGACCGCGACCGTGAAACAAAACGCCGACAACGCGCATCACGCCAATAAACTGGTGCTGGATGCCACGCAGACGGCGCAGTCAGGCGGGAAACTGGTGGAAAACGTGGTGCAGACCATGTCCGAAATCGAAGGCAGTTCCAAACGCATTGCAGAAATTACATCGGTGATAAACGGCATCGCGTTCCAGACCAACATTCTGGCGCTCAACGCCGCCGTAGAAGCGGCTCGCGCCGGTGAACAAGGCCGCGGATTCGCCGTAGTCGCTAACGAAGTCCGCAATCTGGCGCAACGCAGTTCGCAGGCGGCCAAGGAAATTGAAGGGCTGATCTCTACGTCGGTGGAACAGGTTTCCCACGGTGCGCAACTGGTGCACAAGGCAGGAAAAACCATGAATGACATCGTTTCGGCGGTCACGCATGTCCACGACATCATGGGGGAAATCACCATGGCCTCCGACGAACAGAGCCGTGGCATCGCCCAGGTCAATCAGGCGATAGTGGGCATGGACAGCTCCACGCAACAGAACGCCGCACTGGTACAGGAATCCTCGGCAGCGGCCAATTCACTCGAAGATCAGGCCGTGTTGCTGTCGAATGCAGTTTCCGTATTCCGCCTCTCTTCAGCACGGGAATTGGGGCCGGCAACCCATGGTCTTCCGTTTGCCGGCAGCTCGCGGCAGTTGTCCCTCCCGCGCTGACGTTTCCAGCGGTGCGCTGCATCGCGCCAACCGTTAAAAATGCCATAAAAAACGGCGTGAGGTACTCCCCTCACGCCGTTATCACTGCCGCAAACCTGTCGTTATCGGGCAAATGTCAGCAACGATTGCGATTTCAATTGCGTGAATAGCTTCTGCTGCTGTCCCGTCAACTCGGCCAGCATATTGTTGTACTGGTCAACCTGCTGTTGGGTACGAAACTGCACGTTGGCGCCGTTAAAAATGGCCTGATTGCCCTGCGCCTGCAGATAATCACCGATTTGCACCAATATCTGGGCAAACGCAACGCTGGCCGGCCCGACGGTTATCATCGCATTGGCGGGCTGAACCACGATGCGGCCATAAATCTTGTCAAACACCGGTTGCAGATCTTCCGTCTGTTTCAATGCACGGCGGGCATTCTCCGCCTGCGCTTTGGCGTTCTGCACCTGCTGATTCACCAGGTTAAGCGCGCTGACCGTCTGGCGCACGCTATCGCGCTGGTTGATGTAATCCTGCGGAACATGGATACGCGACACTTCGTCCAGCATCGGCGTCAGACTATCAGCCAGCACCTGATTCAACTGCTGATTGAATGACGTCAACACCGCGTAATCCTGGGTATAGCGGCCAAAGCTCTGTTTCTGCGGTTCGGAAAGCTCCGGCAGTTGCCGCCCTTCCTGCGGCAACCCTTGCAGAAACGCAATAAACGCCTGACGCTGCTCCTTGTCCTTGTCGCCACAGGCAGACAGTTGCAATGCCATAAAAAACATCATTACTGGCAACAGCCAGCGTGAACGGATATCCGCCAACATCTCTGATACTCCTGTTGTATTTCACCGCCGCTCACGACGGCAGATTTCACCAGTACATCATGTCCAATCACCGGGTCATGCAGAAACGCATCACACGGGATGGAAAACGCCTATCAGGCAGTGGTCCGCTATTCTACGCTCTATTTCCCCGAGGCCATGTAAAAAATAGCCGGCATATTCATCATGCGCCGTCGTAAAAAAACGGTATGTCATGTCGCTGGGGCTGGCGGCCGATGCAACAGGGCGGACGCCTCATCAATACAGGGAAGTCTGGAGGGGATGCGAACCACTTAAGATGATCGGCATCAGGCAAAACGGCCGGCATTGCGGAACCGATAAAAAGGAAGATCCCTGTCGTCGCGCCGGTGACGAGAGCCAACCGGACACAGCGCCGCCAGCCCGGCGGCGAAGGGTGAAAGACAACGCGGACGGCAAGCCCGCCCGTGGTTAGCGGCGGGCAGGAAGCCGGCGCTACTCCTTGGTGGCACCGGCCATCAACCCGTTCATGAAGTAGCGTTGCAGCGCCAGAAAGATCGCCAGCATCGGCAAGACCGCCATGGCGGACATCGCCAGCAGACGCGGCCAGTTGATATCAAACTGGCCAACATTGCTGGCCAGCGCCAGTTGCACCGTCCACTGGCTCTGATCGCTGATCACCAGGAACGGCCACAGGAAATCGTTCCACCGCCAGACGAAGGTGAACGCCGCCAGCGTGGCGATGGCCGGCAGCGACAGCGGCACCACGATGCGCCACAGAATCCGCCACTCGCTGGTACCTTCCAGACGCGCCGCCTCCAGCAGGCTGTCGGGAATGTTCTTGATGTACTGACGCATCAAGAATACCCCGGTGGGCGTGGCCGCCGGCGCGATAATCACCCCCCACAGCGTATTGAGCAGGTGTAAATCGCGCAGCAGCAGGAAAATCGGGATCAGGATAATCTGCAGCGGAATCATCAACGCGCACATGATGATCATGAACACCAGCGTATCGCCACGAAACCGGAACTTCGCCAGCGCGTAGCCCGCCATGACGCTGATCGTGACCGACAGCAGCGACGAGAGGATGGAAACGAAAAAGGAGTTGCCGAACGTATGCACAAAATTGGTGTTGGCGAACACATCGACAAAATTCTCCAGCGTCGCGTTTTCCGGCCACAGGGACGGCGGCCAGGCAAAAATCTCATCGACCGATTTCAGCGCGTTGGAAAAGATCCAGATCGGCGGCAACAGGAAAAACAGCAGCATAAAACCGATGACTATCCAGCGCGTCAGCAGAGATGAACCCTTCATTTAAAACTCCTCGACAGACGAAGTTGGATGACCGACAGCGCGAACAAAATCACGAACAGCACCACCGATTGCGCCGCCGCAACCCCTGCGGTGGCCGGTTGCATAAACGCATTCTCATAAATGGTCTGGATCAAATAGACGGTGGCGCGCCCCGGCCCGCCGCCCGTCAGTGACAGCACCAGTTCATACACTTTAAAGGCTTCAATCGACGACAACACCACCACCACCACCACACTCGGCTGCAACAGCGGCAGAGTAATACGCCAGAAGGTGCGCCAACGGCTGGTGCCGTCGATACGCGAGGCTTCATACAAATCTTCCGGAATGGCCGTCAACCCGGCCAACAGAATCATCATATTGAAGCCCGCACTGGCCCACACCCAGACAATCACCACGGCAATCTGCGCCATGGTTTCCTGTTGTAGCCAGGGTACCGGGCTGATATCGATCAGGCTCAGTACGTAGTTGATCAATCCGGAGTTATAACCAAACAGCCATTTCCACATGATGCCGATGGTCAGCAAGCTTATCATCGACGGGAAAAAGACGATGGTGCGCGCCAACCCGAACCCCCGCATCTGCGGCGCCAGCAACAGCGCCATAACCAGAGCGATCGTCAGATTGAGCGGTACCGCAAACACCACAAACACCACCGTCCGCAGCAGGACGTGCTGAAATTCGGGATCGGTAAAGACCTGAATAAAGTTGTCGATGCCGACGAATTTGGGGTGCGTGCTGGCGACCTGCGGCAACACCACCACGCCGCGCTGAAATACCGACATCCAGAACCCTTGCAGCAGCGGATAGAAGGTGAACAGCAACAACAACCCAAACGACGGCAATATCAACAAATAAGGCCAGAACTTCCTGATACGACTGTTAAACGATCCCGAACTCTGCGACATACCCGCCAGACTGGCCTGCTCCGGATTCATCACTTTCATTGCGATGCCCCTAATCCATCCTGTGCCGCCTTCATGATTTTCTCGATGGCCTGCTCTGGCGTGATCTGATGAGTTACCGCCTGCATCACAGCATCCTTCATCGGCGCCCAGACGAACTGCATCGCTTCATTGGCCTGATCCGCCGCCGCATAAGCCGGGCTTTCCACCAGTTCATGCTGCATCAGCGCCATCGCCTGGCTGATTTTCGGATCCTCGTATTTCACCGGCTCATCAGACAAAGTGGCCGGAATCATGCCGATCGGTACCGAAAGACGTTTCAGGACATCCGGCGAAGTCAGCCATTTGACCACACGGGTAGACTCATCCAGATGTTGACTGGTGTTGAACGCGACCACATATTCACCGCCGTAAACGCTGGATTTGACGGTGCCTCGCGGCGTATAACCGGCACGCCAGTCAAACTTGGCGCGTTGCGCCAGCGAACTGAGCTGCCAGCTGCCGGTCATCCAGGCCACCGCCTGCCCGCCGATAAACAGCTCTTTCGGGTTATCCGCGCTGGAGCCAGACCACTGACCGCGCGGCATATACTCATCGGCGATCTTGACGAAGCCGGCCAGCGTATCGGCGGCTTTCTGCTTATCCATCACCACCTTGTAAGGCGGTTCGGTGGAAAAGACATGGTTGCCATAGTGGTATTCATGGATGATCCAGCGGCTGGCCGACACATCCCACACCAAGGGATAACGCACATGCGCTTTCTGCGCGACGTCCTTGATCTTCGGCAGGAACTCTTCCCACGTCCAACCCTGCTGCACATCCGGCAGGGCCACGCCCGCTTTCTTGAAGGCATCGGCATTCAGCAATAGCCCGGTGGAGGTGACATACAGTGGAGCGGCTATCGCTTTATCGCCCAGCCTGGCACCGTCTGCCCAGCCTTTGATGTAGTGATTCAGGTAGTCCTTGCCGAAGTATTGATTGAAGTCCACCAGGTAAGGGCGAATCACCGCTTCCATCGACGAGGTTTTGGAAATATCCGGCATCCCGGAACCCGACGCCGCATATTGGCGGAATTTCTGGATCACGTTGTCATACGGAACCAGTTGCAGGTTGAAGGTCGTCTGCGGGTGCTGTTGTGTGTATTCATTCAATAACTGCTTGAGCACGGCGGATTCATTCTTATCCGTTTCGTACCACATGATCGTCAACTCGGCGGCCTGCAATGATGAACACGCAAGCGTCATGGCACCAGCCAGTACTGCGATAACAGCCTTTTTCTTCATGATGTGTTTCCTGATCAATGTTATTGCATCGAACACAGTCAAACTACGCTGTGATTACTGACCGCCGTCAAAGTGATGACGGTACTTCATCACCACCGCGGCGGGCATACTGCTCCACCCTTGTAATAACGATCCCCGACCAAACGGCGGAGAGAAATACTCCACGGCACCGGCCCATCCTTGTTCCAGGCACGTCACCCACCAGCGGGTCAGCGGGTACTCGCTTCCCGGTATGCCGTACTGCAATAGCGTGTCGGCGTACAACCCATCCAGATAAGGCCAGTCGGAACCGTTGTGGTAACGCAAGGTAAAGGCCGACTTGGCGCGCGTATCTTGCCGGCGTTTGAACGGCGGCCAAGCACACATCACGCCCCAGTCGCCATAGCGTTGTTCGCGGTTATGGCGAGTCTCCAGTTGCGCCTGGATCCGACGCAGCACAGCGTCGGCGCGCGCGTTATCCACCGCGCCGTAACGCAGCAGCGTCAGGCTGTCGAGCGTGAGGTGATCTTCAATGAATTCATCCGGGTGGCCATAATCGGCGTAGTGCCCATTCGGTTGCAAAAGCACGGCGTCGAGATGCCGGGCCGCCTGCGCCGCCAGGTGTTCGCAACGCTCGGCCAGCGCCGGATCGCGCTCTGCCGCCCACTGCGCCACCGCCTTGACGGCGCCAATCCACAGGCCGAGATCGTAAGCGACATAGCCGAAGCGATAGACGTTATCCGCCCAGTCACGATCGTTATGCGACGGTTTTTGCGGCAGGCCGTTATCGTCAAGAATGAAGCCTTCGTAGCGCGCAATGATGGTGGCGATCTGCGGCCAGTATTGCTCGCAGGGCGAGCTGTCACCCGTGACGCGCACGTAATCGGCAATCGTCAGAATAAAGAACAACGGACTGTCGAAATGGTCGCTCCACCAGTCCTGCGGGCGGCTGTGGTTTTCCGTCACGGCGGGATTATGCTGACGCGCATCTTCCCAGGCGTCCGACAAACCGGGGCCATTGAGGATCACGCCGCTCGGCGCTTCGCCCGTCGGCTGCAATCCCGCCGCCATCAGGTGAATCTCCTCCAGCACGATCTGCGGCTGCAACGGCAGCAACGCCTGCAGCGTCCAGTAGCCGTCACGGTAGTAGGTGCGCGCCGGTGCGCTGTAGTCCATCCCCGCCGCCAGCCCGGCGAATTTCCCGGCGTGGTCATAACGAATACTGGACAACGCAGCGTGCAGACTTTGCTGCACCATACTGCGCAACAAAGGCTGCGCCTGCGGCAGCGAGTCGCAGTCATCGATGTAACGCTGCGCCTCTTGCTTAATCTGTTCGGTGCTCAACGCCAGACCGCGCCGGGCTTCGGCGTCGTCATTGCCCGCAGCGATCAACACATCCTCGCCGCGCTGTTCGACGATCACCACGCCCCAGGGCAATACCCATCGTTGCTGTTCGCCTAACCGTTCCCGCGCGGCGCGGCCGCCTTGCCGATCCCACCAGGCGCGTTTTTTCGCCGGATAAAAACGCCGGAATCGCGTCTGCGTCAGCAGCGCCACCGGCTGCGATTGCGCCACATAAAACCCCCGTTCCGCCGTCAACAGGCGGTTAGGTGCAAACAAGCAAGACCCGTTCAACGGCGCGACATGGACGCGGCCCAGCGTACCGCTGCCCCACAGCGCCAGTTCCACAATGCCCTGCGCTGCACAGAACGATCCCTGCAAACGCCGAGCCATAAACGGCAGCCGCGTCACAGCGTCGCCGACAAGCTGGCCATCCGGTTGCGGTTGTAACTTCCACTCAGATGACGATATTGACGTGTTACTGTTCATGCCGGTTCTCCCACATTATGCAAAGACAACGCCGTCAGGCAGGCTTCTCTGGCCAGATGGACGGCGCCGACGACGCCCGCATCGTCCAACAGAGCGCTGCCGGTAAGCCGTACCGGCACCGGGATCAGCGCCTCAACCTGCTGGCGAACTCGTTCATGGAACGCCGGCCGCGCGCCGATGCCGCCGCCCAGAATCAGCCATTCGGGGTTCAACAGACTCACCGCGGAAGCGACGCCCAGCGCCGCAATCCGTGCGGTATTCTCCAGTACCGCGATCGCCTGCGGCTCGCCCAGTTCGGCCTGGCGAAAAATATCGATGACCTCGATATTTCCCCCCTGGTAACGCTGGCGAATCGCGCTGCTGCTGACACGGTCTTCAAACACGCCGCCCACGGAAATTCTGGCGTCTTCATAAGGCGTTGCGCTCAGCGGCAAGAGCGCGATTTCCCCCGCCATGCCGCTATGCCCGCTGATGATGCCGCCTTGCGCGATGATGCCCATCCCGACGCCGGTGCCGAAAGCGACAAACACCAGCGAATCGCTGCCCTTACCGTGCCCATAGTGGTATTCCCCCAGCGCCGCCAGATTGACGTCATTCTCGAATACCGTCGGGCACGACTGCCCATCCGCCAGCGATAGCATGGTAGGCAACCGGGCGGGTAAGCGTAGGTTAGGGGAGAGCTGTACGTTTCGTTGTCTATCAATTGAGCCGGGAATACCGATGGCAATCTGCTTCAGCCGCTGCGGCGAAACGCCGGCCTGGCTGAGCAGATCCTCCGCCAGCGACGACATTTGTTGCATAGCGGCTTGTTCATCGCCTTTGCGGGTAGGGTGCGCCGTTTGCGCCAGCACTTCGCCGGTCAGCGTCGCCAGCCGGCCTTTGACTTTGGTGCCGCCCAAATCAAAACCTATGACGACGGGCGATTGCGGATGCAATTCGATACCCTGTGGTTTACGTTGGATAATGCCCTGTTTTTCCATAAGTTTCATCAGTTGCTGTGCGCTCGCCAACGGAATATCGAGGACGGAAGCCCAGCCGGATATCGGTTCCAACGACAGACGCTCCAGTTGAGAAAGCGCGTTTGCAAGAGTTTTACCAAGTGGCTGAGAGTTCGCCATATCACGTCCTTTTTCCCAACGTAGATTGCAGCCATAAATAACTGCTATAATTAGTTCATCAACCTTACGAATTAATATCCTTTCCGATCGGAACCGTCAATATGAACCCTGAGTCAAATAATAATTTTCTCTGGAAAGTGAACAGAAACGAGAGCGGGGTAACACTTTTATTGCATAATATGCAGGCATTTCTGGCGATCAGACGACCTGATTCAATACCGTCCCGATACATGATTGAGAAAAAATAAGTGATTGAAATAGAAAATGATGTTCCGGTTCTACGCCAGATATCGGTTCGAGCCGTGATGGAGTACCTGCTTCACGCCGGCCCGGCATCGCGTGCGGCGATGGCAAAGGCAACGAAGCTGTCCAAGCAGACGATGTCCGAAGTCATTTTGATTCTGGAAGAACGGGGGTGGGTACGCCCTTGCGGACTGGAGTCGGGCAAGGTCGGGCGCGCCGCCATGAACTACGAGATCGCCGACGATCTGGCCTATGTGTTGGGCATGGACGTCGGTGCAACCACGATCCGGCTAAGCCTAGTCAACCTGCGCGGCGCCGAAATCGCGCATTATGAAACAGAAAATGACAGCCAAGGCGGCATCGATCTGGTCAATCGCCTGTGCCAGTTAAAAAACGACATTCTGGCCCAGCAACAGATCGATGAGAGCAAACTGCACAGCGTCAGCGTAGCGATCCCCGGCGTGATCAACCAAAAAACCGGCGCGCTGGACATGGCACCCAACCTGAAAAACATGAGCGGATTTGCGCTGCGGGACACCATGCAGCAGGCTTTCGGCTGCGAAGTGCTGATTGAAAACGACGTGAATGCCGCCGCGATCGGCGAATACTGGCGGGGCTGCGGGCAAGACGACCACTCACTGGCGTTTATTTCACTGGGTACCGGGATTGGTCTGGGCCTGATACTGGAAGGAATTCTACTGCGTGGCGCGATGGGCGCCGCCGGCGAGATCTCCTATCTGCCGCTGGGCGGCGATGCCTACGCGCCGGAAAGCCTGCGTCAAGGGACGCTAGAGTCGGTGCTGGGCGCCGCCGGTATTAGCCAGCGCTATCATTTCGCTGGCGGGGCGGCGAACACGCCGGTGCGGGACATACTGAACCGCTACGCGGACAAAGAGCCCTCCGCCATCGTGACCATCGAAGAGACGGCCCGCACCGCAGCCTTGCTGGTGCTATCGGTGTCGCTGATGTTCGACCCGGAAAGCATCATCATTGGCGGCAATATCGGTATCCGTCCGGAGCTGACCGAACGCATTCGCTATTACCTGAGTAACTGCTCTCCCCACCCCATCCTGCTGAAATCCAGCACCCTGGGTTCGCAGTCCGTACTGACGGGTGCAGTGGCTATTTCATTGAATAAATTACACAATCTTCTTTTTGGTTTACCGGATCTGTCCCGCAAGATCCCATTACCTAAAAACCTCTGAGCACCCTCTCGCGAGCGAGACCGGGGAAAGACTGGAGCACCCGTTCCCTTCACCCCGCCGCTCGCGCAGCCAGACTGACCAACAAGCATGATCCGCCAACCCACTCTGGCTTTCCGGGCGATTCAACGACCGGTGCTTCTGCCTCAGCAATAAGAAAAAAATATCATAACTCGCTAAATTATAAGTATTTTTCTACATTCTTGTTGAAGGTCACATTTTTTTAATTATTTAGTTCGACATATTGACGAACTAAATAAGGCTCCGTCATGATGTCACTCGCTAAGGTAATCGATAGCGTGATCCATCGGTTACTGCGTCTCTCAACTCTGAGCGGTGGACGGAAAGATCTGATGGCACAACTGACACTGAAAAATATCACTAAATCATTTGGTAATACGCAAATCATCAAGGGCGTCGACCTCGATGTTAAAGATGGTGAGTTTGTGGTTTTCGTCGGTCCTTCCGGCTGCGGGAAATCAACGCTGCTCAGGCTGATCGCCGGTCTTGAGGACTGTACCTCCGGCACTATCGCCATTGGCGGTTGCGATGTCACGCAGGTATCGCCGAGCGATCGCGGCATCGCGATGGTGTTCCAGTCCTACGCCCTCTACCCGCATATGACCGTAGCGCAGAACCTGTCGTTCGGCCTGGAAAATACCGCCATGTCCAAGGCCGATATCCAGACTCGGGTGCAGGAAGCCGCCAGAATGTTGCAGATAGAACCCTATCTGGCCAGAAAGCCGCGTGCGCTTTCCGGCGGTCAGCGCCAGCGCGTCGCCATCGGCCGTGCTATTGTGCGTAACCCCAGCGTTTTCCTGTTCGATGAGCCGTTATCCAATCTCGATGCCGCCCTGCGGGTGGATACCCGGTCGGAAATCATCAAACTGCACAAGCGGCTGAAAAGCACCATCGTTTACGTCACCCACGATCAGATTGAAGCAATGACGATGGCAGATCGCATCGCCATCCTTAACGGCGGCATGGTGGAGCAGTTCGATAAACCGCTGGTGCTTTTTCATCATCCCAGAAATCGTTTCGTCGCCGGTTTTATCGGCTCGCCGAAAATGAATTTCTACACCGGGGTCATTGCAGAATTGCAAGGCGATAACGCACTGATCGCAATTGAAGGATTCCCACCGCTCACTCTGACAGTCAATCCGCAGTTAGCGCAGCGCGGCATGGAAATTGAGCTGGGCATCCGGCCCAGCCACTTCCTATTACATACGGCGGATGAAAACACCCTGCCGTTCCGCGTGGACTACGCCGAGATGATCGGTACGGAAACCTATATGTACGGGCACATTGAAGGCAACAACAGCAAAACGACACTGCACCTGCCGGACAACCTCAATGTCGCCGAAGGGGACTTGCTCACACTGGCGCTGCCGGCCGAACGCCTGCACCTGTTCCGGGTCAGCGACGGCTTATCTCTGGCCGCGTATTAAGCGGCCCGCCTTGCCGGGCCCGCCCCGAATACTGTGGGACACCACTTAACATTTAATGCTATATTTCCCGGCGATTGAGGATCCTGTTTCAATTCGGTGCGGGCCATAACGATCAAAACCACCGCATCGTAACGAATCATAAAAAATTATCCTGAGGATAACGGCATTATGCGTTTGTTATTTATTTGTCCAGACTGGGCGGGGTTGGCAACACCGATCGTGGCGGAAATGAAACGGCAGGGTCACGATGTTATCCATATCGATCATCGCGATTTATCGACATTCCGCTATTTTGACTCATGCCACCGCATTATCGCTAAACTCTATAAAATATTTACCGGCAAGCACTACAAACGTCAGGCTCTCGACCATCAAATCCAGCATGGCCTGCATAATTTTTTTATCGGCCGAGAACCGTTCGACGCCATTATTATGACGGAACCCAAACTGTTTAATGAACAGCACCTGAACATACTGCGTCAGCATGGAAAAAAACTGGTCGCCACGCTGTGGGACAGCCTGAGCAAAGCGCCAGACAATGCTTTACATATCAATATTTTCGATCATGTCCTGAGCTATGACAGCCAGGATTGCGCACGCTTTCACTTCACCAAAATCAACAACTATATCGATCCATCCTGGAAAAGCACGACGCCCTATCAGGCCTGTGAATATGATGTTTTTTCCATTATGAGTTTTACATCGGAGAGATATAAACAAGCGGTTCAATTTCTCGATAAAAACCCCGAACTCAAATCCAATATTATTTTCTATATCGATAAACCGGGGAAACGAAAATATATCAAGGACGCACGGATAAAAGCGTCGGAGCAATTATTCCTGGGCGCGGAACTGGCGCACGAAATTGATAATGCCAGAGCCATTCTGGATATTGTACAGGGCCAGCAGGCAGGATTATCTTTTCGCGCTTACGAATCCATGGCTTATCAACGCAAACTGATCACCACCAATCTGCACACGGCCGATTATGATTTTTATAACCCGCACAATGTCTGCATGCTTAATCAGGATGGGTCAGTCCCATCGGATTTCATTCATACCCCTTACCGACCTGTAGCGGAAAATATTTATCATCAATACACGCTCAGTGCCTGGGTGGAGAACGTGATGCAGGAAATATCAGGCGGTACATTGCCTCCACGGCATTAAATTGACGGGCTACCTTCCTCAGCAACGGCATGGTCTGCCCCCCCTGTGAGCCCCCGGCTAATATGCGGCGTGCGGGCGCCCTTCTACCGTGCATCATCAGCACAAGCCGACGTCGACAAAGCGCGCACGCTCAAACGAAAAAGCCTCCGAAACGGAGGCTTTGATCTATGGATGGTAATATCCGAATCGCTTACTGCAACACCGAAATATCCGCCACCTTCAGGAACAGGTTGCGCAGTTCGTTGAGCAGCGTCAGGCGGTTAATACGCACCTGCTGATCCTCAGCGTTGACCATCACCTTATCGAAGAAGTTATCCACCGATTCGCGCAACTGCGCCAGCTCCACCAAGGCTTCCTGATAACGGCCTTCGGCAAACCACGGCGCCAGCTTGCTGGTCAGCGCGGTGACGTAGGTCGCCAGTTGGATTTCTTCCTTCTCTTTCAGCAACGCCGCCTGTACGCCGTCGTTCAGCGTTTCGGTGGATTTAGCCAGAATGTTGGACACGCGCTTGTTGGAGGCGGCCAGCGCCGCGGCTTGCTCCAGCGTGCGGAAATGGCTTACGGCTTTCACGCGAGCATCGAAATCCGCCGGACGAGTCGGACGGCGCGCCAGCACCGCCTGAATGGTGTCCACGCTGTGACCTTCTTCCTGATACCAGGCGCGGAAGCGGCCCAGCATGAATTCGATCACATCGTCCACCACGTTGGCGTTAGTCAACTTGTCGCCGTACAGGCGCACCGCTTCTTCGGTCAGGGTTTGCAAGTCCAACGGCAGACGTTTTTCCACGATGATGCGCAACGCGCCCAACGCGGCGCGGCGTAGCGCGAATGGGTCTTTGTCACCTTTCGGGTGCTGACCGATGCCGAAAATCCCCGCCAGCGTATCCATCTTGTCGGCGATCGCCAGCGCACAGGCCACCGGCGACGACGGCAGTTCATCGCCGGCAAAACGCGGCTGATACTGCTCGTTCAGCGCTACCGCCACGTCTTCGGCTTCGCCGTCGTGACGGGCGTAGTGCATCCCCATCACGCCTTGAGTATCGGTGAATTCAAACACCATGTTGGTCATCAGGTCGCATTTGGACAGCAGGCCCGCACGTTTGGCGTGGTTCACATCGGCATCGATCTGTTCGGCAACCCAGCCCGACAGCGCCTGAATGCGGTCGGTCTTGTCGCGCAGCGTGCCCAACTGTTGCTGGAACAGCACGGTTTCCAGACGCGGCAGATGATCTTCCAGGCGTTTTTTACGGTCGGTATTGAAGAAGAATTCGGCGTCGGCCAGACGCGGGCGCACCACCTTCTCGTTACCGGCGATAATCTGCTGCGGGTCTTTCGAGTCAATATTGGCGACAAAGATGAAATTCGGCAGCAGCTTGCCGGCATTGTCGTAAACCGGGAAGTATTTCTGATCGCCTTTCATGGTGTACACCAGCGCTTCTGCCGGCACCGCCAGGAATTTCTCTTCAAATTTCGCCGTCAGCACTACCGGCCATTCCACCAGCGAAGTGACTTCTTCCAGCAGGCTGTCGCTCAGATCGGCATTGCCGCCAATCTTGCGCGCCGCGTCTTCGGCGTCGGCTTTGATTTTGGCTTTACGCGCCTCATAATCGGCGAGCACCTTGCCGCGCTCCAGCAGAATCTGCGGATACTGGTCGGCGTTATCGATAGTGAATTCCGGCTCGCCCATAAAGCGATGGCCGCGGAGGGTACGCCCGGAGTCGATGCCCAGCACGGTGCCGGGGACCAATTCATCACCCAGCAGCAGCGTCACGGTGTGTACCGGACGCACAAACTGGGTGTCGTTATCGCCCCAGCGCATCAGTTTGGGGATCGGCAGCTTCGCCAGTGCGGTACTGACCATGCCCGGCAGCAGCGTCTGCGCCGCCTCACCTTTCACCTGCGCACGGAACAGCAGCCATTCGCCCTTGTCGGTAGTCAGACGTTCAGCCTGCTCGACGGTGATACCGCAACCACGCGCCCAACCTTCGGCCGCTTTGGTCGCTTTACCTTCAGCATCAAACGCCTGCGCGATGGCCGGGCCACGTTTTTCCACTTCCCTGTCCGGCTGAGACGCGCTCAGACCGGCGACTTTCAGCGCCAGACGGCGCGGCGCGGCGAACCAGCTCACCGACTGATAACCCAGCCCGGCGGTATCCAGCTCGGCAGTAAAATTAGCGGCAAAAGATTCCGCCAGATTGCGCAAAGCCTTCGGCGGCAGCTCTTCCGTGCCGATTTCCACCAGAAACGTCTTGTCTGTCATCGCTGCCTCTCAGCTCTCTTTTCGATTACACATCGGGAAGCCCAGCGCCTCGCGGGAGGCGTAGTAGGCTTCCGCCACCGCTTTGGTCAGGGTACGGATCCGCAGGATGTAACGCTGACGCTCGGTCACGGAAATGGCTTTGCGCGCGTCCAGCAGGTTGAAGCTATGCGCGGCTTTCAGGATGCGTTCGTAGGCTGGCAACGGCAGCGGTTTTTCCAGCGCCAGCAACTGCTGGGCTTCTTTTTCGTACTGTTCGAAGCAGGTAAACAGGAAATCCACATCGGCGTATTCGAAGTTATAGGTGGACTGCTCCACTTCGTTCTGATGGAACACGTCGCCGTAAGTGGTTTTACCCAATGGGCCGTCGCTCCACACCAGATCGTAGACGCTGTCCACGCCCTGAATGTACATCGCCAGACGTTCCAGGCCGTAAGTGATCTCGCCAGTCACCGGTTTACACTCCAGCCCGCCCACCTGCTGGAAGTAGGTGAACTGGGTCACTTCCATGCCGTTCAGCCACACTTCCCAGCCCAGGCCCCAGGCGCCCAGCGTCGGGTTTTCCCAGTTGTCTTCCACGAAGCGGATGTCGTGAATGGTCGGATCCATGCCCAACTCCTTCAGCGAACCGAGGTACAGCTCCTGAATATTGTCCGGCGACGGCTTGATGATCACCTGGAACTGGTAGTAGTGCTGCAGGCGGTTGGGGTTTTCACCGTAGCGGCCGTCGGTAGGACGGCGGGACGGTTGTACATAGGCGGCGGCAATCGGCTCCGGGCCGAGCGCGCGCAGGCAGGTCATTGGGTGGGAAGTGCCGGCGCCGACTTCCATGTCCAGCGGTTGGACGATGGTGCAGCCCTGACGCGCCCAGTAATCCTGTAACGTCAGGATCAGGCCCTGAAAGGTCTTGGTATCAAACTTTTGCATGTTGGATTCGCACGCGATACGAGTGGTTTTTACAATGAAGGCGCCAGTATACCCGCTGAATGCAAGATATACAGCCAGAATGCGGCAACAACTTTACCCACGAGTAAATTTTTGCAGCCCGTAAAACACAGGGCCGAATAGGCTATTCAGCCGGTAAATACGGTCTGCAACATTTTCAAACTCAGCAACAGCAGCAGCCCGGCAAAACACTTTTTCAGCGTGACGACCGGCAGCCGATGCGCCAGCCGTGCGCCCACCGGCGCAGTAAAAAAGCTCACCATGGAAATCAGCACTACCGCCGGCAGCGAGACATAACCCATGCTGAATGCGGGTAAACCGGTCGCCGACCAGCCATTCACCATATACCCCAACGCACCGGCCAGCGCGATCGGCAACCCGACGGCGGCGGACGTGCCGATCGCCTGCTGAATGCGCACGTTGCACCAGGTCAGGAAAGGGACGGTGAGCGAGCCGCCGCCAATCGCCACCAGCGCGGAGATACCGCCGATAACCAGCCCCGCCAGTGATAAGCCCGGCGTTCCCGGCAACTGACGGTTGGGTTTCGGCTTGATATTCAACACCATCTGCACAGCAACGTAGGCCATAAAACAGGAGAAAAAGATCGCCAGCGCGCGAGTCGGCACCTTCGTCGCCAACCAGGTGGCGGCAAACGTGCCGATCAAGATGGCGGGAGCGATGCGCCACACCACTGGCCATAGCACTGCCTGATGCTGATGGTGGGTACGCAGGCTGGAGACGGCGGTCATCACGATGGCGGCCATGGACGTCCCCAGCGCCAGATGCACCAGGTGCGACGGCGCTACGCCTTGGGCGGCGAACAACCCGGTCAGCACCGGCACCATGATGCCGCCGCCGCCGATGCCCAACAGCCCGGCCATAAAACCGACAACAGCACCCAATGCCAGATAAGCCAATATCCACTCGACGCCCATTACGCTCCCCTGTCTGCAAAAAATGAGACGACATCACATCAGCGCCATCTTCGGTTTCGTGATCTTACTGTCGGCGCGGGGTTGCATCCCGCCGGCGTTCAGGTAATCATCGCCGGGATCCGCATCTATGCACCACACGTCGGCCATCATCAATACCAACATCACCGACAAATCACAACGGGTTAACGCTTTATTGGGGGACGCGATGAAACGCTGCGGCTGGGTCACTCAGGATGCACTGTATCTGGACTACCACGACAACGAATGGGGCAAACCCTGCACCGACAGTCAGAAACTGTTCGAGTTGCTCTGTCTCGAAGGCCAGCAGGCGGGGTTGTCATGGATTACCGTACTCAAAAAACGGGAACACTACCGCCGCTGTTTTCATGATTTCGACCCGCATCGCGTTGCCGTGATGACCGACGACGATGTCGCGCGGCTGGTACAAGACAGCGGCATCATCCGACATCGAGGAAAGATCGAGGCCATCATCACCAATGCGCGAGCCTGGGTAGCGATGCAAACGCAGGGTGAAAATTTTTCCGATTTTATCTGGGCGTTTGTCGACCACACACCGCTCGTCAATCACCCGGGCTCCCTGTCTGACGTCCCGGCGAAAACCGCCCTCTCCGACGCCATGTCCAAAGCGTTGAAAAAGCGCGGCTTCAAATTTATCGGCTCCACTATCTGTTACGCCTTCATGCAGGCGGCCGGCTTGGTGAACGACCATGTGGCAGACTGTTTCTGCCGTCAGGAGTCATGGTGATCCGGGATTTTCATCCACAGGATGTGGAACAACTCATACCGCTTTGGCTGGAAAGCACCACCCGCGCACACCCGTTCATTAACCCTCGTTACTGGCAGGAAAGCGAAGAGTTGGTGCGTTATCGCTATCTTCCCCACTCTCAGACCTGGATTTATGAAGACGAACAAGGCATCGGCGGTTTTATCAGCGTCATGCGTCAACGTTTTGTCGGCGCGCTGTTCGTCCACCATCGGCTGTACGGCACGGGTGTTGCCGCCACGCTAATGCGCTACGTTCAGGATAGATTTGATGAACTGAGTCTGGAGGTGTATCAGCAAAATCATCGCGCCTGTGCGTTTTACCGCAAGCTGGGGTACTCGGTGGTACAGGAGAGTTATCAGGGTGAAACGCAGGCACAACTCTTGATTATGCACTGGAAGCGGCAGGAGCCAATCTTGCCGGGATGACGTGTCGAAAACGGGGCACGGGACGGGTCAACCCGTCCCATGTCAGTCGGTGAGAGCAATCAGTTGTAGAGCTCAGCTACACCTCGCAGGCTATCACTGCCGCTGGCGGAAATGATGCGGAAGGATTTGGCGCCGGCGGCATCGGCTTTGGCGGCCAGTTCAGCATTCAATTCACCCAGGCTGGAGGCACTGGCGGAAACAGTACCGATTTCAGCGCCCTGCGCCTGATGCACCTCAGTGGCCGCCATAGAACCGAAAGACAGGGTGGCGAGAGCGAAAATTGCAGCAATATTTTTGATCATGTTCATAGTATTAATTCCTCGTGTATTTGTTAGTCTGGAAGGCCAATAACCTTCGATGAAATCTATCCTATGCCTGTCGTCCGGCGATGAAAATCGGGTATTTTTGCGGATATCATTCGATTTATTTGAATTAATATATGGGCAATTCCACAGCCAATGATGTGCCTTAATCGCTTGCGGTTCACACCGGCCTCACCCATGATGCAGATTGTCACCTCGCCTTGAATCTGCTGGAGTTTGTACCGATGAAACCTGAAATAATCCTCTACAAAAGCATTCCTGACGATTTACGCCGCACGCTGGAACAACACTTTACCGTCGCCGTCTTCGATGGCCTGCCGCCTGTCGACCACCCGGTGTTGACGAACGCGGAAGGTCTCATCGGTGCAGGTCATACCGTCAGTCGGGAATACATAGCCCATATGCCGAAATTACGTGCGGTTTCCACCGTCTCGGTGGGTTACGACAACATTGACGTCGCCGCACTGAATGAAAAGAAAGCGCTGCTGATGCACACGCCGACCGTCCTGACCGAAACCGTGGCCGACACCGTGCTGACGCTGATGCTGATGAGCGCCCGACGAGCGCTGGAATCCGCCGAGCGGGTGAAGGCCGGCGAGTGGACGCGCAGCGTCGGCGCCGACTGGTTCGGCATCGATGTGCATCACAAAACCATCGGCATTCTGGGCATGGGGCGTATCGGGCTGGCGGTGGCGCAACGCACGCACTGTGGCTTCGGCATGAGCGTGCTCTACAACGCCCGCCGTCATCATGATGAGGCGGAAACCCGTTTCAACGCCCGCTACTGCGATCTCGATACCCTGCTGGCCGAGTCGGATTTTCTGTGCATCACCCTGCCGTTGACGCCGGAAACCCGTCATCTGATCGGCCAGGCGCAACTGGCGAAGATGAAGCCCGGCGCCATTCTGATCAATATCGGGCGCGGCCCGGTTGTAGACGAACAGGCGCTGATTGACGCCCTGACTAACGGCACCCTCTACGCCGCCGGTCTGGATGTGTTCGAACAAGAACCGCTGCCGGTCGATTCGCCGCTGCTGAAACTGCCGAACGTGGTGGCGCTGCCGCACATCGGCTCCGCCACCGTCGAAACCCGCTACAATATGGCGGCCTGCGCGGTGGACAACCTGATCGCCGCGCTCAGCGGCAATGTCAAAGAAAACTGCGTCAACCCGGATGTGCTGACGCAGTAACCCATCGCGCTCGTCAGAGCGGGCTCCCCGCCAACGAAAACGCCGCCTTTCCGGTACAGGGAAAGGCGGCGCACGTTGCGATCATCCACGTTGAGAAACGCGCGTAATCACTCCACCGCAATCGGTTTTTCAGTCAGCGTGATGGGGCGATCGCCCTGAATCGCCTTCACTTTCTGCTCGGTTTGCTGAACGGCGGCCGGGCTGCTCAACAGACTGTAGGTCAGCTCAAATGTGGTGCTCTGGCCCGGTTGCAACGTCTTCACCCGCCCCTGCTGGCGCTCAATAGTGACCGGATAAGCGTAACTGGTGCCGGGTTCAATACCGGTAACGTAGCCCTGCTTCTGGGTATCGGTATTCTTCCACAGCGTCAGCAGCGGCAATTGGCGGGTATCAAACGCGATCGACACGCCTTTGTCTCCCGCCCGGTTGAACAACGCCGCCAGTGTCTTGCCGTCTTTATCGGCATACGGCGTCAGGTTAAACACCATCTCATCAAAGCCTTTGGTGGGCCCCTGATAGGTCTGCCAGTCTTTCAGGCCCGCTTTGGCGTAATCGTTAAACGGCGAGATCTCTTTTACCGGCGCGATGAAACGCGCACCCGCTTCCAGAACCGGCGTGCCGAAGTTGCTGTGATAGATAATCTGGTAATCACGCGGGTAGTCGGCTTTGTTGGTCAATACATCATGGATGGTGAAGGATTCGCTGCCCGGCACGTAGCGCAGTTCAGTCCAGGTTTCCAGATTGGATTTCTTGAAGCTATTTTCTTTGAGTAAACCGCGCACCGTGATGGTGTGCGGCGCTTTGTCGCTCACATCGACAATCACTCTTGACGCCGGCGTATTCCCGGCGCGGCCATGCAGCGTGTAAATCATACCGTCGCTGGTAACGGGGTGCCCGGTCCATTCGTAACCACAGCGCACCATCATTTCGTTAAAGCCTTCCAGCCAACCCAGGCCGTTGCGGCTTTCCAGCCGAATGGTATTGGGGTTGACCACTTCATCCACCGGTGAATCCCAGCCCAGCCGAATATTTTTGCCGGTCACATGCAGCAAATCCATACCGCGGCTCGGGCTGAGCGCAATTTGCAACCCGTTCGGGCTGGTGATGGTAATCACTTTGCTGCCTTCCTGACGGCCGCCGTGCAGTACCTTTTGCTCAATGCTGAAGTGCTGATCCTTAATCTTTAGCGCGTCGCTGGTCACTTGCCAGTTGCCTTTCTCGGTGCTGCTTTCTACGTCCGTCAGCACAAAGGTTTGTGCGGAAAGTTGCCAGGAAACCAGAGCCAGAGAAATACCCATTGCCAGTGCTTTTTTCATCCCTTGCGTCCTCTTTAGCTGAATTGATTAAGCTTTCGAAGGCAGAGACTACGAATCCAACGTTAGAGAGAATGTGACCCGTCTCACCAGACAACAGGAATGCGCAGTTTTCATGCTGAATTTGCCGGTTGAGTCACAGGAAACATAAAAAATATTGACGTTTTATCAGCAAAAATGGGCAATCGATCGGTATAGAGCTGACAAACTTCAGCAACAGTGCAGCCGCGGTAGTGTTAACGCGCTACAAAGCTGAATACCTTTCAGCTCATGCTGCGCCACCGTGCCATTCGGCATCGGCCGTAAAAAATCGACCGTCCCGGCAGTTCCGATTGCGCCGTATTCGGGCCCGCGTTAAGGTTGCGCCTTACCTGCGATCGACGATGACTCACAACATATGAATTTCTCCCGTTTCGGCAACAAATTTACCCGCCATTCCGGCATCACCCAGCTGATGGCGGATCTGAACGACGGCCTGCGCACACCCGGCGCCATTATGCTGGGCGGCGGCAACCCGGCCCATATTCCAGAGATGGATGCGTATTTTCAGCAACTGTGCAGCAATCTGCTGGCGGAAGGAAAATTGACGGAAGCGCTGTGCAATTACGACGGCCCACAAGGTAAAGATGCGCTGTTATCCGCGTTGGCGGACATGCTGCGTCAGCAGCAGGGGTGGGATATCGGCCCGCAGAACATCGCGCTGACCAACGGCAGCCAGAGCGCTTTTTTCTATCTGTGCAACCTGTTCGCCGGGCGTACCGATGACGGCAAACTGCGCCGGGTGTTGTTCCCGTTGGCGCCGGAGTATATCGGTTACGCCGACTCCGGGGTGGATGAAGACATGTTCGTCTCGCTGCGCCCACAGATTGAGCTGCTGCCGGAGGGACAATTCAAATACCACGTTGATTTTGAACAGCTGAACATTACCGATGACATCGGCATGATCTGTGTCTCGCGCCCCACCAATCCCACCGGCAACGTGCTGACCGACGACGAAGTGCAACATCTGGATGCGCTGGCGCGCCAGCACCAGATCCCGCTGGTGATCGACAACGCCTACGGCGTGCCGTTCCCCGGTATTATCTTCAGCGACGCCACGCCGTTGTGGAACCCCAACATCATTCTGTGCATGAGCCTGTCCAAACTGGGGTTGCCCGGCTCACGCTGCGGCATTGTGATTGCCGCGGAACCGGTGATCGCCGCGCTCGGCAACATGAACGGCATCATCAGCCTGGCGCCCGGCTCTATCGGCCCGGCCATTGCCCTTGAGATGATCCGTCGCGGCGATCTGCTACGCTTGTCGGAACAGGTGGTGCGCCCGTTCTACCGCCAGCGTGTCGAACAGACTATCGCCATCATCCGCCGTTATCTGTCACCGGAACGCTGCCTGATCCATAAACCCGAAGGCGCCATTTTCCTGTGGTTGTGGCTGCGCGATTTGCCGATCACCACCGAAGAGCTGTACCAGCGATTGAAAAAACGCGGCGTACTGATGGTGCCCGGCCATTACTTTTTCCCCGGCCTGGCGCAGGAATGGGAACATGCCCACCAGTGCCTGCGCATGAACTATGTGCCGGAACCGGAAAAAATCGAACGGGGCGTCGCCATTCTGGCGGAAGAAATCGAGCGGGCGCGGCAGGAAAAACGCTGACGACGCAACCGACGCCGCCAGACAGTGGCGAACGCCGGATAAACGCAGCCCCTCATGACGAGGGGCTGGCAACACCTAGAGAACAAGGCCGGATAACGGCGTGCCTCTACCTCACTTCTCGGGGGAGACCAGAATCTTCACCTGAGACTTATCGGCAATCAACGTGTTGAACCCTTGCTCAATCACATCGTCGAGCGCTATCTGGCGCGTCACGAAGTCTTTCGGTTTGAAATAACCTTTCTCCATCAGCGCCAGCGTCGCCGGGAACACATTGCGATAGCCGATAATCCCCGTCACATGCCGTTCTTTAAACAGTATCTGGTTGGGGTAAATCGGCGCCGCCTTTTCCCACACGCTAACGATCATGGTTTCGCCCTGAATACGCACGCAGTCGATACTCTGCTGCAATACCGGCGCCACGCCGGTCACTTCATAGGCCACATCGACGCCACCGTCGGTACGCGCCACAATCTCCTGTACCGCATCCGTCGCGGAAGGGTCGATAACGATGGCACCCAACGAGGCCGCCTTTTCCCGGCGCTGCGGCGACAGCTCGACGACATAGATCTCCTGGGCGCCGGCAGCCCTGAGCGCTTCGACAACCAGCAATCCGATCGGCCCGGCCCCGAACACAGCAGCCTTATCGCCCATCTGGAAACGGCTTTCCCGCACCGCATGTACCGCGACCGCCGCAGGCTCGGTGAGAGCGCCCTGTTCGTAGCTCACCGAATCAGGCAGACGATGAATGATGGATGCCGGCACCGATGCATACTCGGAAAAACCGCCGCCCATCCCGGCCAGGCCGTAAAAGCCCATTTTGTCGCACAGATTGTAAAGCCCCTGACGGCTGGCTTTGGAGTTGGGATCGAACAGAATCGGCTCGACCGTCACCCGATCCCCGACGTGATAATCGCTGACACCGGCGCCGACTTCCACGATTTCGCCGCAGAACTCATGGCCCAGCGTCACGGGCGCTTTTTCACCGGTCAGCGGATGGGGTTGTTCGACCGGGATAAAAATCGGCCCGGCAAGGTATTCGTGCAGATCGGTGCCGCAAATACCGCACCATTTCACCTTGATTTTGACCCGTCCCGGCCCCGCCTGAGCTTCTGCAACGTCATCGATACGGATGTCTTTCTGACCGTGCCATCTTAACGCTTTCATAACACCTCGCTTTCAGTTACCTGATGTTGTTCCTTGAGTTTTCTTGCCGGCGGCCAACCCTGCCGACAAACAGCGTGAGATCAAATAATATGCAAGCCCGCCTGGCGGCAAACCCCGACGCACATCACTTTTCACCCAAAAACATCGCATTCCATTGACATTATGGATACATATTGAAAACCATCCGCCTAAAACCGCATCCCGCTGTCGCAATACGTGCGTTTTTTAGCGCCATAGTCGACGAGGAGCTCAAATCGCTTCATCGACGCATCCTGTCGCCTGAATAATCAGATCCCATCACCCATCATGGAGGCACGACCATGCGCGTATTCCAACTGCGAACTTACACCCTGAAAACACCGGAAGCCGCCGCGCAATATGCGGAAATCTGGTATGCCCATATCACGAGCCTGAAAGCGTTTCACATCCAGACGCACGGTGTGTTTCAACCGCTGGCGCATGAACGTCAGGTTATTGCGCTTGTCAGCTATCCGGAAAATGCGGATGTGTCGGCGCTGAGCGCCGCTTATATGTCCAGCGATGCGTTTCGCGCCGACATGGCCGGGTTTGATATCGCAATGATTGAAAGGGTAGAAGAGACGCTGCTAGGCGCGCTGCCCGCCTCGCCGTTACAGTAACGAAGCACCGGCCCCATCGACGCCGCCGCTTTGGACACAGGCAAACCGCGTACAGATAACCTGGCGGGCCGGGTCATGTCCCGCGCCAACCGGTTTAAGCATGGCAACTAAACCGACGCCGTCCCCGGCAAGCAGGAACGGCGTCGTTGGTTTTGACGATCCACATTCAGAGGGGCCGGGCTCAGCGCCGCCCCGCCACACCCGCTTTTTCCAGCATCGCATGCAACAACACATTGGCACCCGCCGTCACATGCTCCGGCGCCGCGTACTCAATCTCGTTGTGGCTGATGCCGTCTTTGCAAGGGATGAAAATCATACCGGTGGGCGCCAGCATGCTCATATACACCGCGTCGTGCCCCGCGCCGGACACGATATCCCGGTGGGAATACCCCAGGCGCTGCGCCGCATTGCGCACCGCGTCCTTACACTCCGGATGGAACGGCGCCGCCGGGTAGTGCGACACTTGCGTCAATTCGATGCCAAGGCCGGTCTCCTGCGCCAGTTGGCGGATAAAAGCTTTGAGCGCGGCGTCCATTTCATCGACCAACGCATCGTTGATATTGCGAAAATCGACGGAGAATTTCACGCTGCCTGGCACCACGTTGCGGCTGTTGGGGTGCACTTGCACCATCCCCACCGTCCCGCGGCCATGCGGTGCAAAGCGCCCGGCGATCGCCACCACTTCCTGCATGATGCGGGTGGACACCTGCAACGCATCCTTACGCAGCGCCATCGGCGTCGGGCCGGCGTGCGATTCCTGCCCCGTCACCACGCAGTCATACCAGCGGATGCCCAGCACCGCCTGTACGACGCCGATCGTGACATCTTCATCCTCCAGGATCGGCCCTTGCTCGATATGCGCTTCAAAATAGGCGCCGATCGCGCGATCGCCCGGCATTTGCGGCCCGGCATAGCCGATCTTCGTCAGTTCATCCTTTACCGTCTTGCCGTCGATATCCACCGCGGCGTAGGCGTGCTCCAGCGAGAAAACGCCGGCGAACACCCCGGAACCCATCATCACCGGCACAAAACGCGAGCCTTCTTCATTGGTCCAGAACACCATTTCCACCGGCGCTTCGGTTTCAATACCGCTATCGTTGAGGGTACGGATCACCTCCAGCGCCGCCAACACGCCAAAATTACCGTCGAACTTGCCGCCGGTGGGCTGGGTGTCAATATGGCTGCCGGCGACAATCGGCGGCAGCGCGTTATTGCGCCCCGGACGGCGCATAAACACATTGCCGATCTGATCGACGTCCACCGATAGCCCAGCGGCTTTGCCCCATCCCACCACCAGATCGCGCCCTTGCCGATCCAAGTCGGTCAACGTCAGCCGGCACACGCCGCCCTTCGGCGTAGCGCCAATGACCGCCAAATCCATCAGCGACTGCCACAGCCGGTCGCCATCCACTCGTAGGTCGGTCGTATCGATGCCGCACTGGGCGGCGGTCAGTACATCGCTCGTCATTGCTCTTTCCTCACCGTGAAATCAAACCCTGTCTGAACGATGGCGGCCCCGCCCGCAACCGGACGGAGACGGCCTCTCGCGTTAGCGCGTCACCGCCTGCGGCGCCCGCTGACGTTCCCACTGCGCCGCTGCGCTGAAATCCGGCCCAAATGCCGGGCGTTTGATATAGCGTCCCGCCCCTTCGCGGGCGCGCAGATCGCCGTTGGCGTACACCACCACGCCCTGACTGACGGTAAAAGCCGGAATACCCTTGACGGTACGGCCTTCAAACGCATTGAAATCATTACGAGAATGATGGGTTTTGGCCGACAGCGTCTTACTGCCCGCCGGGTCCCATAACGCCAGATCCGCATCGGCGCCAACGGATACGCTGCCTTTACGCGGATAGATATTGAACAACCGCGCGGTATTGGCGGAAGTGATAGCGACAAACTCACTCGGCGTCAGACGACCGCTATTGACGCCCGCATCCCAGATCACCGCCATGCGTTCTTCGACGCCGCCGCAGCCGTTGGGAATTTTGGTGAAATTATCCAGGCCGGCGGCTTTCTGGCTGGCGCAAAACGTACAGTGATCGGTCGCGGTGGTGTGCAACTGCCCGGACTGCAACCCGTGCCACAGCGCGTCCTGATGCGCTTTCGGCCGGAACGGCGGGCTCATGACATAGGCGGCGGCGCGGGCAGCGTCCGCATCGCGGTAAACGCTGTCGTCGATCACCAGATGCCCCGCCAACACTTCGCCGTACACTCGCTGTCCTCGAGCCCGAGCGCGGGCTATCGCCTCCGCCGACTCGATACAGGACACATGCACCACGTAGATCGGTACCCCCATGATGCTGGCGATGGTGATGGCGCGGTTGGCCGCCTCGCCCTCCACCTCCGGCGGACGCGACAGCGGGTGCCCTTCCGGCCCGGTAATCCCCTGTTTGAGCAATTCCTGTTGCAGCAGATAGACCATCTCGCCGTTTTCGGCGTGCACCGTCGGCATCGCGCCCAGCTCCAACGAGCGGCGAAAACTGTTCATCAGCGTTTCGTCGTCGCACATGATGGCGTTTTTGTACGCCATAAAATGTTTGAAGCTGTTGACCCCTTCTTCCCGCACCAATGTGCCCATGTCGCGACGTACACTGTCATCCCACCAGGTGATGGCAACGTGGAAGCTGTAATCCGAGGCCGCCTTTTCCGCCCAGCCGCGCCAGGTGTGATACGCCTCCATCAGCGGCTGCTGCGGATTGGGAATAACAAAATCGATGATGGTGGTGGTACCGCCCGCCAGCGCCGCAGCGGTGCCGCTGTAGAAATCATCCACCGTGGTGGTGCCCATAAACGGAAAATTCATATGGGTGTGCGGGTCGATGCCGCCCGGCATCACGTACAACCCGCCGGCGTCCACCACCTCCGCGCCGACGATGTCCGATGCCGGGATATCGCCCACCGCCGCAATCACGTCGTCGACGCACAGAACATCGGCGCGGAACTGACGATCGGCATTCACCACGGTGCCGCCCTTAATCAACAATTTGCTCATCATTGCTCCTCATTGCAGAGAGTGCTGACCACACGCGGTGCTCAAGCCGCGCCTGCCGTGGTTGCCATGGGGTTATTCGGGTGGGTAGTCCAATTGGCGTAGTCGGCGCTCACCGTCTTGCCGGTACGCAGATCCACCTCGCCGGGTTGTAGGCTGCGCATCGAGATGCAGTTTTCCACCGGGCAGATGGAGACGCACAGGTTGCAGCCGACGCAATCCTCTTCTTTCACTTCAAAATGACGCTCGCCGTTTTTCTGGCGGGTGATCGCCTGATGGGAGGTGTCTTCACAGGCCAAATGGCAACGCCCACACTTGATACACAGCGACTGGTCGATCACCGCCTTGTCGATATGGTTCAGATTGAGGTAACGCCAGTCGGTGACGCTACTGACCGCGCGACCGCGAAACGCCTCGATGGAACGGTAGCCGTGTTCGTCCATAAAGTTGGACAGCCCGCTAATCATGTCGCGCACAATCGGGAAACCCTGCACCATCACCGCGGTGCACACCTGCACCGTGCCGCAACCCAGCGCGATGAACTCCGCCGCGTCGCGCCAGGTGGAAATGCCGCCGATACCGGAAATCGGCAGGCCGAACGTTTCCGGGTCACGGGCGATTTCCGACACCATATTGAGCGCTATCGGCTTCACCGCCGGGCCGCAGTAACCGCCGTGGGAGCCTTTGCCGCCGGTGTGCGGCGTCATCAGCATCTGGTCAAGGTCAACCCCCATCACCGAGTTGATGGTGTTAATCAGCGATACCGCGTCCGCGCCGCCGCGTTTCGCCGCCCGCGCCGGATAACGGATGTCGGTGATGTTCGGCGTCAGCTTAACGATCACCGGCAGGCGGCAATACTGCTTGCACCAGCGGGTCACTCTCTCGATGTATTCCGGCACCTGCCCCACCGCCGCCCCCATGCCGCGCTCGCTCATACCGTGCGGGCAGCCGAAATTCAGCTCAATGCCGTCGGCGCCGGTCTCTTCCACCAGCGGCAGGATGGCTTTCCACGCCTCCTCCTCGCAGGGCACCATGATCGACACAATCATGGCGCGATCCGGCCAGTTGCGTTTAACGCGGGCGATTTCTTCCAGATTGACGTGCAACGGCCGGTCGGTAATCAACTCGATGTTATTGAGCCCCAATACCCGGCGGTCGGCCCCCAAAAGCGTGCTGTAGCGCGGGCCGCTGACGTTGACCACATGCGGATCCAGCCCCAGCGTTTTCCACACCACACCGCCCCAGCCCGCCTCAAACGCCCGCACCACGTTATATTCCTTGTCCGTCGGCGGCGCGGACGCCAGCCAGAACGGGTTAGGGCTCTTAATACCCAGAAATTCGGTGCTCAAATCAGCCATGGGAACGCTCCTGGCGAGTCAGTGAAGAGGTATCGTTAGCCGCCACCAGACCGGTGACTTTCAACGCCAGTTCGATGGATTTGGCGGCCAGCTTGCCCTGACGCACCGCATCCACGGTCAAATCCAGCCCGTCGGCGCAGCAATCACCGCCCGCCCAGACGCCGGGCAGCGAGGTGCGGCCCTGTTCATCCACCGCAATACGCCCACCCTTCAACACCAGCGCCGCGCCAGCCGGTTGCGGCTCGTAGCATTGGCCGATCGCTTTCAGCACCATGTCGGCAGGCAGCGTGAAGGTTTCCCCGCTGGCCGTCAGCGCGCCATCCTGCGGTTGCATCACCTGGAAAGTCACGCCTGTCACCTTGCCGTCTGCGCCCTGCAGCGCTTGCGGCGCCGCCCAATGCCGGATGACCACACCGTTCTGTTTCGCCCACAGCTGTTCATGCGCTGAGGCTTTCATCGCCGCCTCGCCACGGCGATAGACCATCGTGACCTCACGCGCGCCCAGTTTTTTCGCCTGCACCGCCGCATCCACCGCCGTCATACCACCGCCGATCACCACCACCTGGCGACCGACCGCCACCTGGCTCAGATCCTCGGCCTGCCGCAACTCGGCGATAAAATCCACCGCTTCGCGCACACCGGCCAGCGGCGGTTCGTCAATCCCCAGCGCATTAACGCCAGCAAGACCCATACCAAGAAACACCGCGTCATACTCTTCCCGCAGCGCATCCAGCGTAAAATCCCGCCCTAACTGCTGGCCAAGGCGCAGCGCAATGCCGCCGACCGACAACAACCAGGCGATCTCTTTCTGGGCGAAATCCTCGGTGGTTTTGTATGCCGCCAGTCCATATTCATTGAGGCCGCCGGGTTTGGGCCGGGCGTCGAACACCACTACGTGGTGGCCGCACACCGCCAACCGGTGCGCGACCGTCAACCCGGCCGGGCCTGCGCCGACGACCGCAATGGTTTTTCCGCTGTCCGGCGCCCGCACAAACAACGGTTTACCGGGGTTAGCCAGATAGCGATCGGTCGCGTGGCGTTGCAGCAATCCTATTTTTACCGGGTTGCCGTCCTGCACGTTACGCACACAGACCTGTTCACACAGGGTTTCCGTCGGGCACACGCGGGAACACATCCCGCCCAGCACATTAGCCTGCAAAATCACCTCCGCCGCGCCACGCGCATTGTCCTGTGCGATACGGTGAATAAAGCTCGGTACATCGATATCCGCCGGGCAGGCACGGGTGCAGGGGGCGTCGAAACAGTAGTAGCAGCGTTCCGCCTCGATCACCGCCTGCATTGCTGTCAGCGGCGGGCAGCTGTCGCTGAAATTACCGGCGTAATCCGCCGGGTCGAGACGAGCGGAGAGAATACCCGGCGCATTCATGCCGGTAGAGAGGGGGGTTGTCATCGCGCCACCTCCACAAGAAAAGAAACATCGGGATAACGGCGGCCCGCGCACGCCATCTGCCGGGGAATATCGCCAATACTGCGTTGCTGTAGAATGCTCATGGTGCTTCTCCTGAACAGGAATGGCCGACGTCGGATGTCATCTGATCGTCCCATCAAAATCCTGACCGTTTGGTTAAGTTTTCAGGAGAAACAATGCGATTGTTGTGCCATTTTTTCAGACATCGTGAAATGCATGAAAAACAGGCGATTAACAGAAATATGTGGGAAACATAAGAACAAATTTTGACCGAATGGAGTGCAAAACCAGCTATTTTCACCGCCGGTTGCGCCATTTTTGTGCTTTGCGCCCGGTCGCAGGCATGCCCCAACACAGCAAATGATCGTGGCTCCTGAACTGAAGTCGCGACTGCCTGACAACACATATGCCGGGGTTCAACCGCCCGCATTGGTGAGGGGAGGCACGGAGGGCATATCCCCTTTTCCCGTTGCGCTGGCGTTATGATGCGGGCGAGCGACAAATAGGCATATGCCTATTTGAACGCTGCTTGCCGCGGCCCGAAGGGCGAGGCTCATTGCTGGGCCGAGTCACGCAGCCAACATACCTGCAACGTGAAATATGACGGGTATAAATCCATTAGGGTTATTTCACTGGTCATTTTGGCCCTGGCAGGGCCCGATATCTTCACCTATTTCGTGTACGTTCAGGTTTATCTATGTTATTCGAATCCACACTGGCTACGCGAATAACGCCTACTGAGATAGACTCTACGAGTCATTATTATTTACCCCCATCATTATGCGTAAAATATGAAGCATTCTGCACATTTCTTTTTTATTCTTCATAATGTTACAAATTAAAATAATCACATCATCGATATGATAATCAAATACATAACTTTACCGGGCTTACTATAGCCCTCCCCCTCCTTCGCCACTATATTTATTACAAAGTGTTATTTTCTCGTTGCGAATTGATTTATTTATTCCTTTTCGTTTCGCCAAAAAAATAAAAACCATCTTATTAAATTCAGAGGTTCTTTATCATGAAGTTAATTACCGTGTCATTTTTGGTCTGTCTTGTCATCTGGGCGTTGAGTCTGCCGGAGGTAACTACCCTGGCCGCTTTTTTTATTGGCGCGATATGTTGTTGCAGCTTACTGGTTTTATTGCGGTATTTTGCATCGCCGGGTTGCTGCTCATGGCGCTCCATCCATCATGGCTGGAAAAACGGCTAGGCGGCATGGACAAAATGTATCTCCAGCACAAATATCTGGGGATCGGCGCCGGCGTCGCCACTTTGCTGCACTGGTTATTCGCCAAACTGCCGAAAATCGCCGCCGCGTTGGAATGGGTGACATCAGGCCGCCATCAGCCACATCCCTTTGATCCCTGGCGCAAGGTCATGGATGAATTCGGGGAAATTGCCTTTTATGGCATGATAATATTTATTGCCGTCAGCCTGATTAAATGGATTTCCTATAAACACTTCCGCGTCATTCACAAAATCGGCGCAATTATCGCACTGCTGGGCATTATGCATTCTTTTTATAGGATTAATAACGATATGCGCTGGACGGCTTTTGGCGTTGCCTGCATGGTATTATGCGTTATTTCCGCAACCATCGCGCTTTATTCACTGGCAAGGCAAATCGGCAAAAGAAATAATTTACCAGGGAAAATCACTGCGACGAATAAATTAAATGATTCAACGTTGGAATTAACCATCAATATTCCAGCGTCATTTAGCCGTCATTATCAACCCGGCAAATTTATCTTTCTGACGACCGACCCTAAAGAAGGTAAGCATCCGTTCACGATCAGCCGTTACGATGCGAATCACCAGACATTGACCATCACCATCAAAGCACTGGGGGATTACACGGCATCGCTGGTCGACGCGCACGATCTGGTAGGAAAGGACGTGGTGGTGGAAGGCCCTTACGGCGATTTCATCCTGCCGGCACATCCGGATAAACCAATCTACTGGATTGCCGGCGGCATCGGCATTACGCCGTTCCTGTCATGGCTGTACCATCTGCACGACAGCCGGGCTAAACAAGCGAATACGACGCTGTTCTACTGCGTCAACAGCGAAACCGACCTGATCCACCGGGAGACACTGGAACACCTGGCGAGCGAAACCGGGGTCAACCTGAACATTATCGTCCGCGACCGGGACGGGCTGCTGGATCCGCAGCGCATCCCGACCGACGACTGCGCCGGCGTCTGGTTCTGTGGGCCAGCCGGCATGCGGCGCTATTTGCAACGCCACCTCGGCCGCTCCGCGCTGCATTTCGAGCAGTTCGATTTCCGCTGACCCCAAACGCGCCCACCGTTCACCGGGTCATGATCGCCAGCCTGACGGCAAGCCCGGTAAACGCTACAGCCCGCACATCCGAAACACACTGTTCAGCACATGGCGGGTGGCGCGCACCTCGGCGGCGTCGCTATGGGAATCATCACCCAGCACCGCGGCGATTTGAATGTCGAAATCCGCGTAGGTCTGGGTCATCGACCAGACGCTGAAAAAGAAATGGGTGGTATCCAGTGGTTGCAAACGACCGGCGGCGATCCAGCCGTCCAGCACCGCCGCCTTTTCCACCACCAGCCGCCGCAACTCAGTCTGCAACAGGTGATGCACCATCGGCGCCCCCTGCAGAATCTCGTTGGCGAACAAGCGGGAAGCGTCCGGGCGGGCGAAGCTGAAATGGATCTTCTGACGCACATAGGCTTCGATCGCGGTTTTCGGATCGGCCTGCGGATGCAAGTCGTCCAGCGGCGACAGCCAATCGTGCAAAATGCTGTCGAGCACCGTGAGATACAGCGTCTGCTTATTGCCGAAATAGTAATGCAGGTTGGCCTTGGGGAGCCCGGCTTCTTCGGCAATCAGCGCCATGGTCGCGCCCCGAAAACCGAAGCGGGCGAATACCCGCTCCGCCGCCAACAGAATGATGGCTTCGTTATCCTGCCGGATTCGTCCTTTTTCCCCTTCATCCGCGCTCTCCGGCAACAAACGCCCGCTTTGCGCGGCAACCATTCCCTCATCCTGCATATCCCGTACCCGCATCAGATTGCTCACCTCATTACGCGCCGTCCCTGGCTTGAGGTGCTTATTTCATGGCCGCGTCCCACACCACATGGCTCATGGCGGCGTCACCCGGGTCTTTTTTGATGACCGGATTGCTGCCGCCGCTCTTCAACAGCACGTCGATGGTGCGACGGTAGGCCGTCGGATCCAGATACCCCACCTTCGGCGTATTGGCATGGGTGATCAGTTTAGCCACATTTTCCATCTGACGCTGCTGAACGTCTTGGGTGGCGGCGCCGGAGGCGTCTTCCGCCACCACGATCTTCGCTGCCTCATCAGGATGGTTAACCGCATAGTTCCAGCCCTTGAAGGAGGCCTTCAGGAATTTCGCCATCTTGGCGACGAACGCCGGGTCTTTCAGGTTCGGCCCCAGCACATACAAGCCGTCTTCCAGCGTGGAAACCCCCTGATCCTCATAGGCGAACGTGATCAGGTCATCTTTTTTCACCCCGGCATCGATCAGCTGCCAGTATTCGTTGTAGTTCATGGTGGAGATACAGGCAGCCTGATTCTGCAACAGCGGATCGACGTTGAAGCCCTGTTTCAACACCTTGATGTCCACGTCAGGTTTGTAACCCAGCTTATTCATCCAGTTGAAGAACGGATACTCGTTGCCGCCGAACCAGACTCCCAGCGTTTTACCTTTCAGGTCGGCGGGCGACGCCACGCCGCTGGATTTCTTACAGGTCAACATCATGCCGGAGCGGTCGAATACCTGAGCAATGTTCACCAGCGGGACGCCGGCTTCCCGTGCGGCCAGCGCGTCCGGCATCCAGTTGACGATCACGTCCGCCGACTTGCCGGCGATCACCTGTACCGGAGAAATATCGGTGCCGCCGGGTTTGATGGTGACGTCCAGCCCTTCCTGTTTGTAGAACCCTTTCTCCTGCGCCACGTAATAGCCGGCGAACTGGGCCTGCGGCACCCATTTCAGTTGCAGCGTGACCTTTTCAGCGGCCTGCGCCTGCAAGGCAAAGGTCAGGGACAGGGCTGCCAGCAGCGCTCCCTGGCGAAACACGGAACGTTTTGTCATCTGATACTCCTCGGGTTAAGTGAACACAACCAACATGCTGCCTGTTATCAGGGCGCTCCCTCGACGCCGGCCCGGCCGGCTTTCGGTTATCCCTTGTTTTTCCTTGCTTAACAACGTCATACCACATGAATGACGCCGTTTAAGACACGCCCCGAACCGAGGGGTGCCAGAAATTGACCTTACGCTCCAGACGCACCAGCAGGGCGTAAACCAGCGAGCCGATTGCCGAAGCGACGACGATCGCCGCCCAGACGATCGACATATGCATCCGCGCCGCTTCGGTGGAGATACGAAAACCGAGCCCGGCGGTAGGCGAGCCGAAAAACTCCGCCACAATCGCGCTGATCAACGCCAGCGTGGCGTTGACCTTGAGTGCGCTGAAGATGAACGGCAGCGCGGCGGGCAGCCGCAACGCCCACAACGTGCGGCGCGGGCTGGCGGCGTAGCAGTACATCAACTCCCGCTCCAGCTTGCCGCTGGCCCGCAGCCCGGCCAACGTACTGACCAACGCCGGAAAGAATGTAACCAGGACGATCACCGCCGCTTTGGATGGCCAGTCAAAGCCGAACCACATCACCGCAATCGGCGCCACGCCCACCAACGGAATGGTGCTGGTCAGGTTCGCCAGCGGCAATAATCCTCGCTGCAAAAACGGCAAACGATCGATCAACATCGCCACCGCGATCCCCAACCCGCAGCCGAGCAGGTAGCCCGCCAGCACCGATTTCAATACCGTCTGCACCACATCGCCCGCCAGTAACGATGCGCTGCCGAACAGTGCCTGCAGAATGTCGAGCGGCGTCGGCAACAGTACCTGCGGAATGGCGAACCACGTCACCAGCAGTTGCCAGAAATAGAGCACCCATACGCCGAACAGCAGCGCTACCGCGCCTTCCGGCAAACGCCGCCCCGCCAGACGCGCCAGCCCCTGTACGCTGACGCCGGCCAGCAGCGCCAGCGCTGTCAGCGTCGCGCCATCCAGCCCTTCATCGGTCAGGGAAGCAAGCACCACCGCGCCGATCGCCAACCACGCCATCAACGTCAGCCAGCGCCACACCGCCATCGTCGGCGACATCGCGGTAAAGCAGGCGGCCAGCAGAACCGCGTCCGCCGCCAACGCGGCCCACGACGGCGCATCGTGGCTGAACGCCTGAATCCCTGCCAGCACCAGGGACAGTAGCGCCGCGATCAGCAGCACCACGCCGGGAATCGGTTTGGTTTTTATCATTCAAGCCCCCTTGCGCTGGCGCATCACCAGCCGCTCCGTCAGGCTGACCAGCGCGGTCAGCCCCAGCCCGAGTAACGACGCCATCACCAGCGCCGACCAAATCTGTACCGTGTTGCCGTAATAAGAACCGGTCAGTAGGCGGGAACCCAACCCAGCCTGTGCTCCGGTCGGCAACTCCGCCACCATGGTGCCCACCAGCCCGCTGGCGATCGCCACCCGGAATGCCGGAAACAGGTACGGCAGCGAAGACGGCAACCGCACCAGCCAAAACGTATCGATACGACTGGCGGCATAGGTATGCACCAGTTCCATTTCCAGCTTCTGCGGCGCACGCAGCCCTTGCACAGTGGCGATGGTGACGGGAAAGAAACACAGGTACATGGCGATGGTGGCCTTCGGCAACATGCCGGTAATCCCCAGACTGCCGAGGATCACCAGCACGATGGGCGCTATCGCCAGCACCGGTACGGTCTGCGAGGCGACAATCCACGGCAGCAACGCCTTATCCAGCGTGCGGGAATGGACGATACACACCGCCAGCCCCAGCCCCAACGCCAGCCCCATGAAAAAACCGGTCAGCGCAGCGCTGGCCGTCACCCAGGTGTGCAACAGCAGATTACGCGGCGAAGTGACCGGCCATTGCGTCAGGCTGTTCCAGATATCCAGCAGGATCTGGTGCGGCGCCGGCAGCACCGGGCGCGGCATCGACAAGGTCGTCGCCACCAGCTCGCGCCAGCCCCAGCTCCCCTTCGGCGCCAGCGTGCGCTCTATCGCACCGGCGGCATTGAGGCCGATGGCCAGCAGGTACCAACCCAGCAACGCCGCCAGCAGCACCACGCCTACCGGCAACGCATGACGCCTGATCAACTCAGTGTTCATGATGCCCCTCCACCAGCGCCTCCCTGACTTCCTGCGCCAACCGGATGAACTCCGGCGTATCCCGCAGCGACAAATCGCGCTCGTCAGGCAGCGGCGATTCAATGACTTTCACAATCCGCCCCGGACGCGGCGTCATGATGACGATACGGGTAGAGAGATAGACTGCTTCCGAAATCGAGTGAGTGACGAACGCCATGGTGCGTTTTTCGCTGAACCACAGCTGCTGCAATTGCTGGTTGAGGTTGTCGCGGGTCAATTCATCAAGCGCGCCGAAAGGCTCATCCATCATCAGGATTTTCGGCTCGAAACCCAGCGCACGGGCGATCGACACCCGCTGCTGCATCCCGCCGGACAACTGCCACGGGTACTTTTTCTCAAACCCCTTCAAGCCGACGCGCGCCAGCTGCTCGCGGGCGATGTCATCACAACGGCCGGGCGGCACGCCCTGAATCTGCAACGGCAGCATCACGTTGGCCAGCACCGTGCGCCACGGCAGCAGCACCGGCGACTGAAACACATAGCCGTAAGCCCCGGCCTGCCGCGCCTCGGACGGCGTCATGTCATTGACCAACACCTCGCCGGTGGTAATAGGCTCCAGGTCGGCGATAGCGCGTAGCAGGGTGGTTTTTCCACAGCCGGACGGCCCGATAAAGGAGACGAACTCGCCCTGACGAATGGTCAAGTTGATGTCTTTCAGTGCATGCACCGGCTGATCCGCCGCCGGGTAAATCACATTGGCGTCGCGCACCACGATCGCCGGGCGCAGCGCCGACGCCGGCTTTAACGCCACCACGGAAGGCTCGTCGACATAGACCATCTGGCTCATTACGGTTCTCCCTCAGGTAATTTTCTGACCGTATGGTTAGGTTTCGTCCTTTAACCATGCCATTTCTGTGCCAATGTTTATTTTTTGAGCCAGACAAGATAAATGGCGTATTTTACCCGCCATATAATCCTTTTTTATGACCAGATTGGTGCAGTTAGCGACAAAGTTGCTTTCCGATGGGGCAAGAGGACGGGACAGGAAGCGACGAACACGAAGGCGGGGTTCTTTTCAACAAACGCCGAACGCGAGCCCATCCGGGTATCGCGTTCGGCATCATCGTCATCACTGACAGCGTGATGACTGACACAAATTCATACAGGGGCTATCACGCCAGCTTGTTGCTCAACTCCGCCAGCGCCTCATCGATAATGGCAAGCCCTTGCCGGGCTTCGTCGGCGGTGATGATGCAGGGCGGCACCACATGCAGGCGATTTTCGGCGATAAAACCGATCATACCGCGATCCAACAACGCTTTTTTCAGATCCGCCATGCGGGCGGCGGGCAACGGCGTGCGGGCTGCCGGATCGCTCACCAGCTCCAGCGCGTGGAACACCCCTTTGCCACGCACATCACCGACGATAGCGTATTTTTCGCCGATACTTTTCAGGCCCTCGGCCAGAATGCCGTCGCCGATTTTCGCGGCATTCTCCACCACCTTTTCCTCTTCCATCGCATCGATAGTGGCGACGATGGCCGCCATCGCCAACGGATGACCGGAGTAGGTCAGGCCGCCGGGGAACAGCCGGTCATCAAAAAAGTGCGCGATGCGCTCGGCGATAATCACCCCGCCCGCCGGCACGTAACCGGAGTTCACCCCTTTGGCGAAGGTGATCAAATCCGGCGTTACGCCATAGTGCTGGCAGGTAAACCAACTGCCGGTACGGCCGAACCCGGCCATCACCTCATCCATAATCAGTATGATATTGAACTCGCGGGCCAGCGCTTCCACCCCTTGCAGATAACCGGCGGGCGGCACCAGAATACCGGCCGTGCCGGGAATGGTTTCCAGCAGAATGGCGGCGATGGTATTCGGCCCTTCGCATTCGATAATGCGGCGCAGATGATGCAACGCCGCCGCGCACTCCTGCTGTTCCGTCGTTGCATGAAACTCGCTGCGGTACAGATAAGGCGTGAAGAAATGCACATGACCGCGAGAGTATTCATTCGGCAGGCGGCGCCAGTCGCCGGTGGCGCCGATCGCCGCACCGGTGTTGCCGTGGTAGGAACGGTAGCCGGACAGCACTTTTTCCTTGCCGGTGAACAGACGCGCCATGCGGATGGCGTTTTCATTGGCATCGGCACCGGCATTGGTGAAGAACACCTTGTTAAGCCCTTGCGGCGCATGGGACACAATGCGCTTTGCCGCTTCACCGCGCGCCAGATTGGCGGTGGCGGGCGCAATCGTGGTCAGCAGCCCGGCCTGTTCACGGATCGCCGCCACCACTTTCGGATGCTGATGGCCGATGTTGGTATTCACCAACTGGCTGCTGAAATCCAGATAGGAGCGGCCTTCGTAATCCCACAACCGGCACCCCTCGCCGCCGGCGATCACCATCGGGTTTAGCGCCCCCTGCGACGACCAGGAATGAAAGACATACTGTCTGTCCAGTTGGCGGACTTCTTCGTTCGATTGCACCTGTTTCAACGTCATTTTGTTTACCCTCGTCATACCCACGGCACGCCCCCGGCGGCGCAACACTGCCGACGAACGTGAAACACATCATGATTTGAGACTAGGAAGAAAACCGTCGCAGGCGATAGAGCCAGTTTCCGATGATTAATGAGCCAGATGTGTCCCATCCTTTCCGGCGAACTGGCCCTGTGAGCCACCAGGCCTTATTCGTAGAGTTGAAACCATGCTGAACGGCCTGCTGCCGCCATGGCGATCATTCGCGGGAAGTGCGCCCCACGCCATCCATCGCACATCATCCATCGAGAGGAACCCATCGTTATGAGCAATATTGTGTTTATTACCGGCGCCACGTCCGGGTTCGGTCGCGCCACCGCGTATCATTTCGCGCGTGCGGGCTGGTCATTAGTTCTGACCGGACGCCGCGCAGAACGACTGCAAGCGCTGGCGGATGAGCTGTCTTCCACGGTGCCGGTGCACATCGCTACGCTGGACGTGCGTGACGCCGCCGCGGTGCAAGCGGTGGTCAACAACCTGCCGGACGGTTTCCGGGCGGTGAAAACGCTGGTGAACAACGCCGGGCTGGCGCTGTCGCCGCAGCCTGCGCAATCGGTGCAACTGGACGACTGGCACACCATGATCGACACCAATACCAAAGGGCTGGTCAACGTCACCCATGCGCTGTTGCCAACGCTCATCAGCACCGGTAAAGGCGCCAGTATCATCAACATCGGCTCCATCGCCGGCCAGTGGCCATACCCCGGCAGCCACGTTTACGGCGCCACCAAAGCCTTTGTGAAACAGTTCAGCTACAACCTGCGCTGCGACTTACAGGGCACCGGTGTGCGCGTGACCGATCTGGCACCCGGCATCGCTGAGACCGAATTCACGCTGGTGCGCACCAAGGGCGATCAGGATGCGTCTGATCGCCTCTACCGCGGCACTACGCCGCTAACGGCGGAAGACATCGCCGGGCAGATTTATTACATCGCCACACTGCCGGATCACATGAACATCAACCGGGTTGAAGTGATGCCGGTACGTCAGGCCTGGTCGCCATTCGCCATCGACCGCGATCCGGCATAAACGGATTACTGTACGGGAAGCCAGCCCCGACGATCGCTCATATGCCAGGATCGTCGAGGCTATTCAGGATATATCTATTGATAAGAAAAGAGATTTTTTCACCGCCCTGACAGCACCACCGGTTCAGATGCTGTCTTTTCTGACGCTTCACACACCTCATCAACACCAACATCTTCCTGTACCGTTTCATAAAGCACAAAATCAGTAATAGGGTTATGTAAAGGTAATTCACTTTGCTGCTTTGTATTAACAAAGTCCCCCATCCGTTCGGTGCCAAGTTCAAAGCGATGTAAAGTCGTTCTTATCGCTTCGTGACTACGATCCACACCAATCCAACGTCTTCCAAGTCTGGAAGACACAGCAAGGGTTGTTCCAGAGCCCGAATAGCAATCCATAACGAGATCACCGGGGTTTGAAGAAGCCTCAATGAGACGGGCAAGCAGGGCTGGATTTTTTTCCGTCGGGTAGCCTGTGATATGAATGTTTTGATTATGAGCATCCTTCATATCCATCCAGATATCCTGAACCGGAATGCCCGGACTATTTTCAAGGTATATTTTCCGTCTCGGGTTCCCCGTAGCTGACCAATAAATCTCGCCCCTTGCATCCATCTCATCCAACGTTGTTGGCGGATACTGCCAATGCTTGCCTGGAGGGGGGAACTTACCCCGCCATGCTTTACCTGTTTCACCGTTGCGAACACCTGGGGCATGGACAGGTACTTTCTTATAACGCCTCCCATCCGAATCGACATACTGATATTCTTTTATTGCTTTAATCTCCTCCCACTGCTCAACCGGGCGATTCCAAACATAACTTTCGCTCTTCGTGTAAAAGAGGATGTAGTCAGCAACGTTACCGTATGTCTTTCTGGTGTAATTCTTTGGATTGCATTTCTTGCGTGTAATACAGTTCCTGAAACCCTTTTCCCCGAAAATTTCGTCAAGAATAATGCGAAAGTGAAAAATCATCCGTTCATCAAGATGAAGATACAGAGAACCATCATCAGCCAAAAGGTGATGAATGAGTATTAGTCGTTCACGCAACGCTTCGACAAAATCCGGCCCAATAAGGTGATCATCATAAGCATGTTTTTGTTTTCTCGACTCAAATGCAGCAGCCGTAGCAAACGGTGGGTCAATATAGACTAGCTTAACCTTACCTACGACGGACTCATCCTGCGCAAGTGTGGCTAAAACTTGAAGGTTATCTGCATGATATAGCCTGTTCTCGCCACTATTGTAGGTAGCACTTGGAACATACTTACCTATAGGCGTTGTCAAAATCTCTTCCGTTGACTTCTTACCGTGGTATGCAAGATGAAAGCCTGTAGTTCCCGTACGTTGCTGTCGTACTGCACTATTACGCTTTCCTTTCACTGGAATAGGTACTGCCATATCAAGACCTCAGCCATTCAGCAGTAATACGCTCTGGCACCATTCGTAGAGTGACAACCTTAACCCTATCCTGCCATTGCTCCTCGATATACGAATAATCATTCCACATCGAACCAAGCAACAAACCCGGTCCATCATTTACATAGACAACCTTGATATGTGGCATTCCATGACTATCCGCGTAGCTAATGATTTCTTGAGCGACTTCCCGATACTGCCCAGTTCGATCGTCTTCTTGGGAACCTCCACGATCAGAGTCATAACGCGCAAGACCAATAGCCAGAACGTTTTCACCTTCATAGATTACAAAATCTACCGGACGATCAGGCTTTGGATAGTCTTTGAAAACATTACCCAGTAGTACATCCCTCCCCGCGCGCTCAGGCCCAGTAACCACTAAATGAGTATGCTGACTACGCAGCACATCAAAGAGTCTCTCTGTAAGGTCATAGCCTTTTTTACCTCGATCCTTATACTCCCAGAGCACTGCACATAATGCTTCATCCGGTATCGGACGCGAATTGAACTTCCGCTGTACCTCAACGATATTTCTGAAAGCGTCGCCAAACTGGGCACAAATTTTTGCTGCATCAGTCTTGCGCTTTAACATTTCAACAGGTGTCTGTGGGCTAACATATTTTTTGAATATCCGACAGAGCTGCGTTCTCATCCACTGATTTTTTGTGTCCATGATGGAGGTAAATAAGTTGGTAGATGAATGCGATGCTTTTAGCAACAAGCCAAACTCAACCAACACGGGCTCATAAAGTCTGCACGCATCCCACAGGATGTCTGGGTAATATTCCCCTGTTGCAAGCGTAATCCAGGCATCTCCTTCGTCTTTGTAATCTCTAAACGTCTTTTCAAAGCTCACATCAGGCTCCAATCTTCATCATTTTCAGAGTTATTGTTTTCAAAATAACTGTGCCCAACACGTTTACCATTCCCATGACTGTTAGGGCATATGTAAAATTTTCCACATAAAGTGGCGAACTATTACGCGTTGAGCCACATCAAAATTCGCTCACGGTATTCATTCTTCTGTGGAACATTCAACATTGTAATGATCCGTTGCCCACCAGGATAGTTATCCCCCCGATCAAAGCATGAAGTCTTCAAAGCACAGACACCATGACGCAAGCGCCACCAAAGGCAACGTCATCATCCCAGCACACCCTCAGCACGCTCTGTCTCCCTCTTTTTCTCATGTGTCCCGCTGACGGACGTTCATCTGCGTTACAGTGTTTTTACATGAAAATCGCATAACAATTACCATTCTTATACTTTGTCGTTTCAATACCACTGTGAAAGTATCGTGTCTCAACGGCAGTGCGCCTGTCGCCCCAGCTCTCGGCTTATTTTCAAATAATCATTTAATAAATAAAGGAAAAACCATGTTTGGTTTATTTAATGCTCCGCATAATCGGCAGATGGGTCTGCTTATTTCATTAGCATTATTGGGAAATGGCGCCACGGCACAGGCCGACGATAAAGCGCCGAAAACCGGCGGAACACTGGTGTATCTCGAACAACAGCCCCATACCAATCTTTACCCGCCCGCCGGTGGTTTTTACCCGAACGGCGGCATTCTGAACCAGATCACCGATAAGCTGACCTACCAGAATCCGGAAACGCTGGAGATTGAACCCTGGATCGCCGAGTCCTGGACTATCAACGCCGACAGTACCGAATACACTTTCAAACTGCGCCCCGGTGTGACTTTCTCCGACGGTACGCCGCTGGACGCCAACGCCGTCGCCAAAAACTTTGATACCTACGGCCTCGGCAACAAGGCGCTGAACCAGCCGGTATCGGAGGTGATCAACAACTACCTGCGCAGCGAAGTCATCGACCCGCTGACGGTGAAGTTCTTTTTCAAAAAACCGTCGCCCGGTTTTCTGCAAGGCACATCGGCCATCGGTTCCGGGCTGGTATCCCTCAGTACCCTGGCCCGCAACTTCAACCAGTTGGGAGACGCTCCCCGCATCATCGGCTCCGGCCCGTTCGTGGTCAGCAGCGAGAAACCGGGACGCGAACTGAAGCTGACGGCCCGCAAGGACTACCACTGGGCGCCGGTGAAATCCACACATCAGGGCCGTCCTTATCTGGACGGCATCACCTATCTGGTCACGCCGGAAGACAGCGTGCGCATTGGCGCGCTGGTTTCCGGTCAGGCGGACGTCATCCGCCAGATTCAGGCCTATGACGAAAAACGGGTGCAAAGCGAAGGCATCCACGTCTATGCCGCCGCCACCCGCGGCGTCAACAACAGCATCAACTTCCGCCCGGATAACCCGCTGGTAGCCGACATTCGTGTTCGTCAGGCTCTGCTGCACGGCACCAACGCCGGGGAGATCGTCCAGACGCTCTACTCCGGCAACTACCCGCAGGCAACATCGGTACTGGCGAAAACCGCCGCCGGCTATGTCGATCTGTCGTCAAAACTGCGCTTTGACCCGGCGCAGGCGTCGCGTCTGCTGGACGAGGCGGGCTGGAAAACCGGCGCGCAAGGCCTGCGAGAAAAAGACGGACAGACATTGACCCTGACTGCCTATGAATCACTGCCGCAGCCGCAGAACAAAGAGATGCTGCAACTGGTGGCGCAACAGTGGGCCAGATTAGGCGTGAAGCTCAACGTGCTGGCGGGCGATGCCGGCAGCAAAACCATGGACAGCCTCGATCCACAAAAAACCGGCGTCGCACCGGGCATGGTGGGCCGCGCCGACCCGGACGTACTGAAGAGCCAATATTATCCAACGCTGCGTAACGTGCTGCTGCAAAAAGGCGGCGTGAGCGACAAGGTGAAAACCTTTGAAGATGCGCGCCTGAACGCCCTGCTGGACGGCATTGCCTCCACCACCGATCGCTCCCGGCGGTTGGCGTTGGTGGGCGACGTACAGAACTACCTGATCGATCAGGCTTACGTCATTCCGATTTTTGAAGAACCGCAGGTGTTTGCCGGGCGCGCCGCCACCAAAGGCATCGGTTTTGAAGCCGTCGGCCGCCCCAGCTTCTACAACACTTGGCTGGACAAGTAACCCGACGTCCCGTCTGAGCCCGGTATAACAGCGATCGCCAAAGTCTGTCCGCCGGGCGAATGCCGGGAGCCCTTGCGGCGTTCGCTCGTCGATCCCGGCATCAGGCTGAACGCCATCAAACCGTCGTCGCGCATAGCGCCGATGGCGGCACAGGCCAAATCAGGAGGTGAGGCATGAAATATCTGGCGATACGCATCGGACAGGCGCTCGGCGTGCTGTGGGCGGCGTTCACCCTGTCGTTCATTCTGTTGCAGGCGCTACCGGGTGATGCGGTGCTGATCAAATTCATGAACCCGGAGCTAGGACTGAGCGCCGACCAGATCGCGCTATTGCGTCAATCCTACGGTACGGACGTTCCAATGCTGACGCAGTATTTTGCGTCGCTGGCGCGCATTCTGCATGGCGATTTCGGCCTCTCGCTGCACGCGGGGCTGCCGGTCGGCGAGCTGTTGGCGACCAATCTGCCGCCGACGCTGCTGCTGGCGGTGCTCGGTTTCAGCGTTTCGGTACTGCTGGCGTCCGCACTGGCCTTTCTTTCCGCACTGTCGCCCTTCTGCTGGCTGCGGCAGGTCTTTCAATCCGTACCGTCGCTGTTTATTTCCATCCCCACCTTCTGGTTGGGCATCGTGCTGATTCAGGTGTTCTCCTTCCGTTTGGGCTGGGTTTCCGTGATCAACCCCGGCGAATGGGAAGGATTAGTGTTGCCAATCCTGACGCTGGCGGTGCCGATCTCGGCGCCGATCGCGCAGGTACTGATGCGCAGCATCGATCAGGTGCTGACACAGCCGTTTGTGGCGGTGGCGCGCGCCAAAGGCATCAGCCGCAGCGGCGTGTTGTGGCGTCACGTGGCCCGCAACGCCGCCCTGCCCGCACTCACGCTGGCGGGCATGCTGCTGGGCGAACTGATCGCGGGCGCGCTGATCACCGAAACCGTCTTTGGCCGTAGCGGGCTGGGCCAGTTGACGCAAGAAGCGGTCAACACCCAGGACGCCAGCGTATTGCAGGCGATTGTGCTGGTGTCCGCCACCGCGTTCGTCACGGTCAGCCTGCTGGTAGACCTGCTCTATCCCCTGCTTGATCCACGCCTGAAGAAACGGGCTGAGGTATAACCATGGCGACGATTCAACTGGAAAAAATGTCTTTTCCGCTGCGCCGGAAAACCCTGCGGCTGCGCCGCTACGTCGCCCAGCCGGGGCTGCTTCTCGCCTGGCTGGTGCTGCTCACCGTGATGCTCTGGGCGTTGTTCCCCGCGCTGTTCACCCACGACAATCCGGTTGAAGGCATCGCAGGCGCGCAGCGGCTGGCGCCGGGTCAACAGGCTCTGCTGGGCACGGATCAGCTCGGCCGCGACGTTTACACCCGCATCGTTTACGGCGCGTCGCACTCACTGTCCGGCGCGGCGATCGCCGTCGGGCTGGGCCTCGGCCTCGGCAGCGTGCTGGGCCTGCTGGCGGGCGCGCTCGGCGGACGTTCGGATACGTTGGTCATGCGCGCGGTCGATGTGCTGCTGGCAATCCCCAGCCTGCTGCTGGCGCTGACGGTGATTATCCTGCTCGGCTTCGGCAACGTGAACGCCTCCATCGCCGTGGGCACCATTCTGGTGGCCAAATTCGCCCGGCTGGTGCGGGCGGAAGTGCTGCGCGTGCGCAACAGCGACTACGTGGAAGCGGCGTTCGGCAGCGGCGGAACCTTTTGGAGTGTGCTCTGGCGACACATTCTGCCCAATGCGCTCCCCAATGTACTGGCCTATGCCGCGCTGCAATTCGGTTACGCCATTCTGGAGCTGGCCACGCTGAGCTTCCTGGGCTACGGCGCGCCGCCGCCAACCCCGGAATGGGGCTTGCTGATCGCCGAAGGACGCAACTACCTGGCGACCGCCTGGTGGCTAACGACGTTCCCCGGCCTGTTGGTGGTAGCGGTGGTGCTCGCCGCCAACCGCGTCAGTCAATCGCTGCGGAGGGCATGAACATGCATCTGTCGGCTGGTTTGCAAACCCAAGCGCCGCAACCGGTACTGGCGCTGGACGATGTCACCATCGCCTATCGCGGCGACGACGGCGAACGCATCGTGGTAGAGGGCGTCTCGTTCGCCATCTGGCCCGGCGAAGTCGTCGCGTTGGTAGGGGAATCCGGCTCCGGTAAAACTACCACCGCCCAGTCCGTCATCGGATTACTGGCGGATAACGGCCGCCTGGCGCGCGGCGCTATCCTCCTCAACGGCACCGACATCAGCCGCTGGCCGCAAAAACGATTGGACAGCATTCGCGGCAGCGTCATTAGCCTGGTGCCCCAGGATCCCGGTAGTTCCCTCAACCCGGTAAAAACCATCGGCGAACAGGTGGACGAAATTTTGCGGCTGCATCAGAACCGCGACGACCGCAAAACCATCCGTCAGCAGACGTTGGCGCTGCTGGCGCGCGTCGGGTTGACGCAGCCGGAACTGCGCGCCGCCCAGTATCCGCATGAGCTCTCCGGCGGCATGAAACAGCGGGTGCTGATTGCCATCGCCATCGCGCTAAAACCGGCGTTGATCATCGCCGACGAACCCACCAGTGCGCTCGATGTGACGGTACAAAAACGCATTCTCGACCTGTTGGACGACCTGCGCCGGGAACAGGGTACCGCCGTGCTGTTCGTCACTCACGATCTGGGGGTGGCGGCCGAGCGCGCCGACCGGCTGTTGGTATTTCGTCAAGGCTATATTCAGGAACAGGGGCCGGTGCGGGAGGTGTTGTCTGCGCCGCAAAGCCCGTACACCCGCACGCTGCTGGAAAACATTCCCTCGCTGGCAGCGACCAAACGCCCCAGCCGCCGGCAGGACGGCGCCCCCATCGTCACCGTGGAGCATCTGGTGCAGGAATTCCCGCTGGCGGGCAAAACCACGCCGTTTCGCGCAGTGGACGATATCTCGTTCAGCGTCGCGTCGGGCACCACCCACGCCATCGTCGGCGAATCCGGCTCCGGCAAAACCACCACCGCCCGCCTGCTGCTCGGCTTCCAGCGTCCGACCGCCGGTCGCATTGTGATCGACGGCACCGATGTCGCCCAGTTGCGTGGCGAAGCACTGCGCCAGTTCCGCCAGCACATCCAGTTGGTGTACCAAAACCCATTCAGTTCGCTCGACCCGGCGCAACGGCTGGCGGATATCGTTGAAGAACCGCTGCGTAATTTTGGCCGTTACCGCCGTCTGGAGCGTCAGCAAAAAGTGGCGGAGATGTTCGAACGGGTGGCATTGCCCGCCCCACTGCTGCAACGCTACCCGGCGGAGCTCTCCGGCGGCCAGCGCCAGCGCGTCGCTATCGCCCGGGCCTTGGTGCTGGAGCCGAAGGTGCTGGTGCTGGACGAAGCGGTATCCGCGCTTGACGTCACGGTGCAAGCGCAAATCCTGCGGCTGCTGGAAGAACTGCAAACCGCGCTGGGGCTGACCTATCTGTTCATTTCGCACGATCTCGCCGTCGTCCGGCAAATCGCCGACACCGTGTCCGTGCTCTGCCACGGCAAATTGGTGGAGTCCGGCCCGGTGGAACAGATTTTCGCCCGACCGGAACAACCCTACACCCAGGCGCTGATCGACGCTATTCCGGGGCGCCGAGCCCTGATCGACGCCTGAACCATTGCGATGAGAGGATAAACATCATGCGTAAACGTCTGGGATTTTTTACCCGTCTGCTGGATGACGTACCGGCGGGACAACGCTACCGGCTGGCAACGGAACAGATTATCCGTGCCGAACAGCTCGGTTTTGACAGCGCCTGGGTGGCGCAACACCATTTTCACGCCGACGAAGGCGGCCTGCCATCGCCGCTGGTGTTTTTAGCGCAGGTGGCGGCGCGTACCCGCCGCATCCGGCTTGGTACCGGCGTTATCACGCTGCCGATGGAGCAACCGTTGCGCGTAGCGGAAGACACCGCCGTGCTCGATTTGCTAAGCGACGGCCGTCTGGAAGTCGGTATCGGTTCGGGCGGCACACCTTCGTCCTTCGCGGCATTTGGCCATAACAGCGAGCAACGCGGCGAAATTCTGGCTCGTTATCTGGCGCAGGTTCGCGCCGCCTGGGCCGGCGTGCCGCTGAGCGGCGACGGCAACCAGCTTTACCCGATCGCACCGCATCTCAACCAGCGCGTGTGGCAGGCCACCTTTTCGGTCGAGGGCGCCATTCGCGCCGGCAAAGCCGGTGACGGACTCATGCTGTCTCGTACCCAGCCGCGTGCGGAAAACCACGCCTACGCCACGCTGGCCGACCTGCAAAACCCGATGATCGACGCCTATCTGGACGCGCTGCCCGATGGCGTCGAGCCGCGCATTATGGGGTCGCGCAGCGTGTTTGTGGCGGATGACCGCACGCTGGCGCTGCAATTGGCGCAAACCGGCCTACAACGCTCTGCCGCCCGCCTCGCCCGGCTGGGCCGCCCCTCGCGCGACGGTTCGGTGGAGGAGCTGATCGCCTCCTTCGACAGCCATGTGGGCGCACCGGATGACGTCATCGCCTCGCTGCTGGCGGATAGCGCGCTGGCGCGTACCACCGATCTGTCGTTCCAGGTGCACTCCATCGATCCACCACACACCTATATTCTGCGTTCGCTGGAACTGATCGCCACCCAGGTGGCGCCGGCGCTGGGCTGGCAGACGAAAAAAACGCAACAAAACAGCCCGGTTGGGCAGGAGATAGTATGAGTTTTTCGACACAGGATATTTTGCAGCAGTTGGCGGAGATCCCCCCGAATACCGATTTGGCACAGGCTCGGACCGTCCGCGACGCCGCCACCCGGCATACGCAGGGCAGCCATGAGGCGCTGTTTTCCGCCTCGGCCGACGGCAATCTGACGCCGACATTGCGTTTTCTGCTGGCGGAAAAGATCAGCGGCTGGCATCAGGATAGCGTGTTGCAACGCTTCTATGCCGGGCGGTTGACGGATTTCCCCGTACCGGCCGACAGCGACGCACTGCAATTGGCGCTAGCGCATGCCGAGCGGCTGACCCTCCGCCCGGCGACGGCCAACCACGAACATCTGCACGCTTTGTTGCAGGCTGGCTGGACCACGGACGACATCGTCACGCTGTCGCAACTGACGGCATTCGTCAGTTTCCAGAGCCGCCTGCTGCGCGGCTTTCGCCTGCTGGCCGGGCAACCGGTCGCCGAAACCGATACGGTTGTCGCCGCCGCCGGCACCTGGCATACCCAACCGCTGACCCACAACGGCAAGCCGGCGCCGCTGGCCTTCACCCAGGAAGAACTGGCGTGGGAACCCTGGATCCCCGCCAAACCGTTGGCGGAGTTCAGCGCCGCAGAACAGGCGGTGCTGGAGAAATTCGGCCATACCCACTCGGACTATTTCCGCCTGCTGGGTCGCAATCAGCCCGTGCTGGAACAGCGCACCCTGACCGACAAGGGCATTTTTTATACCAGCGGCGGGCTGCCGCGCGCCGAACGCGAGCTAGCCGCCGCCGTCGCCAGCAAGGTTAACGGCTGTATTTACTGCGCGTCGGTGCACGCCCGCAAAGCCAGCCAATTGGCCAAACGGCATGATGCGGTACAGCACTTGTTGGCGGTCGCGCCCGGCGGCGATCTGGGTGCAGAACAGGAGCCGCGCTGGCAGGCCATCATTGATGTCGCGGCACGGCTGTCCGTAACACCAGCGCAGCTTAACCCGCAGGATATCGAGCGGTTGCGTCAACAAGGGCTGAGTACGCTGGAGATACTTGACCTGATCCAGTCCGCCGCCTTCTTTGCCTGGGCCAACCGGCTGATGTTGACGCTGGGCGAACCTTTCCAGCCGCAGGGCTGAAGGCCACATGCCTACCTGGGCCCGCACGGAGAGTCGCCAGGATGATGTTCCGCCGCCCTTGGCATAACGGCTACCCGGATCATGATGCCGTGCCGCCAAGCGGAACGGCGGAACCTGGGCCGAAGCCAGCGACAAACCAAGCAGAGGCCACGCAACACGCAGTGAATTCCTGCGCTTCTTAGGCACGGCGACTGGGGACATCCCAATACCTCATGTTCCGCGTGGCCGGGTCCGCCCGCTGCCCGCCGACCACAGCATTGGCGCCCGCATCTGTGGGCAATAACAACAACCGCATCCCATTCAGGCCACCGCACGTCGACGTCACCGCTGCACATCGCGCTTTCCGGTATATATCTTGCTTATGTTGTTTGTTGTTCATTCAGCAGGAGGAGGGAAAAGATGATCGAACACTGTCTGCATATCGATTTTGTGGCTCACCGGAGTTTGCAGGAGCAACTGCGAGAGACGCTGATCACGTCGATTCTTTCCGGGGTATTTCCGGTGGATGAAGCGCTGCCCTCCTGCCGTAAGCTCTCGTGCCAACTGAATATTTCCCGTAATACCGTGGCACTGGTTTACGAGGGGCTGCAAAGCGACGGCTATCTGGTCAGTCGCCCGCGCAGCGGCTATTACCTGCACCCGGATTACCATCAACCCGAAGCCGCGGCGGCGAGCTGGCCGCAACAGGCGGCCAATGATAGCGCTCAACAGGCACCAGATTGGGGCAAACGCCTGAATGTCAGTCCGAGTAACTTCCTCGCCATTATGAAACCCGCCCAGTGGATGGCGTATCCGTATCCCTTTATTTACGGCCAACCCAATACGCAACTTTTTCCCATCGAGCAGTGGCGCGAAACCACGCGAAGAGTGACCGGCACCCACCGCGACCACCACTGGCTTTACGACAATATTGATCAGGACGTTCCGCTACTGATTGAGCAAGTACGACAACGTATCCTACCCAAACGCGGCATCATCGCCCGCGCCGACGAAATCCTGATTACGCTCGGCTCACAGAACGCGCTCTCGCTGTTGTCGCAGTTGCTGTTCAGTCACTCGACCCAGGTGGCGGTGGAAAACCCGGTGTTCCGCGAAGCCATCAATGCCTTTGCATTGCAGGGGGCGCAAATCATCCCGCATACGCTGGATAATGAGGGGCTGCGCCTGGTCGATGCATCGCGCCAGTGTGACTATTTCTACATTACGCCCAGCCATCAGGCGCCTACCGGCGTAAGGATGAGCGACGCCCGGCGCCGTGCGTTGCTGGAACATGCCAACCTTCACGATCAAATCATTATCGAGGACGATTACGACTCGGAAACCAATTTTGACCCCTACCCGCGTGCGGCGCTGAAAGCCAGCGATACCAACGGACGGGTGATTTACGTCAGCAGTCTCTCGAAATCGTTGTCGCCCGGCCTGCGGTTGGGATATCTGGTGGCGCCGTCGGAGTTGATCGATGAACTACGGGCATTGCGTCGGTTGTCGTACCGCCATCCGCCCACCAATATCCAGCATCAGATGGCGCATTTTCTGGCTCAGGGATATTACGAAGCCTATCTGCACCGCTACCGTGAAGATTCTGCGCGCCGCTGGGATATGTTAAACAACGCGCTGGATCGCTGGCTGCCGGAATGCCGACGCATGACGGGTAGTGAACACGCCAATGCGTTTTGGCTGCAAGCACCGGAGGGGTGCAACACCCGGCAGTTGGCCTGGCGAGCGGCGCACAATGGCGTATTGATTGAACCGGGACAGGCGCATTTTCTTGATGCCGACGCGCCGGAAAACTATTTCCGGCTGGGGTTCCACGCTATCCTCCCAGACCAGATTGAAACCGGCATTACTCGGCTGGCGGAAGCCTTTCATCACCACATCCGCTAAGCGGAGCACCCTGCCATCGCCATAGCAGCCACGCATTACGCCGCGATAGCCGCTTCTTTAAGCGGCGTCTGCGGTAGACCCCTTTGATGGACACGGCTTACAACGTCTGTCCCAACGCCTGACGCAAATACGCGCCGGCGCCCAGCAGACCGGGCTGCGGGTGGGTTATCAGATACGCCGGAATATCCGCCAGATAGTCCCGAAAACGGCCTTTGTCTTCAAACGCCGCCCGGAAACCGGAATTGCGGAAAAACTCAAGAAAACGCGGCACGATGCCGCCGGCGATATAGACGCCGCCGAAGGTGCCCAGCGTCAGCGCCAGATTGCCGCCGAACCGCCCCATCAACACACAAAACAGCGACAGTGCGCGCAGGCAATCCACATCGCTGTGGGCCAGCGCCCGCTCGGAAATCGTCTGCGGCGTTAGCGCCTCCGGCACGCGGTCATCCGATTTGACGATGGCGCGATAAATATTGACCAACCCCGGCCCAGACAACACCCGCTCAGCGGAAACATGCCCCAACTCCTGACGCAGCACCTGCAACAACAGATCTTCTTCTTCGCTGTTAGAGGCGAAATCCACATGCCCCCCCTCGCCCGGCAGGCTGACCCACTGGTCGCCGACCGGTAGCAAATGACCGACACCCAGACCGGTACCTGCGCCATACACCGCGATGGGCTTGCCCGCCAGCGGCGCTTCGCCACCCAGTTGGATCACATCGTCCGGTGCCAGCGCCGGAATCGCCATGCTGACGGCGGTAAAATCGTTAATCACGTCCAGATGGGAAAAACCGAGGCTCTGCTTCACGGCGGCGATCGAAAAGGCCCAGTCGTGATTGGTCATTTCCACCCAATCGCCGGTAATCGGGCAGGCGATTGCGATGCAACCGCTGCTGACGGCGAGTGCGGCGTGTTCGCCAAGAAACAACCGGATGACGCTTTCCAGGCTGTCGTGTTCCTGCACCGCATACTGCTTGCTATGCGACAGGCTGCCATTCGCCAGATGACAGAGAGCAAGGCGAGCATTGGTTCCGCCGACATCACCAACCAGCGCATATTGAGACATAAAGCAGCTTCCCCCTTAAAATTCCATCATCACTCAGGCTATATATCCCGTCAGTCGGGCTTTTCTAATCATTTTCAGCATATCGTTGCAAAACAAGGCGTCAAATGCCCGCGCACAATTTTGCGGGCTGATGCATTAAAAACGCCGGATGACATAACTCTTTCTTATAGATGGATAATTCGAAAAATAATAGGTACGCGGCGCCGTAAAGAGCCGACATCTGAAAAAGATAAAATCGATACCCTAAATAGTTCGAGTTGCAGGAAGGCGGCAACCGAGTGACAAATTCGTTTGGAACGAATTTGACCAGCCAACGGCTGGCCTGTGGTGAGCGACAACGCTGCCGGGAACAGAGTTGAACGCAGCTTACTGCGGCCCTGAAAGGGTCAGGGAGGGGGGCGAGTAATAAAGCCAACGCACCTGTAACTTGAGTGTAATGTGTATATCGATAATCAGATTAAGGGCCGGCTATTGAATAGATACAGCGGATAAAAAACGCCGGAAACGTTTTTCCGCAATACCCACGCAGCACATAGATAATCGAACAGGGCGGATGCCATAGAAAATAATCAGGCCATATTAATGGCAATATTCAGTGTGCAAATTATGCTTCATTTTCCATTTTAAACGCCCGGTCGTCATGAATGAGACTGACCCGCTGCAAGAACTGCTCCTGGACATTTCGATATATCTAGCGCGTTTCCGCGCCCCCTTTCTTCAATTTCAGCATGAAATCACGAAAATGTGGCGCCAGCTCTTGAAACAGCGGGTCTTTACGATGCGCCATCATAATTTCGCCGAACAGCTTCAACCCCAGGCAGAATGCCGGTACCTCCTCCTGCGGCAAAATACCTTTTGAACGCACCCGCTCAATGATGGCCGGAATATTGTCATGATTGACCACATCGAATGTCAGAGCGCGGTCATACTGCGCGTCGGTATGATTTTCGGTGATATTTTCCAGCGTGATACGATACTGATAAGCCATGGTTTATCCTTTCGGTTCAGACAAAATTGCCATATGGTTGATTTTATCAACCATATAAACAAAAATGTTGATAAGGTCAACAATTAATGCAAGACACCCTTGATACCCAGACATTCGAGTTGCTGGGAGAACTGATTCACCGCTTCAAGCGGCATCTGCAGGATACCGAGGTGCTGGCCCAAGCCGGGATGGCGCCGTTTCAGGCCCGGGCGTTAAGCTTGATCGCCCGCCATCCCGGCCAAAGTCAGCATTTTTTGGTACAGCATACGGGGCGGGACAAGGCACAAATCGCTCGTCTGCTCAAGGATCTGGAAACGCTGGGGTTAATCACCCGCCGGCCAAGCCCTACCGATCGGCGAGTGCAGTGCGTAGCGCTTACCGAGCGGGGAGAAGCCATCCATCATCGTTTCAGCGCCGCGCGAACGGCAATGCTGCAACAGGCGTTTTCCGACGTAACGCCGGAAGAACGGCGCAGCCTGTTGCAGATCATGCAGAAAATGAAAGCCAATCTGGACAACGCCGCGCCGCACGATCGGGGCTGACCGGCGTGCCGACCATGGTCTCAATGCACGGCATCATGCCGGTCGTAGATGCCGTGCCGCACGTAAGTCCAGGTGTAATCGTCCCGGTTAATCGGCTCGTAGCCGACTTTCTGATACAGCCACGGCGCCGTGGAGGTCAGCAGCAGCTGACGCCGCAGGCGCTGCAAGCGCGGGTGAGCCAGCGTACATTCCACCAGAAAACGCCCCAGCCCCGCGCCTTGCCGTTCAGGCAAGACAAACACATCGCACAGATAACCAAAGGTAGCGAAATCCGTCACCATACGCGCAAAGCCAATCTGTTGTTCCCGGTGAAAAAGGCCAAAACACAAACTGTTATCGATAGACAGGGTTACGGTTTCACGATCGATCCCGTTCGCCCAAGTTGATGTGGTGAGATAAGCGTAGATGGCATCACAATCCAGACGTTGCCTGTCAGTTGATACCAGATATTCACCTTTCGTCCATTGCATTAACATAGGTACTCCTCGCTGCATCCGACTTATCTGCTGTTTATACTCCCTTCATGTACGCGAGAAAATCCATGCCCGAAATCAGGCGCAATAACGGTGTAAAACCGTTTAGGCTGACATCATGTTCTGCCAGCCCGATGAGAAACCGCTATGTTTGACCTCCCCGACGACGACGAACTGTATCGCGCTTTGATCGCTCGCGACCCAACCTGGGAAGGGTTCGCGTATGTCGGCGTGAAAAGTACCGGTATTTTCTGCCGGTTAAGCTGCGCCGCCCGCAAGCCTAAACGGGAAAACGTACAATTTTTTTCCTCGGTGGCGACAGCGCTGGAAGCCGGGTTTCGCCCTTGCAAGCGTTGCCGACCGTTGATGGCCAAAGGCGATGATGCAGGGGGTATCGTAGCGATCCTGACCGCTGCGCTGGAAAAACAGCCGGAAAAACTCTGGAGCGAATCCGATCTGATCGCGATGCAGATGGATCCGTCTACAGTACGACGTACCTTCAAACGCCAGTTCGGCATCACGTTTCTGGAAATGGCCCGTCTGCACCGACTGGCGAAAGGGATCACGACCCTATCGTCCGGCGAAGACGTCATTAGCGCGCAGTTGGATGCCTGCTATGAATCCGGCAGCGGTTTTCGCTCCGCCGTCATCCGGCACCTGGGCATTTCCCCCAGCCAGGCCAGGCGGCACAGGTTGTTGAAAGCGGCGTGGCTCGATACGCCGATCGGCACCATGCTGGCTATCGCGGATGAACATGCGCTCCACCTGCTGGAATTCGTCGACCGCAAAGGGCTGCCCGGCGAGCTGGAAAAGCTGAAACAACACACGGCCTCCAACATCATCATGGGGACGCTGCCCGTCATTGAGCACCTCAGAGAAGAGTTGCGGGATTACTTTGCCGGGCGACGTTTCCGCTTCGACACACCGCTGGCGCAGCACGGCACCCTGTTTACCCGCCGGGTATGGGACGCATTAAGCACCATCCCTTACGGGACGGTGGAAAGCTACCGTGCGCTGGCAAACCGCGTGGGCAACACATCCGCCTGTCGCGCCGTCGCGCGCGCCAATGGTGCCAACCCACTCGCTATTGTGGTGCCCTGCCATCGGGTGATCGGCGCCGACGGCTCCCTGACCGGCTACGCAGGTGGCCTGTGGCGTAAAAAATGGCTGTTGGAACATGAGCGCCGCACAAGGCCGGACGACGCTCCCAGTGGCGACGTCACAGCATAGAACGCACCGGCAGTGCCGTTTTATGGATCAAGCGCCTGAGCGAGAACGAGGTCTGCACATCACGCAGCCCTTCTATCTTGATCAGCTTTTTCTGCAAAAAACGCTCAAAATCGGACAAACTGGCCGCCACCACCCGCAACATGAAGTCATGACTGCCCGACATCAAATGGCATTCCATCACTTCATCAAACGTTGCAATCTGCTGTTCAAATTTGCGGAAAGTGGCTTCAGACTTGGGTTCCAGCGTCAGCGAGATATAGGCATTGACCGGAAATCCCGCCTTTTCCTGATCCAGCAACGTGACATATTGTTCAATGATGCCGCTCTCCTCCAGATGCTTTAGCCGCCGGGTGCAGGGGGTGGCCGACAGACAGACCCGCTCTGCCAGCTCGGTAATTTTCAGCCGGGCGTCCTGCTGCAGCTCATTCAATATCTGGGCATCGATGCGATCCATCTTCATGAGTGATACTCCCTAACCAATCTCAATTAAGCAGAGAAATTCGCTACAAAAAAGCATGATAAAGCTTATTTTTAGGAAAAAAACACTCTTCAATCAATGTTAATTTAAGCGCCGCCGGTGAATTATCAGGCAAATAAAATGCAAGCATATGCATTTCTTATGGTTCAGATGGCGAACGATCTATCAGAAAGGGGGCTACGTGCTGCGAAAAGAGAGTATTCCGGGCAATATCCCCGGTATCGGCGCTCGCGCTGGTATCGCCCATACGCTGAAAGACGATATTTATGGGTTGGCGCTGGGTGTAATGTTCATTGCCTTCGGGCTAAACATGCTGAAACTTTCCGGCATGGTGACTGGCGGCATTGCCGGCATCGCGCTATTACTCTCCTACTACGTTCCGCTCTCGATTGGCGTGCTGTTTATCCTGACCAACATCCCGTTCATGTTGTTCTGCTATTTCAGTATGGGGCGCGGTTTTACGCTGAAAACGCTGATCGTCAATATCGCGCTGGGTTGCACCACACAGGCCGTGCCTAGCCTGATCACCATCAGCTACATTCATCCGTTGTTTTCCGCGCTGGTCGGCGGCACCTTTCTGGGGATGGGGATCCTCTCGCTGGCCCGCCACAATGCCTCCGTCGGCGGTACCGGCGTCGTGACCCTGTGGTTATACCAACGCTTCAATATCAACGCCGGAAAGACGCAGATGCTACTGGACGTGCTGGTGTTTGTGCTCTCGCTCATCAAGCTGCCTGCGGCGCTGCTGCTTTGGTCGGCCCTCAGCGCGTTGGCGATGAATGCGATGCTGATGAACTGGCACAAACCGGGGCGTTATCAAGGGGGATGAGCGACGATTGCGGCCTTATCGTGTTGCCGGCACCCACGTATTCTCGACAGGCGTCGGCAACATCATCACGGGGGATAACTTAAGGGATCAGTTTATAAATCCGAACCAGCACGGCAGTGCGCTGGGGTTTCAAACTGGTTAACGTGCCGATATACACATTTTTATTAATCCAGTCATATTTCCCTTCCGGGGCGATCAGTTCAATCTGCGAAAAAGCTTTTTCACCTGGTTTTTGGTCATCGGCGTCAATACATGATTGGCGACACTAATCACCACGCCGTCATCCGTTTTCAATTCATAGGTAGCTTGCAGGAATTTATAGCCATCCTGCCGGATCTGTTGACGGTCAGCACCGCCCGGCACCAAGGTTCCCCGAATATTATTACCGGTAAACGTCCCGGAAAGAATGGGCACCATCGCCCGCTCGCCCAATGGGCCTTTTCCCATAGGGATGGAGGGGGCAATATCCGCCGTAATTTCCATCACCAATTCCGTTTTCGGTGGCGTCTCTTTTTCTACATTGATCTTTTCATCAGCCAATACCGATGGACTCACAAGACCAAGAATTGAAAACACAGCAAACATCTTGCTGATGGCTCTCATTTTTACCTCACGAAATCAATATATTATTTATATGTAGGGTAGACCCTAAATAATTCGAGTTGCAGAACAAAACACTCGTGTTTTGAACAACGTACCGCGTTGGCCCATCAGGACAAGGCGCTTTCGAGCCTTGTCATACGGCCAGAGAGTGAATTCCGATGCGCTTACTCCAGTCAGCGATTCGGGTAAGCAAGCACGGCCAACGTACATGCAGCTTGAAATATGACGGGTATATATGGCGTCAGAAATAAAATACTGTCCGTCATCACAACAAAATATCCGTACTCATAATATTAGTTAATAGAAAAAACAGTTATGACTGTTATTGGCATCCGTTATTAATTATAAATAAGATTAACTCGTCACACACATTTATAAATTTGCCCATATTCATAGGATATATTTTGTGAAAAAATAAAAATCAATGTTATGTAAAAATAAAAAAGGACAATCATGTTACTCAAGAAAATCATATTAGCAGGCGGAATCATGATGGGTATGACCACGACGACAATCCATGCCGCAACCCACGACCTCCCCGGTTACGCCGATGGCGCCCAAGTGATTCAGGTGAAAAAGGCCAACGAACAGATCGACGCCATAAGCGGCATTATTTATTCCCAGGTAAAAAGCATGCGCGCGATACGGCAATTGCAGATGGCGCTGCTCATTCCCCGCACGCAAGATCTTAAACCGGCGATAATTTATTTCCCCGGTGGGGGTTTTACTTCAGCCGACCATGAAAAATTCATCGAAATGCGTATGGCGCTGGCGGAAGCAGGCTTTGTTGTTGCCGCAGCAGAATATCGCGTCGTGCCTAACACCTTCCCAGCCCCGGTGCTGGACGGCAAAGCCGCGGTGCGCTTTCTGAGAGAACACGCCGCAGAATACGGCATCGACCCGAACCGCATAGGCGTACTCGGCGATTCAGCCGGTGGATATCTGGCCCAAATGTTGGGCACGACCAATGGCGACAAACAGTTTGAACAAGGGCAATTCCTGAACCGTTCTTCCGACGTTCAGGCAGTCGCTACCCTATATGGTCTTTCCAATTTATTAAATATTGGGGAAGGCTTCCCGGAAAACATCCAGAAAGTCCATCAATCTCCTGCCGTTACCGAAGCGTTATTGGTTAACGGCGCTGCTTTCCGCGACTTTCCGGGCGCCACAATCAGCAGCGATCCGAAAAAAGCGCTGAATGCCAGCCCGATGGGGCACGTCAACGGGAAAAAACCGCCGTTCCTGATCATGCATGGCAGCGCGGATACGCTGGTATCCCCCGGTCAGAGCGCCCAGTTGTATAAGGCGTTGAAAACGGGAAACAATAATGTTGAGTACGTACTGGTCGAAGGCGCGGCCCACGGCGATATCACCTGGTTCCAGAAGCCGGTGATCGAGCGCGTCGTCAATTGGTTCAAACAAACACTGGGCGCGCCAATCAAACCGGTCGTCAGTAACGGTAAAACCAGCGCCAACGCGAATCTATAACGCCATCGATTCCTATTGTGCATAAAAAAACAGAGCCGACATCGGCTCTGTTTTTTCTTCCAGACAGCTGACAAACCACAACACGCGGAATTAGAACATTATTTTAACTCACTGTAAGTATCCCATTATACCTTTTCTATAAGTCATTACGACTAGAGCCTTTGATTGGCTCTATATCATCTTCTTCTACATAAAACCAAGAAAAGTAATACGTGCTACCGTCTACCTCTAGACAATGACTTGGTTGCAACATTCGTTGTGTAGCAACAGGTTGTCCATTATTGAGCTCAAATGGATTTTCTACTTCATGCATGCCAGGCAATCGTTCTGGGTCATAATGAAAAACTTCATAATCAAGGTAGTTATCATCCATTCCCTGAGGAATAGTTCCCATTTGCTTTTCAAATAGCTCTCTATGTTTTATTTTACCTTCTGACGAACAATGCTTAACGACCCGATCTATAAAGCCATGATTAAAGCGAAACAGGTTTTCACTTCCTTGCCGTATAACTCGATCATGGTTTCTAACTACATATTCGCCAATTTGCTCGGCAGGATTAAAATATCTCTTTAGATTTACTGAACCAAGAGAGATATTGCTACACAAATCAATTAGCGTCGAATAAAAATGAAACAGAGTATCCTTTCTATAAGCAAGGTAGGAAGCAGAAATGGCTTTTAATAAATCCTCATTACTAAATAAGGAAGTATTTCTAATACCCTCACCGTAGTGATGAATAATCCCTTCACCAAGAACAACAATAAGGTTCGGCCAGAGTGATTTATCGTTTTGTTGCTCCCATTCCTTTAGGTTTTTGACCAATGATTCTAATGAATTTCCTGCTAAGGAGTACGCAAACACAATGCCAAATGGTTTAGGCCTTGGATAAGTCATGCTCATTAGTGAGTTTTTTTTTGTTACTGATTCATTTGGAGCTAAATATTTTACTGATTTTATATTTTCGAGTGACTTAATTAGTTCCTCTTTTGAAAGCGTTGACTTTACTTCGATTACTCCAAAAACTGATTCAATAGGAAAAATTTGGATATCATCTTCGTAAATTAGAGACATCCCATCTAGCTGGTCGTATATGACCAAATCGCTTTGCTTTGAAACATTTCTTGTTGGTCCAATTATTTCTCCCGAACCAACACCAAATCTTTTAGGTAGCCTGCCAGAAAGTAAGAAATTACGAAGAGTGCCTTCTCTATAATCACCCTTATTTCCATTATGATTAATCTCTGATGAGATTTCGAAATCTGTTAGAAGTTTTTTACTTATGCCTCGAAAGACTTTTTTCACATCCATAATTATTCTCTTTATACAGGCTCAAAGGTGTAGTCCATCTGTAAGTAGACCCGTTTTAGTTCCACGCACTTTTTGAAATTTTCGGGTTTTTGACCTTCCCCCAAAAACAATGCAGTGCTAAATCAGAGATCTTCGTCTTTCTGGAGACTTCGGATAAATTCAGCCGGAGTCATGTCATTTAATGATGAATGCGTTATCTCATGATTATATTCCCTGCGCCAGTTGTCGAGTTTGTTCTGCGCATCTTCCAGTGACAGAAACCCGTGAATGTTCAGACATTCGTCCCGCAGACTGCCGTTAAATTATTCAATATACGGGTTATCTGTCGGTTTTCCGGGACGGGAGAAGTCCATCTTGACACCGTGTTCATACGCCCATTTATCCAGACTTTTCGAGATAAATTCGCTGCCGTGATACCTATTGAATGCATACCGGCAGACGCTTATCCAGCACCCGTATGCTTCCATTATGCTGACCACATTCTCGCCTTTCAGCGATTTTCCGGCGTGGATCGCCAGACACTCCCGACTAAAATTATCCACAACAGTCAGCTCCCGAAAACGCCGCCCGTTAAACAGACTATCCGACACGAAATCCATACTCCAGCACTGATCGACACCGGTCACGATGGGGCGCTGTTGACGATGTGCTGCACTGACATGCCTGCGCGGACGCTTTCTCCGCAAATTCAGTCCTTCCAGGCAACAGATTCTGTGTGTTTTCTTGTGGTTAATCCGCCAGCCTTCCCGCCGTAACTGAATATGAATACGCGGGCAACCGTAGCGGATCCGGGTTTCTGCTATTTCCCTGATGCGCAGGGTAATCGCCCGAACATCCCGCCGACTCTGCCAGTGGTATACGGTTCTGCTCTGCATCAACAGACCACATCCCCGCCTGACGCTTCTGAGCCGGCCTCAGAACTTTTGCTTCAGTACCTCCTGCAGCATCTCTTTGTCCAGACTCAGGTCAGCCACCAATTTCTTCAGGCGCTGATTTTCATCCTCCAGTTGCCTCAGCCGTCGCCGTTCCGTCACGCCCAGACCGGCAAATTTCTTTTTTCAGTTGTAAAAGGTGGCCTCAGAAATGCCCATCTTTCTGCAGACTTCCCCGACGCGGGTGCCGGTTTCGGCCTGTTTCAGCGCAAACGCAATCTGTTCTTCGGTATAACGGGTCTTTTTCATGGCGATGTGCCTCCCGGCGAGATGGAAGAAAGACCGGATACTTCAGTTTAGCCTGGCACTGTTTTCAGGGAGGAGATCACAGCTTTTAGTTATCGTACAGAATGACAACATCTGAGTGAAATGGATGAAAATTTGTAGGCGAGAAAGTCTTCATTTGACTGTGTTACAGACAACGAGTTAACTCGTTTTGGGGCATAAACGTGTTAGAAGAGACAGTGTATCTATGAGTCGATAAATGATAGGCCAGAAAACGAAGCTCTGGCCTATCATTTTTTCTACAGTACGAACGTGTGTAGGTGGGTTTTCTACATTAACCCCTCATAGTAACAAATTCTTCCGCCGCGGTCGGGTGAATCGCCACCGTGTTGTCGAAATCTTGCTTGGTCGCGCCCATTTTCACCGCCACCGCAAAGCCCTGCAGGATTTCATCCATGCCAAAACCAATGCCGTGCACACCAACAATCTTCTCTTCCGGCCCCACGCATACCAGCTTCATGCGGCACGGCTGACGGTACTGCGTCACGGCGGTATACATGGCGGTAAAGGCAGACTTGTAGATCTTGACCTGATCATCGCCGTACTGCTCGCGCGCCTGCGGTTCAGTCAGGCCCACCGTGCCGATCGGCGGATGGCTGAATACCACGGTCGGGATGTTGCTGTAATCCAGATATTCGCCCGGCTTGTTATTGAACAACCGTTCCGACAACCGACGCCCGGCCGCCACCGCCACCGGCGTCAGCTCGACCGCGCCGGTATTATCGCCCACGGCATAAATACCCGGTACGTTGGTATTTTGGAATTTATCCACCGGAATATACCCCTGCGCATTGCGCGCCACGCCCGCCGCGTCGAGGTTTAGGTTATCCGTCGCCGGCTCACGACCGATGGCCCAAATCAGGCAGTCGACGGTTTGCTCATGGCCGTTTTGCAGTTGCAGCGTCAGGCTGCCATCGGCATTTTTCACCACCGCTTTAGGGATGGATTCGGTATGCAACGTCGGGCCTTCGGTATTCATCACTTCCACCAGCGTTTCCACAATCAGCGGATCGAACTGGCGCAACGGCGCGTGTTTACGCACAAACAAATGAACCTCAGACCCCAGCGCCTTCAGCACCCCGGCGATTTCAACGGCGATATAACCTGCCCCCACTACCGCTACGCGAGCAGGCTGGGCCTGCAATGCAAAGAATCCATCGGAATCAATACCGTACTCTGCGCCGGGAATCTCCGGGCGCGTCGGGCGTCCCCCGGTGGCGATCAGAATATGGTCGGCGGTGATACGTTCACCGTTGACTTCCACCGTATGCGCATCAATGAAACGAGCGAACCCGCGAATAACTTCCACCTGATTTTTGCCCAGCACGTTGTGGTAGGACTGATGAATACGGTCGATGTAAGCGCTACGGTTTTTCAGCAACGTACTCCAGTCAAACCGATTAACGGTAACGTCAAAACCGTAGTCTGGGCCGTACTGGTGAATTGCCTCGGCGATTTGTGCGGCATGCCACATCACTTTCTTCGGTACACACCCTACGTTGACGCAGGTGCCGCCCAAATGTTTTGCCTCGATCAGCGCACATTTCTTTCCATACAGCGCCGCTCGATTGATAGAAGCGATACCGCCGCTGCCGCCGCCAATGGCGAGATAATCATAGTGTTTGGTCATCGGGATCCACGCTCATGTGAAATAGGTGACGTAAAGTGTAACGCCGGTGTTTCACTTCCAGCAAAGAGAGGCACCGGGATTGTGTGTACAAATGCGTAGCCTATCGCAACAGTGTTGAAAAAGCGCGCGATAGGCAAAACGGGTTGTAACCGGCTTCGCGCATGATGCAGCGAGACTTACCCGGTCGCAGCAACCGATCACTCCGGCACTACCCACTCCACCCGCGTATGGCCGGTACCTTCCGGCACCAGCACCTGATGCAGCCACGGCAGCAGGCTTTTCATCTGCGCTTCCAGCTTCCACGGCGGGTTGATGACAATCATGCCGGAAGCGGTCATGCCGTGGCGATCGCTGTCCGGCAGCACCGCCAGTTCAATCTGCAAAATACGGCGGATACCGGTCTCTTCCAGCGCCTTTAACAGACGTTTGATCTGTTGACGCAGTACCACCGGGTACCACAGCGCATATACGCCGGTGGCAAAACGTCGGTATCCTTCCTGGATGCCATCCACCACCGCCTGATAATCGGTTTTCAACTCATACGGCGGATCAATCAAAATCACACCACGGCGGGCGGCGGGCGGCAGGCGGGATTTCAACTGCAGATAACCGTCCTCGCGTACTACGCGGGCGCGGTCATCTCGCGCAAATTCCTGACGCAGCAGCGAGAAATCCGTCGGATGCAGTTCCGTCAAGTTCAACGTGTCCTGCTCGCGCAGCAGCTGACGGGCAATCAACGGCGAGCCGGGGTAATAGCGCAATTGCCCGCCGGAATTATAGGAACGAACCACCTGCAGATAGGTTTCCATCTCCGCCGGGATATCATCACGCTGCCAGATCCGACCGATGCCCTCGCGATATTCGCCCGTGCGCTCGGCATGTTCCCCGTGTAGCTGATAACGCCCTGCGCCGGAATGGGTGTCGAGGTAGAGAAACGGTTTTTCCTTTTCTTTCAGCGCGGTGATGATCAGGCTCTGAACAGTGTGTTTCAGCACGTCGGCGTGGTTGCCGGCGTGGAAACTGTGGCGATAACTCAGCATAAAGTCGGTTTTCCGATAAAAGCACAGGACGGCACAGTATAAACGCTCCGTGCTGAAATCACCCGTTCATCATGACAAATGGCCCGTCGCACCACGCACGACTGCCATTTCCGCCGCACTTGGTTATATAATTAACTACATAACGATTTGCAGCGGATACACGCACATGAAAAACCACTTTGGCGATGGCATTCTGGCCGGGCTGAACGCCAGCGGCCCTTTATCCGACCACGATATCCGGCGCTACTGCGACGATTTCCGGCGTGGTTACGTCTGCGGTTACGCCCATCAGCGCGCTGGCCTATGCGGCAGGCTGCGAGCGGCGTTCGAAGCCGGCCAGCTCAGCCGCCGTTACGGGTTGCGGCGGGATATCGTCGCGGAGTTCTTCACCGACGTTCAGCAGCCGACGCTGGTGCAATCCTTCTATGACGGCTACGACCAGTACGCATAACGCACTGTATTCGCGTTGATGACGGCTTTTCCGGCGCCGGTGATCCTGTTGTGCCCTCAACCATTGATTTTCCCCTGGATACCCCTCATGTTAAGTCATCATCATTACCATTCAGGACTGTGCCATGACCAATCCATTGCTTTCCTCCTTTACCCTGCCGCCGTTTTCCCACATTAAAACCGAAGATATCGTTCCCGCCGTGCAAGCCGCGCTGGATGACTGCCGCAGCGCCGTCGAGCGCGTAGTGGCGCAATCGGGGCCCTTCACCTGGGACAATCTGTGTCAGCCGCTGGCGGAAAGCGACGATCGACTCGGGCGCATCTTCTCGCCAGTCAGCCACCTGAATGCGGTTAAAAACAGCCCGGAATTGCGTGAAGCCTACGAACAGTGCCTGCCGCTGCTGTCCGAATACAGTACCTGGGTCGGCCAACACGCTGGTTTGTATCGCGCCTATCGCGAACTGCGCGACGGCGCTCACTACGCCAGCCTAAGCGTGGCGCAGAAAAAAGCGGTGGATAACGCCCTGCGTGATTTCGAGTTATCGGGCATCGGGTTGCCGCCGGAAAAACAGAAGCGCTACGGCGAAATCGCCGCCCGTCTGTCCGAACTGGCATCGCAATTCAGCAATAACGTGCTGGACGCCACCATGGGCTGGAGCAAGCTGATCACCGATGTCGCCGAGCTGGAAGGGCTGCCGGAAAGCGCGTTGGCCGCGGCCAAAGCGCAGGCGGAAGCCAGAGAGCAACAGGGCTGGCTGCTGACGCTGGATATCCCCAGTTATCTACCGGTGATGACCTATTGCGCCAATCAGGCGCTGCGCGAAGAGCTGTATCGCGCTTATGTGACCCGTGCCTCCGAGCAGGGCCCGAACGCCGGCAAATGGGACAACAGCGCCATCATGACGGAGACGCTAGCATTGCGTCACGAACTGGCGCAGTTACTGGGCTTCGACAGCTTCGCCCATAAATCACTGGCCACCAAAATGGCGGAGAACCCGCAGCAGGTGCTGGATTTCCTGGCCGACCTGGCCAAACGCGCCCGTCCGCAGGGGGAAAAAGAACTGGCGCAGCTGCGTGCTTTCGCCAAAGAACACTACGGCGTCGATGAGCTGAACCCGTGGGACATCACCTACTACAGCGAACAGCAGAAGCAGCATCTGTACGCCATTAGCGACGAACAATTGCGCCCTTATTTTCCAGAAGCGCGTGCGCTGGCGGGCCTGTTCGAGGTGGTGAACCGCATCTACGGCATCACCGCTAAAGAGCGCACCGGCGTGGATGTCTGGCATCCGGAGGCTCGTTTTTTCGATCTGTTCGCTGAAGACGGCGAGCTGCTGGGCAGTTTCTATCTGGATCTTTACGCCCGCGAGAACAAGCGCGGCGGTGCCTGGATGGATGACTGCGTTGGCCGGCTGCGCAAAGCCGACGGCGACGTGCAAAAACCGGTCGCTTACCTGACCTGCAACTTCAACCGTCCCGTCAACGGCAAGCCAGCGCTGTTCACCCATGACGAGGTCATCACGCTGTTCCATGAATTCGGCCACGGTTTGCACCATATGCTGACCCGTATCGATACCGCCGGCGTCGCGGGTATCAGCGGCGTACCCTGGGACGCGGTCGAACTGCCGAGCCAATTCATGGAAAACTGGTGCTGGGAGCCGGACGCGCTAGCATTCATCTCCGGCCACTACGAAACCGGCGAGCCGCTGCCGAAAGAGATGCTGGACAAAATGCTGGCGGCGAAAAACTATCAGGCGGCGTTGTTTATTCTGCGCCAGCTGGAGTTCGGCCTGTTCGATTTCCGCCTGCACGCCGAGTACAACCCGGCGCAAGGCGCACAGGTGCTGGCGACATTAGCCGATGTTAAAGCTCAAGTTTCCGTGGTGAGAAGCCCGGAATGGAATCGCTTTCCGCACTCCTTCAGCCATATTTTCGCCGGAGGTTACGCGGCGGGTTACTACAGCTACCTGTGGGCCGACGTGCTGGCGGCGGATGCGTTCTCCCGCTTTGAGGAAGAGGGCATATTCAACCGTGATACCGGGCAGTCGTTCCTGGAAAATATCCTGTCCCGCGGCGGTTCCGAAGAACCGATGGCGTTGTTCAAACGCTTCCGCGGCCGTGAACCCAAACTAGACGCGATGCTGGAACATTACGGCATTCAGGCATGAAAATTGGTTTGTTGACCGAAGCCGGCGCCGACCCCGAGGTGCTGGCAATGCTGGCCCGGCGCTGGGGTCTGGACGATGATCCCGCATCGGCGCTGGCGCTGGTGCTGACGCCGGAACGCCTGGAACTGCGCAAGCGAGATGAACCCAGGCTCGGCGCCATCAGCGTAGATTTCGCCTCCGGCGCCATGGCGCACCGCCGTCGTTTTGGCGGCGGACGCGGCGAAGCAGTCGCTAAAGCCGTGGGCATCAAAAAGGATTACCTGCCGGATGTGGTGGACGCCACTGCCGGGCTGGGCCGCGACGCTTTCGTACTGGCGTCGCTTGGCTGCCGGGTACGCATGGTGGAACGCCACCCGGTCGTCGCGGCCTTATTGGACGATGGGCTGCAACGCGGCTATCAGGACGCCGAGATCGGCGGTTGGCTGCGCGAACGGCTGACGCTGCTGCATGCGTCCAGCATTGATGCATTGGCGGATATTACACCGCCGCCGGATGTGGTGTACCTGGATCCGATGTTTCCCCACCGGCAAAAAAGCGCACTGGTGAAAAAGGAGATGCGGGTATTCCAGACGCTGGTCGGCGCCGACGATGACGCCGATGCTCTGCTGGCGCCCGCCCGACGCCTTGCGCGTAAACGGGTGGTGGTCAAACGGCCCGATTACGCCCCGCCGCTGGCGGGCCTCCCTGCTCAGTCCGCGCTGGAAACCAAAAGCCACCGCTTCGATTTTTATCTGCCTGTCGCCTGACCGCGTTCTTCCTCCTGAGCGGCCGTTGGCGGTCGCTCCCAGATGCGATGCCTCTCTGCATTCACTTGACCGACACGCCGCCCGATGCCTTGCTCGTATCCGAGTTGTGGGCAAGCGGCCCGCACTCGCGAGGCGGGATAAAAAGGTAGACGGCTAATATTTCAACCGATATGTTAGGCTTATCGCTGCCTTTATCAGCCAGCCGATGCATCCCACAATCACATCCTGAAAAATATAACAAAATGAAAAAGCTACCATTACTGGCACAGGTTTCCTCCGCCCACTGGGTGAGTCATTTCCACATGATGGTGTTGCCGGCGCTGATGCCGCTAATCTCAGCGCAGCGCGGCATCAGCTATGTGGAAATCGGCGTCGCGCTGGGCGTGTTCAATGTGGTTTCAGCACTGGTGCAAACGCCGATCGGCTTCGCCGTCGATCGCATCGGCCCACGCCGCACGCTGATCGCCGGTCTGACGCTGGGCAGCTTGTGTTTTCTGTCGCTCAGCCTGTTTACCAGTTATGCCTGGATGATTATCGCCATGGCGCTAGCCGGGCTTGCCAACGCGGTTTATCACCCGTCGGATTACGCCCTGTTGTCACGCGGAATTGCGGAAAATCGCATGGGCCGTGCCTTTTCGATTCACACCTTTTCCGGTTTTCTCGGTACCGCGGTGGCCCCGGCTATTCTGCTGTCGGTGGCATCCATCACCCACATTGAACTCGCGTTTGCGCTGGCCGGCGTCGTGGGGCTGCTGACAGTTCCCCTGTTGCTGAGCGAGCGCGAAGCGCCGATCACGGCCGCCAACCGTAAAAACGCCACCGCATCCCGCGCCAGTGTCTTCACGCTGCCTGTGTTGGTACTGCTAATCCTGTTTATGCTGCTCAACCTCAGCACTAACTCAATCCAGAACTTCTCCGTTACCGCGCTGGTGAACGGCTACGGCATGCCGCTAACGCAAGCCAATATGGCGTTGACCGCATTCCTGTTTACCAGCGCCTTCGGCGTGCTGGCAGGCGGTTCGCTGGCGGACAAAACCCGGCATCATGGGCTGGTCGCTACTGGTTCATTGGTGATAACGGCGGTGCTGGTCGCCGTCGTGGCGGTCTACCCACTGCCGTCGCCGGCGACCATCCTGATTTTGGGTGTGGCAGGTTTCCTCTCCGGCATCATCGCACCATCACGAGATATGCTGGTACGCGCGGTATCGCCGGCCGGTGCGGAAGGCCGGGTGTTCGGCATCGTCACTACCGGTTTCAACATCGGCGGCGCCGGTGGCCCGGTGGTATTCGGCTGGTTGTTGGATCAGGGACATCCATCCGCTATTTTCTGGGCGGCGGTGATCTTTATGGTGATTACCGCAGTTATGGCGCTGGATCAGGAGCTGCGTAGCGCCAAACGCCGGGCGTTGGCAACAGAGTAACCGTCCGTCCTCATAGAAATCGGCATTGATCGCGCTCTGGGGGGGGAATACTAAAAAGTCTCCGCCAGCTCAGTGAGATTTAAAACCAAAGGCAAGAAGGCAGAGCCAAACCCGTTGATGAGCACCACACCCAAAGGACGTGGTTTTCCGTCGGTAATAAAAAACCCGCGATTAACGCGGGTTTTTCAACATGATAGCGAGCAATCAAATATCAATATTCGCCGCTTTCAGGGCGTTTTCCTCGATAAAGGCGCGGCGCGGTTCGACGGCGTCGCCCATCAGCGTAGTAAACAGTTCATCGGCGGCCATGGCGTCTTTCACCGTCACCCGCAACATGCGGCGGCTTTCCGGATCCATGGTGGTTTCCCACAGCTGTTCCGGGTTCATTTCACCTAACCCTTTGTAACGCTGGATCGCCAAACCGCGGCGTGACTCTTTGGTCAACCATTCCAGCGCCTGTTCGAAACTGACCACCGGCTGTTTGCGCTCGCCGCGTTCAATGAATGCGCCGTCTTCGATCAAGCCACGTAGTTTTTCACCCAACTGATTGATTCTGCGATATTCATTACCCTGCACAAACGCCAGATCCAACGCATAATCGGAATCCACACCATGGGTACGCACACGCAACACCGGCTCATGACGCTCCGGCAGATCGCGGATGACGAAACTGTAAGCGCTGCCGTGCTGTTCCTGCTCATGCAGATGATTGACCAGCGTCTCGATCCACTGCTGCACCTGCGCCCTGTCCTTCAGCAACGTTTCCGTCAACGCCGGTTGGTAGACCAATGCGTTCAACAACGCTTTCGGATAACGACGCTCCAGGCGATCGATCAGTTTCTGTACGCCATAGTGCTCGGCCACCAGTTTCTCCAGCGGCTCGCCGGCCAACGCGGGGGCATGGGCGTTGGTATGCAGCGTCGCGCCGTCCAGCGCCAGCATGATCTGGTACTGATCCATCGCCTCGTCATCTTTGATGTACTGCTCCTGCTTGCCCTTCTTCACCTTGTACAACGGCGGCTGCGCGATAAACACATGCCCGCGCTCGACGATTTCCGGCATCTGGCGATAGAAGAACGTCAGCAACAGCGTGCGGATGTGGGAACCGTCGACGTCGGCATCGGTCATGATGATGATGCTGTGATACCGCAATTTATCCGGGTTGTACTCGTCGCGACCGATACCACAACCCAGCGCAGTGATCAGCGTCGCCACCTCCTGCGAGGAGAGCATCTTGTCGAAGCGCGCTTTCTCCACGTTCAGGATTTTCCCTTTCAGCGGCAAAATGGCCTGATTCTTACGGTTACGCCCCTGCTTGGCGGAGCCGCCTGCGGAGTCCCCTTCCACCAGGTAGAGTTCGGACAGCGCCGGGTCGCGCTCCTGGCAATCCGCCAGTTTGCCCGGCAACCCCGCCAAATCCAGCGCGCCTTTACGGCGCGTCATTTCACGCGCTTTGCGCGCCGCTTCGCGGGCGCGAGCGGCATCAATGATTTTGCCGACCACAATTTTGGCGTCGCTGGGGTTTTCCATCAGGTAATCCACCAGCCGATCGTTCATCAGCGATTCCACCGCCGATTTCACTTCGGACGACACCAGTTTGTCTTTGGTCTGGGAGGAGAATTTCGGATCCGGCACTTTCACCGACACCACGGCAATCAGCCCTTCACGCGCATCATCGCCGGTGGCGCTGACTTTGGCTTTCTTGCTGTAGCCTTCCTTCTCCATGTAGTTATTTAGCGTGCGAGTCATGGCGGCACGGAAGCCGGCCAGGTGAGTCCCCCCGTCACGCTGCGGAATATTGTTGGTGAAGCAGTAGATATTTTCCTGAAAACCGTCGTTCCACTGCATGGCAACTTCCACGCCGATACCGTCTTTTTCAGCACTGAAGTAGAACACTTGCGGGTGGATCGGTGTTTTGTTGCGGTTCAGATAGTCAACGAACGCCTTGATACCGCCTTCATAATGGAAATGGTCGGCCTTGTTTTCTTCACGCTCGTCACGCAAACGAATGGATACGCCGGAGTTGAGGAACGACAATTCACGCAGGCGCTTGGCCAGAATGTCATATTCAAACTCGACCACGTTGGTGAAGGTTTCCAGGCTCGGCCAGAAGCGCACTGTGGTGCCGGTGGTACTGGCATCGCCGATGACAGCCAGCGGTGCCTGCGGCTCGCCATGCTTGTATTCCTGACGATGAAGTTTGCCTTCGCGGCGGATCACCAGTTCCAATTTCTCGGACAGGGCGTTCACCACCGACACCCCCACGCCGTGTAGACCGCCGGAAACTTTATAGGAGTTATCGTCGAACTTACCGCCCGCATGCAGCACCGTCATGATGACTTCGGCAGCGGAGACGCCCTCTTCTTCGTGAATGCCGGTAGGAATACCACGACCGTCATCCTGCACCGATACAGAGTTATCAGCATGAATAGTAACGACAATATCTTTACAGTAGCCTGCGAGCGCTTCGTCGATAGCGTTGTCCACCACCTCGAATACCATATGATGCAGACCCGTTCCGTCATCCGTATCACCGATATACATCCCCGGGCGTTTACGGACCGCATCCAGTCCTTTTAATACCTTGATACTTGAGGAGTCATAAGAATTCGACATCAACGTTTCTCGCTCATTTAGTCCTGTGATTGAACGGCTATTTTACCCTGTTCCACGCGGAACATCTTGCCATTTTCGCCCACCATGTCGCTAATCTGCTCAGCGACAATCGCACTGACAAACACCTGAGCCTGCGTGGCTTTGAGCCGCTCAGCAAGCAGGCGACGGCGGGCACTATCCAGCTCGGAAGCAAAGTCATCGATCAAATACAGGCACTTCAGCCCGTTTTGTCGGGTGAGGAATTCGCCCTGCGCCAATCGGAGGGCACACATCAACAACTTGAGCTGACCGCGAGACAGCATATCCTCGACCGCCACGCCGCCGGCGCGAATGCGAAAATCCGCTTTGTGCGGCCCCAGCGCGGTGTACCCCAACTGCCTGTCGCGCTCAAAATGGCGCGCCAGTAATTCGGCGTAATCGCTCTCTTTATCCCAGCCGCGTTGAAAGGAAAAACTCAGAGAAAATTCCGGCAAAAACTGGGCGCAGGTGGAGGCAATATCCGCCGCGATGGCGGCACTGTACTCGGCGCGCCACTGGCTGATGCGTTCCGCCAGCGGTACCAACTCCTGATCCCACGCCCTCAGCTGGCCGTAATGGCTTACCTGACGTAAGGCGGCGTTGCGCTGGCGCAACAGCCTTTTGAGGTTGCTCCAAGCGATGAAAAAACCGGTTTCGTTATGAAAGCAGCCCCAGTCCAGAAAAGCCCGTCGATACTTGGGGCCGCCGTTGAGCAAGGTGAACCCTTCCGGCGTGATCAGTTGGATCGGCAGCAGCTGCGCCAGCTCCGCCACTTTATGGCCGTCACTGCCGTCAATACGTACCGTGCTATCGCCGTCGCGGTTTTTGCTAAGCCCTACGCTTCGTTCCCGCTCAGCACCGGCAATTCGACCGTGCAGGATGAATTCCGCCTGATCGTGGCGAATCACTCTGGCCGCCTGAATGCTGCGAAACGCACGGCCGTGACCCAGCGTATAGATGGCTTCCAGCACGCTGGTCTTGCCGCTGCCGTTGGCGCCTACCAGAAAATTGAAGCCGGGAATCAACGCCAGATCGGCCGATTCGATATTACGAAAATCGCGGATAAGAAGACGGGTCAACGCCATATCACAACCATTTTGCCTGATTTGTAGCCCATGCCGGACGGAGTTGCCCTCAATGCCCGATAACAACACGCCGCACCCAATGGCGCGGCGTGTAACATCAGGCGGGTGCAAACCTTGATTACAGACGCATCGGCATCACAACGTAGGCCGCGGCCTGGCTGGCGCAATCCTCAAGCTGCACGCTGGAAGCCGGATTAGCCAACAACATGCGAACGTCCTCACATTTCAAGGCATTCAGCACATCCAGTACATAACTGACGTTGAATCCGATTTCCATTTCGGTGCCGTCGTATTCCACATCAAGAATCTCTTCCGCCTCTTCCTGTTCCGGGTTGTTGGCGGTAATGCGCAACTGGTTCTGGTTCAGGTACAAGCGTACACCGCGGAATTTTTCATTCGACAAAATCGCCGCGCGGGCAAAAGCCTGCCGCAGCAGATCACAGCTGGCTTCCAGCGTTTTGTCCGGATTTTTCGGCAGTACGCGGCGGTAATCCGGGAAACGGCCATCCACCAGTTTGGATGTGAAAATGAAATCGCCGACGTGGGCGCGAATATTGTTACTGCCAATCTGCAACTGTAATGGCGTTTCGCCGCCATCCAGCAGACGCACCAACTCCATCACCCCTTTGCGCGGAACAATCACCGAATGGGACGGCAACGGCTGCCCTACCGGCATCGAGCACACCGCCAGACGATGACCGTCGGTCGCCACAGTACGCAACCCGTCCCCGCTGGTTTCGAACAGCATGCCATTGAGGTAGTAACGCACGTCCTGATGCGCCATCGAGAATTGCGTGGCTTCGATCAACCGTTTCAATGTCGCCTGCGGTAATTCAAAAGCCACTTCGCTCTGCCAGTCATCCAGATTGGGAAAATCCGATGCCGGTAACGTGGAAAGGGAAAAACGGCTGCGCCCGGAACGCACCAGCATCCGATCGCCTTCCAGCGTAACGGTGATTTCGGCGCCATCCGGCAAGCCACGGCAGATGTCGAACAGCTTGCGGGCCGGGACAGTGGTGGCACCCGACTCATGCGGCTGCGTCAGCGTTACATGCGCCACCATTTCCATTTCAAGATCGGTACCCGTCAGCGACAATCGTCCTTCGCTGACCTGCAACAACAGATTGCCCAGGATCGGCAGCGTCGGCCGGCCACCCAGCGGGCTGCTGACCTGTTGCAACGGTTTTAACAGATGCTCGCGCTCAACAATAAATTTCATGATGTTATGACGATAAGGTCCGGATTAAATTGGAAAAATCTTCTTTAATGTCGTGACTTTCTTCACGCAGCTGCTCAATTTTACGACAAGCATGCAGCACAGTGGTATGGTCACGGCCGCCAAACGCATCACCGATTTCCGGCAGGCTGTGGTTAGTGAGCTCTTTAGCCAGCGCCATCGCCATCTGGCGCGGGCGCGCCACCGAACGGGAACGGCGCTTGGATAAAAGATCCGCTACTTTGATCTTATAGTATTCCGCCACCGTCTTTTGGATGTTGTCGATAGTGACCAGTTTTTCCTGCAACGCCAGCAAATCGCGCAGCGCTTCACGCACGAAATCGATAGTAATCGCCCGGCCGGTAAAATTGGCGTTGGCAATCACACGGTTCAGCGCGCCTTCCAGTTCGCGCACATTGGAACGCAGGCGTTTGGCAATGAAAAACGCCACTTCGCCCGGCAGACGGATATCATTCTCGTCAGCCTTTTTCATCAGGATCGCTACACGGGTTTCCAGCTCGGGCGGTTCGATCGCCACGGTTAATCCCCAACCAAAGCGGGATTTCAAGCGATCCTCCACCCCATTGATCTCTTTCGGATAACGATCTGAAGTCAGAATGATCTGCTGATTACCTTCAAGCAGGGCGTTAAAGGTGTGGAAAAATTCTTCCTGCGAACGCTCTTTATTGGCAAAAAACTGGATGTCATCGATCAGCAGCGCGTCCACCGAGCGGTAATAGCGTTTGAACTCTTCAATCGCGTTGTTCTGCAACGCTTTCACCATGTCCTGCACAAAACGCTCGGAATGCATGTAAACCACTTTAGCATTCGGTTTGCGCGCCATGATGCCGTTGCCTACCGCATGCAACAGATGGGTTTTACCCAGGCCGGTTCCACCATAAAGAAACAGCGGGTTATAGGCGCCGCCTGGGTTATCCGCCACTTGGCGCGCAGCTGCGCGAGCCAACTGGTTGGATTTACCCTCGACGAAATTGTCGAACGTATGTTTTGGATTCACATTGGAACGATAGGTGTGCTCCGTCGGCACCGATTGAGTATCCCAGCTGGGCCGCACTAACGAAGCAGCCCGAACCTGCGGCACCGGCGCAGTAATACTGTTTCCCACCGATGAAACAGGTACTGCAGAAACCGGTTTGCTACCGACTTCAAAACGCAACAGCGGCGCATCCATTCCACAAAAATCGTTCAGCAATCCATTGATATTATTTAAATATTTATCTCGAACCCAATCCAGCACAAAACGATTGGGGGCATAAAGCGCCAGCGTGTTGTCACTCAATTCCGCCTGCAACGGGCGTATCCACATACTGAATTCTGTGGCAGGTAGTTCATCCTGCAAACGGGCAAGACATTGCTGCCAAAGCGAAAGTGACACGGCGGACTCCACTCGAACAAGATACAAATCCAGGAAAAGAAACAGGACGTCGGTTATTACTCATGATTTTAGGCACCGTCTTTCCTTACGCGGGCGCAGGAATGCCTGAAAGTATCACGCATGGAAAGAGCGTGACTACGGTCGATCCCGACACCTGGATCGACCGCAGGACGGCGGATCATAACCTAAACCACGCGAGAGATCTTCCCCTCAGTCGCAGTTTTGATCCTTTTTATCCACAGGCTCTTCTTATTGCAACGCCGACGCCCGCGCGAGTTACCCACACCCTACTCGCATCATGCGACAAGTGTATAAGAATAGGCGTAATCTCGTGGATCAGCGGTGAGCCGGATCATGATCCATGCGTTAGGATCCCCGCAGGATCCTTGCGCTTTGCCTCAGAGTCCGTATAATCCCCGGCCTGCGCGTAGCGCCTGTTTTCTGTGCTGAGTAAGACAGAAAATCCGCAAGTATCGGAAAGCAGCAGGCGGGTAATCTCGTGGATGATAATTGACTCAGGACTGTACAATTATTACAATCCCGCCTCTTTAATATTATGCGATAGAGGCGTCGGTCATCTTCACGCCGAGTAGCCAAACGCGTTTACTGTGAAGTCTTAAAATCAAGCTTAGGTAGAAATCGCCATGAAACGCACTTTCCAACCGTCCGTATTGAAGCGTAACCGTAGCCACGGTTTCCGTGCTCGTATGGCCACCAAAAATGGTCGTCAAGTTCTGGCCCGCCGTCGTGCGAAAGGCCGTACTCGTCTGACCGTTTCCAAATAATAAAAGCTAACCCAACGAGTGGTTACGCTCGCTTTTCCCAGGGAGTTACGTTTGTTAACTCCCAGCCATTTCTCTTTCGTTTTCCAGCAGCCTCAACGGGCCGGCGCGCCGCAAATCACCATTCTCGGCCGACTGAATACGCTGGGACACCCCCGTATTGGCCTAACCATCGCCAAAAAACACGTCAGACGCGCTCACGAACGTAATCGTATCAAACGCCTGACGCGGGAAAGTTTTCGTTTGCACCAGCACGAACTGCCCGCTATGGACTTCGTGGTGATCGCCAAAAAAGGGTTGTCCGAGCTGGATAACCGTACATTGACGGAAATGTTGGAAAAATTATGGCGCCGTCACCGTCGCTTGGCTCACGATTGCTGATTGGGCTGATACGCATGTATCAGCTCCTGATCAGTCCGCTACTTGGACAGCACTGCCGCTTTCAGCCGTCGTGCTCCCAATACGGTATTGAGGCAATACGTCGGTTCGGCATGATAAAAGGCTGTTGGTTGACGCTTAAACGCGTATTAAAATGCCACCCTTTGAACCCTGGTGGTGATGATCCCGTACCGCCAAAACCCGACAATAACAGAGAACACTAACGATGGATTCGCAACGCAATCTTCTTATCATCGCTCTGCTATTCGTAACGTTCATGATCTGGCAGCAGTGGGAGACGGACAAAAATCCCCCCGCAGCAACCCCGATCACGCAACAGGCGAATAACACGGTGGGCGATGCTGCCAGCCAGGGCGTACCAGCCAGTGGTCAGGGTAAACTGATCACCGTCAAAACAGACGTACTGTCACTGACCATCAATACGCGCGGCGGTGATATCGAAGAGGCCGATTTGCTGGCCTATCCGGCAGATCTGGGCTCCAAACAGCCATTTAAACTGCTGGAAACGACTCAGGCCTTCACCTATCAGGCTCAAAGCGGCCTGACCGGTAAAAACGGCCCGGACAATCCGGCCAATGGTTCACGCCCGCTGTTCAGCGCCACACAGGATCATTTTGAACTGGCAGACGGCCAGAACGAAATCCGGATTCCATTGACTTATACCGACGCCAACGGCATCAGCTACACCAAGACCTTTGTGCTCAAGCGCGGTGAATATGCGTTAAACGTGGAATACGGCGTTAACAACACCAGCGCTCAACCGCTGGAACTGACACTGTTCGGCCAGTTGAAACAATCCATCGATCTGCCGTCGCATCGCGATACCGGCAGCAACAACTTCGCGCTGCATACTTACCGCGGTGCGGCGCTCTCTTCCAGCGACGATAAATATCGCAAGTACAGCTTTAGCGATATGAAAGAGAATTTGAATGTTGCCACTCAAGGTGGATGGGTAGCCATGCTGCAGCAATACTTCGCCAGCGCATGGATCCCGGCTGCCGGCGGCACCAATACCTTTTATACCAGCAATTTGGGTAATGGCTTGGCAGCTATCGGCTTTAAAGCGACGCCGGTTATCGTGCAGCCAGGCAGCCAGCAAACGCTCGGCGCCACACTGTGGGTAGGCCCGGAAATTCAGGATAAAATGGCCGCCGTCGCTCCGCATCTGGATCTGACCGTAGATTACGGCTGGTTGTGGTTCATCTCTCAACCGCTGTTTAAGCTGCTTAAATTCCTGCACAATTTTATCGGCAACTGGGGTTTCTCCATCATTGCCATCACCTTCATCGTGCGCGGCATCATGTACCCGCTGACCAAGGCGCAGTACACCTCCATGGCGAAAATGCGCATGCTGCAACCTAAATTGCAGGCAATGCGTGAACGTATTGGTGACGATAAGCAGCGTATGAGCCAGGAAATGATGGCGCTGTACAAAGCTGAGAAAGTGAACCCGCTGGGCGGTTGTTTCCCGCTGGTCATTCAGATGCCGATCTTCCTGGCGTTGTACTACATGCTGATGGGTTCCGTCGAACTGCGCCATGCACCGTTCGCGTTGTGGATTCATGACCTGTCCGCACAGGATCCGTACTACGTACTGCCGATTCTGATGGGCTTGACCATGTTCTTCATCCAGAAGATGTCGCCGACTACCGTCACCGACCCGATGCAGCAGAAAATCATGACTTATATGCCGGTCATGTTCACGGTGTTCTTCCTGTGGTTCCCGTCAGGCCTGGTGCTGTACTATATCGTCAGCAACTTAGTCACCATCGTTCAGCAGCAGCTGATCTACCGCGGGCTGGAAAAACGCGGTCTGCATAGCCGCGAAAAAAAATAACCGGTTGACTGCCCCATCCATCCCGAAATAAGGCGGTCATTGACCGCCTTATTTTTTAGCATCGAAAGAGAAACGCCATGAGTCATTCCGACACCATCGTCGCCCAAGCCACTCCGCCGGGACGCGGCGGTGTAGGTATTCTGCGGATTTCCGGCGCCGGCGCCGCTTCGGTCGCCCAAGCGGTGCTGGGCAAACTCCCCAGGCCGCGCCATGCGGATTATCTGCCGTTCCGTGACACCGACGGCAGCGTACTCGACCAGGGCATCGCGCTGTGGTTCCCTGCACCGAACTCGTTCACCGGCGAGGATGTCCTGGAACTGCAAGGGCATGGCGGGCCGGTCATCCTTGATTTGCTGCTGAAACGCATACTGGCCCAGCCGGATGTGCGCATCGCCCGCCCGGGAGAGTTTTCGGAACGCGCGTTCCTGAACGACAAGCTCGACCTGGCGCAAGCGGAGGCGATTGCTGACCTGATCGACGCCAGTTCCGAACAGGCGGCTCGTTCCGCCGTCAACTCACTACAGGGCGCTTTTTCCACCCACGTCCACCAATTAGTGGAAGCGCTGACTCATCTGCGAATCTATGTCGAGGCCGCGATCGATTTCCCAGACGAAGAGATCGATTTCCTGTCGGACGGCAAAATCGAAGCGCAGCTCAATGACGTCATCGCCAATCTGGATGCGGTACGTGCACAGGCACGCCAGGGCAGCCTGCTGAGAGAAGGGATGAAAGTGGTCATTGCCGGCCGCCCCAATGCGGGAAAATCCAGCCTGCTGAATGCGCTGGCAGGGCGCGAAGCCGCCATCGTGACCGCCATTGCCGGCACTACCCGCGACGTACTGCGTGAACACATTCATATCGATGGCATGCCGCTGCATATTATCGATACCGCCGGGCTGCGCGACGCCAGCGACGAAGTGGAGCGCATCGGCATCGAACGCGCCTGGCAGGAAATCGAACTGGCTGACCGGGTGCTGTTTATGGTGGATGGCACCACCACCGATGCGGTAGAGCCGTCGGCGATATGGCCGGAATTCATGGCCCGCCTACCCGCGACACTGCCAATCACCGTGATACGCAACAAGGCCGACATGACCGGCGAACCGCTGGGTATGGAGCAGAACACCCACACGCTGATCCGATTATCCGCCCGCACCGGCGCAGGCGTTGATCTGCTGCGCGACCATCTCAAACAGAGCATGGGGTTCACCAGCAATACGGAAGGCGGCTTTCTGGCGCGTCGCCGTCATCTGCAGGCGCTGGAACAGGCCGCAGAACACCTGCAACAAGGATTCGAACAGCTGGTCAGCGCGCACGCCGGCGAATTGTTGGCGGAAGAACTGCGGCTGGCGCAACAGGCCCTAAGCGAAATCACCGGTGAATTCACCTCCGATGACCTGCTAGGGCGGATTTTCTCCAGTTTCTGCATAGGGAAGTGACCGTTTTACTCACATCGGCAAAACCCGCATAGCATCTGCCCTGCGGGTTTTTTATTGTTTCACTGCCAAGACTGGTCAACTATTTTTAAGTGTTCGATTAACACTATCACGTAAAACCTTTATCGAATCACAGCAACCCGGCCTATTCAGGCTCAATACCGCTTTCTGACACACGACAAACATTTTTTCCTAAAGTTATCTCATAAGCCGCCGTTAAGTAACGAAACAATTATTCACATTCATTACCGATAGCTTTACATACCAACGCCACACACCAGGAATAACCATCAGGTTTTCGTGGTGATTAATGATGTCGACAGCATCATTTTACCCATCATCTTCAGCAAGCAAGGAAGCGCGCCGGCAACGGAAAGACCGGTGGCGTAAGTTGCAGAAGTGTGGGCTCGATACGCCAGGAACGGCAGAGAAGGAGATGGGCATCCCATCTCCTTTTTGCAGCACGACATGTTGGCCGTAAACGTCGTGCTGCCACTAAAGCCATGCAGGATGAGCCTGTAACGCAACAAGGCAATGATGCTTGATTATTAAAAAAGGAAATAAAATGAAGATGAAAAAATCGCTCCTCATTCTCTGGGCAACAGGGGCGTTATTCGCTGCAGGAGCAGCCCATGCCGGCCCACCGGTCACGATTACCTTTAAAAACCTTGGAACCAGCGAGGCCAAGTATTCCCCAGTAACATCAAATGAAGTCAGCACCAATGCTAACGCCAGCCCAAAACCATTAACAATTGTATCCCCTCAAGGATACAGTCTGTATGTAGTACAAAACACTATCTCTGCTGATGCTACTGCAGCGACCGTTCGCTATACCATTGGTAAAAAAACCTGCGTATTTGCAACGACCTTCGTAAATACCGTTATCCCCGGCGGGCTCATTACCGGCACCGTCACTAAAGTGCCTAAATGGAATAAAAGTGCAACCGCCAGCGGCGGCGCCACCTGTAACGCAACCATTACCTCGACAAACCTGAGCACATACGCCTGGGCGGTCGAATTTACGATGAAATAACCATCCGGCCGTATCCCCTCCATATCGAAAGGGGATACGGCAAAAAACCGAAAATGATGCACCTTACTTATTACAACCAAGGTGACAACAATAATTAATTCAATGAATTAATGGAGTTTTTATGGTCAGCATCAATACCACTGTATCCGGTACCTCGGTCAACGGCACCACCGGAACACAGGTGCAGAGTAAAACCCAAAGTACCGGCACATCCACCTCGGCGGCCGGCACCTCGTCCGCCAAGCTGTCCGCCTTCGCGCGCCTGCTGAGCGATGCCGCAACCCGCGCCGAAACCCGCGATGCGTCGCTCTCCCGCAGCCAGCTCCGCGCCACCGCCGAGTCCGCACTCGATGAAATCACCGGCACGAACTACGCCAACAACAAGGCGCGCTACGACGCCCAACTGCCTGATACCGACGATGCCGACCTGCTCGCGCTCGCTCAGCAATCCACCGACTATCTTAACGGCAAGGCCAGCAACCCGTTTAAAGGCATGTCCCGCGAGCAGTTGGCGCTGATCACCTACGACGACAGCGGCACTTTTACCGTTAATGAACGCCGGGCCGCATTATCTGAATCAAACGATCAATACAACGAATGGGCCAGGAAAGTCGTCGACAAAGCGGTTGCCGAATACAATCGCACCGGCAAAATCACCAGCATCTATTCGGATATGCTCGAGTTTTACCAATCCCAGCCCGCTATCGAACAAGCGCAGTACCCCGATGGCTACGCCGTGCAGTTGCAAGCCAAAATCACCGCCACCACTTCGGATACCCAGACCACCTCCCTGTTCGACACGCTGAATCAGTGGAATAGCCAAAACCAGAACAGTACCTTCACTGCCCCCATGATGAGCCTGTTCACCCTGCTGGCCGATAGCGAACAAAACGAAGACAACAACCCGCTCTCGCAACCTCCCGGCGCTCTCGGGCTTTAATTTGTTTGATTTGGAGTTTTTTATGGTCAGCATCAATACCACTGTATCCGGTACCTCGGTCAACGGCACCACCGGAACCCAAGTGCAGAGTAAAACCCAAAGTACCGGCACATCCACCTCGGCGGCCGGCACCTCGTCCGCCAAGCTGTCCGCCTTCGCGCGCCTGCTGAGCGATGCCGCAACCCGCGCCGAAACCCGCGATGCGTCGCTCTCCCGCAGCCAGCTCCGCGCCACCGCCGAGTCCGCACTCGATGAAATCACCGGCACGAACTACGCCAACAACAAGGCGCGCTACGACGCCCAACTGCCTGATACCGACGATGCCGACCTGCTCGCGCTCGCTCAGCAATCCACCGACTATCTTAACGGCAAGGCCAGCAACCCGTTTAAAGGCATGTCCCGCGAGCAGTTGGCGCTGATCACCTACGACGACAGCGGCACTTTTACCGTTAATGAACGCCGGGCCGCATTATCTGAATCAAACGATCAATATGATGCATGGTCGCGGAAAATATCAGCCCAAATAGAACAAGAATGGAATCGCTCAAGAAAAATCACTCACGCCTACGCTGACATCCTTAAGTTTTACCAATCCCAGCCCGCTATCGAACAAGCGCAGTACCCCGATGGCTACGCCGTGCAGTTGCAAGCCAAAATCACCGCCACCACTTCGGATACCCAGACCACCTCCCTGTTCGACACGCTGAATCAGTGGAATAGCCAAAACCAGAACAGTACCTTCACTGCCCCCATGATGAGCCTGTTCACCTTGCTGGCCGATAGCGAACAAAACGAAGACAACAACCCGCTCTCGCAACCTCCCGGCGCTCTCGGGCTTTAATTTGCCGAATATTGTGGGGCGGGCGTTCGGGGAAAATAAATAGCATTGCGGCGCAAGGGAACGAACGCCTGGCCGAATAAGGATAAGTTCGATGACGGTATCGATGACCAGCCTGATAACTCTGGAGCGTATTGGTCAGGTTTATGATACACACCCGGTACTCCACGAAGTGTCGTTGTCCATTGCCGCCGGGCAAAGCTGCGCTATCGTCGGCGCTTCCGGTTCGGGTAAAAGTACGCTGTTGAATCTCATCGGCCTGCTCGACCGGCCGACATCAGGCCGCCTGCTGCTGAACGGGCGGGACATGACGCACGCTCAGGCGGATGAACGTGCGCGGGTACGCAATCAGACCATCGGTTTTATCTTTCAAAGCTTCCATCTTCTACCCCGACTGAACGCCCTGGACAATGTGGCGCTGCCGCTGTTGTATCGGGGTGAGTCCCGACACGCCGCCCGTCGTCAGGCTGAACGACAACTGGAACAGGTTGGGCTCGGCAGCCATCTGCGGCAACGTCCGGCGGATATGTCCGGTGGGCAACGGCAACGAGTGGCCATTGCCAGAGCACTGGTTGGCAATCCCGCCCTACTGCTGGCCGATGAACCGACCGGCAATCTTGATAGCCGAACCGCCAACGACATCCTCGCGTTATTGTTATCCCTAAATCAGGAACAAGGTGTAACGCTGGTGGTGGTCACGCACGACCCACAGATCGCCACACCAATGCAGCGTTGCCTCCACGTCAGTGATGGCCGGGTTCAGGAAGGCGACTGATGGCTGATTTCTCCCCCGATCGCTACGGCCCGTCGCTGCATCAGGTAATCCATGAACCGTTGGACAGTCTGCGGCTATTGGGAAAACGCGCATGGCTGGCGTTAATCGGCATCGCCGTGGGATGCGCTGCCGTGGTGGCGTTGCTGAATATCGGGCATAACGCGGCGAATGAAGCACTTCGTGTCTTCAACGGGTTGGGAACGGATCTGCTGGTTGCCAATATGAATGAAAAAATGGAGGGCGGGCCACAACCTGCAACGGCAACGATGAATGTTAGCGGGATGCTGCATAATTTGCCGGAACTCAGCGCAGGGGCGCCATTAATCCTGACATCACTCGAAGCACGACGACATGGCGCCCCGTTCAGCGCCGTCGTGATCGGCAGTACCGCCGATTTAGCATCCATACTGAACCTGTCCGTCCGGCAAGGCCGCCCTTTAAACCGTTACGATCCCCCCAACACCTATGCCGTGCTGGGGGCAAAAACCGCTATGGCGCTGGGGAAACCAGGCTCGCCGGTGATGCCCGGCGACACCATCCAGCTGGGCGGATATCTGTTCGATGTCGTCGGCATTCTCTCCGAGCAGGAACCCCCGCCGCTGATCCCGGTATTGTTCAATGAATCCATTCTATTACCCATTGAAAGCATGCGCCGTCTCATTGAGGCGCCGGAAATCAACATGGTGATTGTCCGCACCAGACAACGCGACCACCTCGACAGTACGGCTGCCGCCTTACACGACTATCTGGCCCCCCGGTTTCCCGGCCGGGATATCAATGTCCAGATCCCACGCCTGCTGGTGGAAGGGATGACCCGCCAATCACAGATGTTCTCGCTGCTGTTGGCCGGGCTCGGCGGGATATCCCTGCTGGTTGGCGGCGTCGGCGTGATGAATGTCATGGTGATGAATATTGCTGAACGGCGGCGGGAAATCGGCGTTCGTATGGCATTAGGCGCCCGCCCGGTCGATATCGGGTGTTTATTTCTGCTGGAGGCCATAGTGTTAACCGTCGCAGGGGCGATAAGCGGCGCATTGACGGGCGTCGCCGCTGCCTGGGTCGTCGGGAAACTGTCGGGCTGGGATTTTACGCTATCCGTTGCATCAATCCCGTTAGGTATTGGCAGTTCATTGATCATCGGCGTTTTTTTCGGTTTGCATCCGGCGATGACGGCGGCACGGTTGGAACCGGTACGGGCATTGCGCGATGACTAGATATGCACAGCTACTGTCACTTGTGCTGACCCTGTCGGTGCTGTTCGGTTGCCAGGCGGAAACCTTATCACCGTCCGCTCCGTCTCGTCCGGGGAAAGCGCCGGTCAACATGCAACGTATCGACCTGTCTCTCGGCGATGCCGTCTATCTTGCGCTGCGCGACAACCGCGCTATTCGCAGCGCCTACCTCGACCGTATCGCGCAAAAATTCGATTTACGGGTTGCGGAAGATCGCTTCACCCCCAAGCTGATGTTGAGCGGCAGCTACCTGGCTGAACGCAACCAGGATGATCGTTACCGCCAGAGCGACATCACCCCCACCACCACGCTACTCACGCCTTATGGTACGCGCGTCAGCCTGGGATGGGCCTATAGTCATACGCGGGCCGATCAAAATGGGCGTTCCCGCAATGACGGCGCAACCATTTCGGTTATCCAGCCTCTGCTGCGCGGCGCCGGAAAAAATATCGGTACGGCGCCCGTCCGGCTGGCGCAATTGACCGAACAGCTCAACCGGCTCGGGCTCAAATTGGCGGTCATGCAGACCATCACCCAAACCATTGAAAGTTACCGTGAACTCCTGCGCTCTCAGGAACAGTTGCAGATTACCCGCGATGCGCTGGCGCGTTCCCGGCAACTGCTGGATGTCAACCAAGCGCTGATTACGGCCGGACGGATGGCGGAATTCGATATCGTCCAAACACAGGCGGATGTCGCATCACAAGAGTTATCTTACGAAGAAGCCAGCGACCAACTGGAGCGCAGCCGGCTGGCGTTACTGCAACTACTGGCGCTGGATCTGAATACCTCCATCCGCGCCACGGAAACGATGAGCGCCGCCGCTGTCACCGTCAATGCCGATCAGGCATTACTGGAAGCCGAAGCCAGACAGCCCGCTTATCTCACCCAGTTGATCGCCGGTGAACAGGCGCAAATCAATCTGGAACTGGCACGCAATAATCGCCTCTGGGACGTGTCGCTGGTGGGCGGAGCCAGCCAACTGCGCAACCGAACGGATTCGATGGGCAGTTCGCAAACCTGGGAAAAATATGTCGGCGTGCAGGTAGATATTCCGATTGGGGATATGACCCAACGGCAAGCCGAATTACAGGCGCAAGTGGCGGTAAAAAACCAGTCCCTCCGGCAAGAAGAAGCCCGGCAGCAGTTAAAACGCGATGTGAATAATGCCGTGCGGGAAATCGGCACCCGCTGGCGTCAGTATGAAATTGCCCGGCGCGCGCTAGAACTATCGCGGCGCAAGCTCGATATTGAGCGACAAAAACTGGCGGTGGGGCGCTCCAGTAACTTTCAGGTACTGAGTTTCGAGGCCGACCTGCGCACCGCAGAAAATACCCGGCTCAACGCCTTGATCAGTTATCTCAATACCCAGGCGACGCTGGATCAAACACTGGGCACCACACTGGATAGCTGGGATATCTCGCTCAATGATTAACCCCCTCATGCACGCACTACGCCACCGCAACAGGCTGAAGATACTTTTATTTTTATTCGCCCTCGCCGGAGCCGGCACGACGGCATATCGGATTTGGCGACCCGAGACGCCGCCTGCCGCCACAACCCGATGGTTTCCCGTCGCCCCCCAGTTACTGGAAACGCGGCTGGGGCTAGTGGGGCGCATCCGCCCCGCCGACGAAATCACGATCGCCGCGCCTTTCGATGGCATGATTAACACGCTCCCGGTCAGCGAAGAGCAGCGTGTAGAAGCGGGACAGGAGCTGGCGGTCATGGATGCGACGCAACTCGACATCCAGCTACGCCAGGCCAAGGCAGAGTTATTGAAGGCCGATCAGGTGATGGAGAATTTACGCAACTGGGATAACGGCCCAGATGTTGCCCGCGCTCGCCGCGCACTCAATGCCGCCAAAACCACACTGGCGCATAACGAGTCCGCACTCAACGACACGCGCGAGCTGTTCAGGCGCGGCATCGTGGCGCGCATGGAAGTCGATACGCTCATGCAGCAGGTACAGAGCCAACGGCAGGATCTGGTCGCGGCGCAGGAGGAAATGCGGGCGGTCATCGGCAAAGGCCGCGGCGAAGACCGGCAGATCGCCGGGATGGAGCAGGCGAATGCGCAGTCGCGCTACCGGTTATTGCAGGCGATGTACGAACGGCGGACGATCACAGCCCCGTTCGCCGGTTTTATCCTCAAATCGACGCAGCCGGAAACCGGTAAACCGGCGGCGCTACAGCCGGGCGTACAAGTCAGCCAGGGGACGCCTTTGTTTCGGTTGATTCAGGCCGATCGCTTGCAGGTGGCGGCACGGGTGGAAGAAACCGATTTACATCGGCTGCGTGAAAACATGCCCGTGCTGATCACGGGGGATGGCTTCGCAGGAACCGTGCTGAACGGGCACATTGCCTCACTCGGTATTCAGGCCGATACGCGCGACGCCGGCGCTTACTACGATGTTATCGTCGCCGTCGACACGCCGGTCAATCCGCATCAACCACCGCGACTAGGGATGACGGCGCAATTGGCGGTCATGGTGTATCGCAATGAACAAGGCTTCGCTGTACCGGAAAACGCGCTGCACGCTGATGAAACCGGCGTTTGGGTCAATTACCGCCGCGATCTTCATTCACCGCCGCAACGCATCAACGTAACGACGGGTAACGCCGTTGTTCAGGGCATTGAAGTGTTCGGGCTGGCGCAGGGATACGTCGAAGCATTGCCATAACGACAAGCCAATTCAAAGCAACCCATCCGGCAACGCGGGCTCACAGATTTTAAAAGAGTTGTCCGAACGCGGCCATCAGGTGACGGCGATTGCCCGCCACCCGGAAAAAATCGCCGCCTTGCCCGGCGTCACAGCCAAGCAAGGCGATGTCTTTGATATGGCGGGGTTGGCCGCATTGCTGAAAGGCCACGATGCGGTAATCAGCGCGGTTCATTTCACCAGCAGCGATCCGCAAACGCTGATCGATGCTGTGCGCGCCGCGGGCGTGAAACGCTATCTGGTGGTCGGCGGCGCCGGCAGCCTGTTGGTGGCGCCCGGCCAGCGTTTGGTGGATCAACCCGGCTTCCCGGAGGCCTATAAAGCGGAAGCCACGAAAGGCGCTGATTTTCTTGACCTGCTGAAAACCATTACCGATCTGGACTGGACTTTCCTGTCACCCTCGATGATGTTCGTACCGGGCGAGCGCACCGGCGCATTCCGCCTCGGCCTCGATGACCTGCTGAGCAACGAGCAGGGCAGCAGCATCTCTTTTGCCGATTATGCGATTGCCCTGGTGGATGAAGTCGAAAAACCGCAGCACATCCGCCAGCGCTTCACCGTTGGCTACTGAGTCACATCCGGTGTGACGAGAAGAGCTCGCCGGTGTCGTGCACATCATCCCTTCCCCTCGGCAGGCTGCCGGTTGCGGCGGCCTGTTTTTTACGTAGCGGGCAAGGGTGATGTCACCAGCCGCACGGCTACACTTGCGCCGCTTTGCGCAGGCTGTCGCCTTCCAGACGATAGCGAATCCATTCGTTTTGCGGCGCGGCGCCCAAGCTGTCGTAAAAATCGATGGCGGGCTGGTTCCAGTCCAGCACGCTCCATTCCAGCCGGCCGCATCCTCTGGCCACCGCCAGGCGAGCGATGTGTTGCAACAGCGCTTTACCGGCGCCTTTGCCGCGACAATGCGGCGACACGTACAGGTCTTCCAGATAGATACCGTTGCGCCCCAGCCAAGTGGAGTAGCTGGTGAAAAATACCGCGAAACCGACCGGTTCGCCTTCCCATTCGCAAATCAGCGCCTCGGTACAGGAACCTGTACCAAACAGCGTTTGTTCTATTTCCTGCTGATGGGTTTTCACTTCGTGCAACGCCTTTTCGTACTCGGCCAGTTCACGAATAAAATTTAGGATAGTCGCGGCATCGGCGATCTGCGCCGGGCGGATATGTAACGTCATAAGCTTGTTTTTTCCAACCGTAAAATGAGGGACGCCGTCATCATAATCACCCGGCTATAATGCATGAAGTGCAATATCATCAATCAGTAGTGAATTTCATGCATCACCATTTACGACGTCTCGATCTCAACCTGCTGCTGGTGTTTGATGCCATGTTCCGGCACGGCTCGGTAGCGCGCGCCGCCGCAGAGCTGGCGATGAGCAATTCGGCGCTGAGCCATGCGCTGGGGCGGTTGCGCAAAATACTGAACGACGAACTGTTTTATCGCTCAGGGCAGGACATGAAACCGACGGTCTTCGCCGAAGGGCTGGCGCCGGCGATCGGCGACGGCCTGCGACGGCTAGAGCAGGGGTTGAGCCAGCCACCGCGTTTTGATCCGGCGGACAGCCGCGAACAGTTCACGTTCTCCGTCACCGACTACACCGCCTTCTGCGTCTTTCCGGCGCTGATCGCCGCGTTGCAAACCCAGGCGCCCCACCTGCAATTTCAGCTGATCCACAGTAACCAGAAAGTAGCGTTGGAAGACCTGCTGGCCGGGCGCATCGACTACGCGCTGGGGTTTACCGAGTCCGGCGACCCGATCCACGGCAGCATTGAGGAAATTGACTGGATGCAGGACGACTATGTCGCACTCACCGCCTCACACTTTCGCGATAACCGAACGCCGTTGTCGCTGGAGGAGTATCTGGCGGCGCGACACCTGGTGATCACGCCGTGGAATGAAGAAAAAGGCGTCATCGACCACGAACTGGAAAAACTGGGTAAACGGCGCGACATCGCCATCAGGATGCCGTCGCTGCTGGCGGCGCCGTTCATCATCGGCGAAAGCCGATTGTTCATGACCATTCCGCGGTTTGCCGCCCGCTATCTGGCGCAGCAAGCCAACGGCGCGATACATCCGCTGCCGTTCGCTGTACCGCCTTATCGGGTAAAAATCTATTATCACCAACGCAATGACCGGCACGATGCTTACCGCTGGCTCACCGAGCAACTGCTGACGCTGGCGAACCAGCGCCTACGACTGCCTCAGGAATGACGTTCGGCGGCGGGTCGGCCGCACACCAGCCATACGCCCAGCAGGATCAGCGCCATCGCCAGCAATTTCCCGATGCTGAACGTATCGGTGAAAAACGGCAGCGCCACCGCCAGCAGCCACACCAACACATAGCTGAGGCTCAGCAGCGGATACGCCACGCTCAGCGGCAACGCGCGCAGCGCGAAAAACCAGCTCAGCATGGAACAGGCATACGCCGCCAGCCCGGCCAGTACCGCGCATGTGGCCGGCAAGGCATGCCACAACGCCAGTGCGAATGCCAGCGGCGCGGACATGGTAGGTAATTGGGTCATGCCCCATTTCATCAACAACTGCGCCGCACTGACCAGCATCACGCTCAGCAATGCCCATCCGTATCCTTTCATGCGCCGTGCCCCATCAGTATCACTCCCGCCACAATCAGCACGATGCCTGCGGTCTGGCGCAGGCTGATGGCTTCGCGCCATATCCAGCGCGCCGCCAGCGTCACCAGAATGAAATTCAGGCTGAGCATCGGATAGGCCACGCTGACCGCCACCCGCTGCAACACGGCCAGCCACAGCAGCATCGCTACGCCAAGCAACAACAGGCTAAACCCCATCCATAACAGTACATGCGCCCGGTGCGAACGACCGCCACTATTACCGCTGGCGGCCTGTTTCTGGCTGAGCTGGCCGGCGCAAGTCAGCACGCTGACGATCAGAATCAGCAGAATGTCGATCATTGCTGCCGGTACCACAACAACGCCATACGTCCGCGGCGATACACCTGATCCGCCTCCGGGAGGTGCTCAATCGGCTGCTGCGCGGAAGAGAACGTCACCACCACCGACACATTGCCTTCCCGGCGATGCGTCGCCAGCCAACCGGTAAAATCCCCGATGCCGACAAACCGTTCGGCGCTGTCCGGATAGTTCAGGCCATACTCCAACTCACCCCGGTTGGAATACATGACGATATCGCTACGTTTTTGTTCCCAGGCAATGGCCGACGCCACACCGACGCTGTCCGCCAGAATGTAACGGCTTTGGGACAATTGCGGTTCCACCTGGCGCAGGAACCACTGCGGATTTTTGGTTTCCATCGTCCGTTGGGGGAGCGCCGCGCCGAGCGCCAGCGCCACGCCGAGCGGACACAACGCCGCCCAGTGCCAGCGTTGTTCCGTGCGCCGCAAAGAAAGCCAACCCACCAGCGCCCAGCACAGGAATGCGCCCGCCGCCAGCAGTACCTTGACGCCCTCATCCGGCTGATATAACGGCTTTTTAGCGAACCCCCACGGCGACAGCGCCAGCACAACCACCAGTGCGCAAAACAGACCAAACAACAGGTTAAGCCAGCCGTTTACCCTGAGCAGACGCAACGTCGGCAGCGAAACGGCGCAACGCGCCATCAGGATCGCCAACGGCGCAAAGCACGGCAGGATATACGTCGGCAACTTGCCCTTGGCGATACTGAAAAATATCAGCGGCATCACCACCCAGCCCAACAGATAAAAGGCACCGCTGTCCTGCCGGCGATGTTTCCAGCCCTGCCACAATGAGGCAGGCAGCAGCGCCAGCCACGGTAAGGTTCCGGCAATCAGTACCGGCAGGTAATACCAGAACGGCGCTTTGTGTTGCGCATTGGCGGAGTCGGCGAAACGCTGAACATGCTCCACCCAGAAAAAATAGTGCCAATAATCAGGTTGTTGCTGTGCCACCGCCAGCGCCCACGGCAGTGAGACCACCACTGCGCTGACGATCGCCAGCGGGCCGTAAAGCAGCACCTCCTTCCAGCGGCGCTCGAATGCGACCCACGGCAGCACGGCAATCACCGGCACCGCCAGTGCCAGGAATCCTTTGGTCATGAACCCCATGCCGCATACGACGCCCAGCAGCAGATAACCGCCGAGCCGACCGCTGCGCGTGACCGCCTGCGTCGCGCCCCAGAAACTGCACATTGCCGCCGCCAGCCACAGCGTCACCATCGGGTCAAGCACGGCATAGGTGCCGATACCATAAACCAGCAGACAGCTGAGATAGATAGCCGCCGCTAACCACGCGGTTCTGCGCTGCTGCCACAGCCGCAGCGTCAGCCAGTACACCAGCCCGGCGGCCAGCAGAATGGAGATCACTGAACCGGCGCGCACGCCGGCATTATTCGCGCCGAACAACCACTGCCCGATATTGTTGATCCAGTAGCCGGCAATCGGTTTTTCAAAGTAGCGGATACCGAGAAAATGCGGCGCAATCCAGTTGCCGCCCGCCACCATCTCCCGGCTGATTTCCGCATAGCGGGTTTCATCGGGCTGCCACAATAACCGGCTGGAGAGCGGCACGATGTAATACAGCAGCAGCACGGCCAGCCACAATAGCGCCTGTCGGGTCTGTTTCATCACCGCGTCTCCTGATTCTGCTGGCACCCCAGCCAACCATCGCGTCCCGCCAGCGATCCGCGCACCACCCGGCCGACCGGCAATGACGACAGGTCGTCCGGCAACAATTCGCTGAGCGGACAAAACCGGATCCCTTCCTGCTCCGCCAGCGCCAGCAATTCGTTGAATTGTTCGCTCATCACAATGCCTTCCACTTCCGCATGGATGGTGTACACCGGCGTTCCCTTATCCTGATGAATTTTATCCAGAATATAACGGTTGAAATCGGCAGCGCTGGTCTCCCGGCCAACCGCTTCGTCCCAAGTCGGCAACGTGACGGGGATCTGTACCGTCCCGGTGGAGCCGTCATTGAGCAACGGCAGAAACGGCGCGCTGCCACGGCAATCGCTGTTATAGCGAAAGCCAAATTTCTGTTTCGCTTCCACGGCGGTTTGATCCGCACGCCAGCCCGCCACTGCGGAACAGGTTGCCGGCTGACCGGTGATCGCCAATAGCGCGTCATACCCCAACTGAATTTGTCGCTCCATGTTGGCTTGATCCCACACCCCCGCCCAGGTTTGCCAGGCGAAATGATCCCAGGCGTGCAGCCCGACTTCATGGTGCTGCGCCGTCGCACGAATCGGCTCCGGCAAGCCCTTGCCGATCAGACGCCCCGGCCAGGCGGTGCCCGCCAGCAGAATGTCCCAACCATACAAAGAAGCCGCTTTCGAGCGCAGCATCTTCCAGAGAAACACCGGTCGGATCAGACGCCAGAGGTGGCGCCCCATGTTGTCGGGCCCGACACTGAAAAAAAAGCTGGCGTGTACAGCGTACACATCCAGCAGTTCCAGCAGGCGGGGAACGCCGACTCGCGTTCCCCTCCAGGTGTCGACATCAACCCTTAAGCCGACTTTTCTCATTCAGCGGATCCTGGTTGGTCCACGGTTTTGAGGAAGAAATCGAGCGTTTCAGCCACGGTTTTTTCCATCTCGATAGTGGGCTGCCAGTGCAACAGGCGTTTGGCATTGCGGATGCTAGGTTTACGGTGCTCCACGTCCTGATAGCCTTTGCCGTAGTAGCTGCTGCTTTCCACGTCGCGGAACCCGGCGAACGGCGGGAACTGGTGACGTAGCGGATGCTTCTCAAAGCTCTCCAGCAGCATCTCCGCCAGCTGGCGGATGCTGGCTTCGTTGTCCGGGTTGCCGATATTGATGATCTGGCCATCGCAAACCCCATCGCGGTTTTCGATGATGCGGAACAGCGCTTCCACCCCGTCTTTGATATCGGTAAAGCAGCGTTTCTGACGCCCGCCGTCCACTAGCTTGATCGGTGAGCCTTCCACCAGATTCAGAATCAGCTGGGTAATGGCGCGGGAACTGCCGATACGGGCGGCGTTCAGGTTGTCGAGACGCGGCCCCATCCAGTTGAACGGACGGAACAGGGTGAAACGCAACCCTTCTTTTTCGCCGTAGGCCCAAATCACGCGATCCAGCAGCTGTTTGGATACCGAATAAATCCAGCGCGGCTTGTTGATCGGCCCGACAATCAGGTTGGAGCGATCTTCGTCGAACATCGGGTCGGTGCACATGCCGTACACTTCTGAGGTCGACGGGAAAATGATGCGCTTTTTGTACTTCACGCAGTCGCGGATGATTTTCAGGTTTTCTTCAAAATCCAGCTCGAACACGCGCAGCGGATTGCGGGTGTATTCGATAGGTGTGGCGATCGCCACCAACGGCAGCACCACGTCGCATTTCTTGATGTGATATTCGATCCACTCGGAGTGAATGCTGATATCCCCTTCCACAAAGTGGAAACGCGGGTTGCCCAGAAAACGGGAGATGGCGTCGGAGCTGATATCCAGCCCGAAAATCTCGTAGTTGTCTTCGCTCAGCAGCCGTTCGGTCAGGTGGTTGCCGATAAAGCCGTTCACCCCCAGAATCAGCACGCGGGTCGGACGTTTCACGCTCACCACCGGCGCGTTGTTCAGGATAGCTCCCGTCACCAGTCCCAGGCTTTGCGCCAGTTGGGAACCCTGCAAATAGATACCGCTATCGCCCTGACCGGTAACGATTTCCAGCGCATCGCTGCCGCAGGCGACCACCAGCGGAGACGTGCTCAACACGGTGCCCGGTTTGGCGGCGGCAAAATCGGTACGCACTTTCGCCTGCCAGACGATGAATTTGGTGGTGCCCACGAAGCTGAAGGCGCCCGGCCAAGGTTCAGTCACCGCACGCACCAGGTTGTACAGGGCACGCGCCGGCTTCTGCCACTCCAGGCGGCCGTCCTCCGGGGTACGGCGGCCAACATAAGTCGCCAGGCTTTCATCCTGCGCCTGCTCTTCAACACGGCCGGCAGCAATGGCGGGTAACGCCTGAGCCAACAGTTGAGCAGCGCTCTCACGCAGTTTGTGGTGCAGACTCAGCGCGGTATCGGCGTCGTCAATCGCTACCTGCTGCTGCGCCACGATATTGCCGGCATCGGCGCGGGACACCATGCGGTGTAACGTCACCCCGGTTTCGGTTTCACCGTTGACCAACGCCCAGTTCAACGGCGCGCGTCCGCGGTAACGCGGCAACAGGGAACCATGGAGATTAAACGCGCCGTGCGGCGCGCAGCGAAGGATATCGTCGCTCAGCAGGTTGCGGTAATAGAAAGAGAAAATCATGTCCGGCGCCATGGCCGCAATACGCTCCACCCATAAAGGATGATTGACGTCTTCCGGTGCAAAAACGGGAATGCCCAGTTCGGCCGCAGTACGCGCCACCGACCCGAAAAATTGATTTTCCGACGGATTATCCGCATGGGTAAATACCGCTTCAATCGTATAACCGGCCGCAGCCAGCGCGCGAAGACCGACACAGCCCAAATCGTGATAGGCAAAAACGACAGCTTTCATTCTTCATTATCCTGTTTAGAGAATCGTGGATCATTGCCAACAATACGTTGAATAAAGTAACGGGGACGCGCGCGAACATCGTTGTAAATACGGCCGATGTACTCCCCCAGCAACCCCATGCCGACAAACTGGGCGCCGATAAAAGAAAACAGTATGGCAAACAGCGTAAACACGCCGTCCGCCGCCCAGGCGGATCCGAAAAACAGCCGCAGAGCAACCAGCACTACCGCCAGCGCGAAACCGACGATGGCGATCACACTGCCGACCACGCTCAACAACCGCAACGGCGTGGTGGTCAGGCAAGTCACCAGGTCATACATCAGATTGATCAGCTTCATAAAGCTGTATTTGGAATCGCCGAACTCACGTTCGGAGTGACGCACCAGAATTTCCGTGGTACGGCGGGCAAAGGTGTTGGCCAAAATCGGGATAAAAGTGCTGCGTTCATGGCAGTGCAGCATCGCTTCTACGATATGCCGACGGTAAGCACGCAGCATGCAACCGTAATCGTTCATGGCCTTGCCGGTGGTGCGCTGGATCAGATGATTGATCATGCGGGATGCGGTTTTGCGAAACCAGCTGTCCTGACGGTTTTCCCGAATAGTGCCGACCACGTCGTAACCCTGCTCGGCGGTATCCACCAGCCGGGGGATCTCTTCCGGCGGATTTTGCAGATCGGCGTCCAGCGTAATGATCACATCGCCGGATACATGGCTGAACCCCGCCATGATCGCCGAATGCTGGCCGTAATTGCGGTTAAGAATCACCGCCACGACGTGGCTGCCTGGCGCCTGTGCCGCTTCCGTCAACATCTGGGCGGAATTGTCGCTGCTGCCGTCGTCCACCAGCAGAATTTCATAATCCCGGTGCAACTGCTCGCACGCTGCCGTTGTCCGACGAATCAGCTCCGGCAGACTATCCTGTTCGTTGAAAACCGGGATCACCACCGACACTTTGTTGATAGCTTCATTCTGCATATTTTATTTTCCCGCCAACTCCGTCAGTGCCGCGACTACGCGGTCAACATCGTCATCGTGCATGTCCGGGAACAGCGGCAGCGAACAGATACGCGCCGAGTTCCAGTCCGTGTTGGGCAGATGCGGATTCGGGAAGCGCTCACGGTAATATTTTTGAGTGTGGGCCGCGCGGAAATGCAAACCCGTGCCGATATCGCGTTCTTTCAGCGCCTGCATCAACCCGTCGCGGCTAATGCCACAACGCGCTTCATCCACGCGAATGATGAACAGGTGCCATGCATGCTGGTGCGGCCAGTCAGGCAACGCCAGCGGTTGATAGGGCAGCGCCGCCAGCTTTTGCAGATAACGCTGCGCCAGCGCTTCGCGGCGAGCATTGTTGGCCGCCAGTTTTTGCAGTTGCACCAACGCAATCGCGGCGCTGATGTCCGGTAAGTTGTACTTGAACCCAGGCGAAATCACTTCCGCCTGCGGCGCACGACCCTGCACCATACGATCGAACGCATCTACGCCCAACCCATGAAATTTAAGGCTACGAATCCGGCTGGCCAGCGCGTCATCATCAGTAACGACCATTCCCCCTTCGGCGCAGGTCATGTTCTTGATGGCGTGGAAAGAGAAAATCGCCGTACCGCTGCCGCCAACGTGGCGACCACGATAGTAGGTACCGGCGGCATGAGCGGCATCGTCAATCACCGCGATACCATGACGGCGGCCGATGTCGTGAATCGCATCGATATCGACAGGCGCGCCGGCATAATGCACTGGAATAATCGCTTTGGTGCGCGGCGTAATCGCAGCTTCAATCGCTTCCGGCGTCACCATCAGCGTATCTCTGTCCACATCCACCATGACCGGCTCTGCGCCCAGAAGTACAATCATGTTCAACGTCGAGACCCACGTCAGCGAAGGCGTGATCACTTCATCGCCAGCGCCAATCCCCAACGCCATTAAGGTAACGTGCATACCCCCGGTTGCCGAACTGACCGCAATGGCCTGTTTAGCCCCAGTCAATTCGGCAAACTGCTGTTCCAATTCATGATTTTTCGGACCTGTAGTGATCCAGCCGGAACGAAGAACCTGTTCAACCGCGGCAAGCTCTTCTTCACCGAGTGCGGGACGGGAAAAAGGAAGAAAATCAGCCATGTAAAAATTCACTCTCGTGTTAATTCAATAACATTGATACATGATGGGATGATTTTTAATCACGGGTCGCATGATTCCCATCAGACAGATTCGGCCAAAGAGCAGGATTGGTGAAAGGGCTCCTTTAAGTACAAAAGCATAATATGACAGTACAATGACCGTCACTCACGCCGCACACCAATGAATGCAGTGAGCATAGCGTGTGTTTCTTAGCTGAATATTAAGAATCCCGATTTATCCAGTCAAAAGGGTAGCAGGGTATCGTTAAACCTACTTTAAATAAATGCAGACACGACAATCGCAGCGACATAACACGATAAAAATAAAGACCTTTTGTGACAATAATCACAATGTAATAAAAATAGAGAAATAATTACGATTTGCCGCAACATGTTTATCTTTGTCACATCGCCGTCATCATAAGTAATTATTATTTATTTTCACTTTCAGTCATTCTTTTATTAATTTTCGTGATACTCACTTTCGGCATTTTCATGTAAGTCTCTGCATAAAGAAAAAATAGTAAATATTTTCAATATCTCAAATTAAAACAGCAAAACGGCATAGCGATATCTGAGAATAATTATCATATAAAATCCGTGCTGAATAACGGCAATACGGGTCGGTAAAGAATCAAACTCTATACCTCCAGGCGCGTTTCCCCACCGCCCGGCCCAAACGTTCGGTATTACGCTGGATAATCGGCGTATTCTTCCATTATGGAAATACACTTCTATGGAAATACACTTCTCACCCTCTATATTCATCACGACCGACGGCGTGTCATGGGATGCGCCGCTGGCCCATTTTCCGCAATATCGGCAGAAAGTTATTCCCCCCCGATTTTCTTTTCATTAACAAAAACGGCACCCTTTATTGTCACTCTTTGCCCTGTTTTGCGTCATTTTTGATAAACGCCTGATAAATTTTGGTTATATTTCCCCCCTTTTATCTGTTCTACATCAAAATCCGACGCGGATTGAGCCGCTAGGATGAAAATATATGCGGTGTTACCTGGTCAGACGCAACAGTCATCAGGAAGCGCTGCCTGATGGGAGGTTCGTTGTTTTTCTCCTGACGAGATACCGACCGCGCCCCCTTCCCAATCTGTTTTCCGGGCGCTCAAGACGGAACCCTGCGAATCCGCAGCAAGCCAAAAATGTAAGTACATACTTACACGCTGGGTTATGCCTTCGCCTTAATGACCGCGCCCTTATGTTGAATTGATGCTGTTACCCGGTCAGGAGAGGATATGAATCGGTTTATCATCGCGAATACAAAGGATTGTATGGGCTGCAGAGCCTGCGAGATCGCCTGCGTTATTTCCCATAACCAGGGGGTTTACCCGGAAAGTAAAGAACACTTCAAACCCCGCATCAGGGTGTTCCACCAGGCCGAACGTCACACCGCCGTGACCTGCCGCCATTGTGAAGATGCGCCGTGCGCCAGTGTTTGCCCAACTCAGGCGCTGGTTAGAAAAAACGAGAGTATTCAACTTATTCAGGAAAAGTGCATTGGTTGCAAAACCTGTGTACTGGCTTGTCCGTTTGGCGCGATCAGCGTTGAAAACCAGCAAGGTACAGCAACCGCGCACAAATGCGATCTGTGTGCCGATCGCACTGAAGGCCAGGCGTGCGTAGCAGCCTGCCCAACTCAGGCGCTCCAACTTGTCAGTGAGCGCTCACTAGAAGAACAACGCAGGGAAAAGCAGCGCCGCAGCGCATTGAGCGCCGGGCCGGGGATACAACGGCCACTGCCGACCCTAACAGACATAGCCCGGCATCCACACCCGTTGGAAAAACGGAAAAACTGGCCAAGGCTGGATGCGGAGAAAAAGCCGCTTACCGAGCGCATTTCCACTTTTAATGAGATTTATCGGGGCTTTACCCCCGCCCAAACTGAAGATCAGGCCAGCCGCTGCATGCGCTGCGGCCATCACGCCGTTTGCGAATGGACCTGCCCTCTGCACAACAATATTCCAGAGCTATTGAAGCTAGCGCGGGAAGGAAAAATCATGGAGGCAGTGGAGCTTTCCCATCAAACCAGCAGCCTGCCGGAAATCTGCGGTCGGGTTTGCCCGCAGGACAGGTTATGCGAAGGCGCCTGTACGCTAGGTAAAAACTATGGCGCGGTTACGGTGGGCAACATCGAACGCTACATTACCGATACCGCACTGAAAATGGGCTGGAAACCCGACCTCAGCCAGGTCAAACCGACGGGGAAACGCGCCGCTATCGTCGGCGCCGGGCCTGCCGGCCTAGCCTGTGCCGATGTGTTGGCGCGCCATGGCGTTCAGGCGGTGGTGTTCGATCGTCATCCGGAAATCGGCGGATTGCTGACCTTCGGTATTCCGGCGTTCAAGCTGGATAAATCCCTGTTGATTCAACGCCGGGCGCTTTTTTCGGCCATGGGTATCGAATTCCGCCTGAATACTGAAGTCGGACAAGACATCAGCATGGCGCAACTGCTTGATGAGTTTGATGCCGTCTTTCTGGGCGTAGGCACCTATCGTTCGATGAAAGCCGGTATCGATAATGAGGACTCTCCCGACGTTTACGACGCACTGCCTTTTCTGATCGCCAACACCAAACAAGTGATGGGATTGCCGGAACTGACACACGAACCTTACATATCCATGGCGGGTAAACGTGTGGTGGTTCTGGGCGGCGGCGATACCGCTATGGACTGCCTGCGGACGTCGGTTCGGCAGGGGGCAGCTTCCGTGACCTGCGCCTACCGCCGTGATGAAGCCAACATGCCGGGTTCGAAAAAAGAGGTAAAGAATTCTCGTGAAGAAGGCGCTGAATTTCTGTTCAACGTGCAACCGCAAAAAGTCTGCCTGAATGAAAACGGCGAAGTGTGCGGCATCAGCCTGATCCGAACCGAACTGGGTGAGCCGGATGCCGGCGGCCGGCGGCGGCCGCGCCCGATCCCCGGCTCCGAGTTTATCCAGCCGGCGGATGCCATCATTACCGCCTTTGGCTTCCAGACCCACAGCATGCCTTGGCTGCAGGAAGCGCAAATCAGTTTAGATAAATGGGGCCATATCACCATTCCGGCACCGGGCAGCAAGGGCAAGCTGGCTTGCCAGACTAGCCACCCGCGCGTCTTCGCCGGCGGCGATGCCGTGCGCGGCGCCGACCTGGTGGTGACAGCCATCGTCGACGGCCGTAAAGCGGCGCTGGGTATGATTCAGGTGATGGGGATAGAAGAACACGCCGGGGCACCGGCCGGCATAAACGCCGTTGCGGGAGCGACACAGTTATGAATCAGTTTGTTATCGCCGACTCGTCAAAATGTATCGGTTGCCGCACTTGTGAGATCGCCTGCGCCGTCGCACATGCCGGCCGGGATCAGCGCGTATTGAGTAAAACCGCGTTTTTCCCTCGTCTGAAGGTCATCAAAAGCGCCAACGTCAGCATGCCCGTACTGTGCCACCAGTGTGAAAATGCGCCCTGCGCCAGCGTGTGCCCGCATGATGCGCTCATTCGGCATCGGGATAGCATTCAGGTGATCCAATCCCGGTGTATTGGTTGCAAAAGCTGCGTCATTGCCTGTCCGTTTGGCGCCATTGATGTTGTGAGTACACACTCACAATCAGAAAATGGCACAACCCAAACCGGTAGCGAAGTGCATAAATGCGACCTGTGCGTCGATGTCGCAGACTCGCCATCCTGCGTCAGAGTATGCCCGACATCGGCATTAAAGCTGGTTACGCAGCAGGAATTGCACCAGAAGATCGCCGCGAAGCAACAACAATCCGCCTGGAGTCAGGCGGATATTCGGCTGAACTGAAAACATCCCGCCCAGGGGCAGGCCGCGATCATTCCTCACGCCTTGTTCGCAATCCAACGCCGCGAACAAGGTGACACAGTGAACACAGGATAATCCCTGAGCGCTTAAACGAAGTTTTTGGGTGGCACGTAAAAGGCGAAAGGTTTCACTACGTTCCCGCACAGTTTGTCGGAAACCCGCCAGGCTGTGCGGCGCCCCCTATCATTACCCATCGCAGTGAGACACACCTTTGCGCCGCTGACCCAACACGGGGCCCAACCCAATTTACCGACGATAAAGTCAGAGGCCTTCGCGGGCATATCTGGACGACACCACGAAAAACTCCTCATAATGAGGCGATACACACCTGAGACGGTTTCAGCAGAAATAAAATCAAGTTCAATAGAAAGTGCTTTTTGACGTATTCTTTCCAGGGAAGGATAATCGTCGCCGATTTATCCACCAGTTTTTCTTTAGATCATATATTAGTCTGATAATATGCAGCTGTAATATTCTTCATACAGCAGTTATTCCATAAATAATTATTAGGTTTCGTTGTCATCATGGAGTGAATATGACCTGCCATTTCGTCAGGTGGACAAGCACGGAAGCGCTACCCGATCTGCAGCGGTTATCGGATGACCTTATACTATCCACGCACAGCTTTTCAGTGAAACGCCGGGAACGTTATCTGAAAAGCCGCGCGCTGCTAGCAGAAATGATGTTCTATTTTTTTGGCTATCCGGTTCTCCCACCTTTAATGATTTCCCCTAATGGAAGACCTTGTTTTGTTGATCCCCACCTGCCCGATTTCAGCCTGGGCTATGCCGGCAATACCATTGCGATCCTGCTCAGCGAGGAAGGGAAAGTCGGGATGGATGTGGAGATAGTCCGCTTTCGTTCCCAGCAAACACCGCCCGAACCGCTGCAACCTTTGTCGCATGCGGAAAAAGCCTGGATCAATGCTCAATTAGATCCGCTAGAGGCCGCTACACAATTGTGCACGATCCGCCAGTCGGTGTTGAAAATCCCCGGTTTTCGCAACGGCCCAGAATCACTGAAACTTCATCCGGCTTCTGGTCGGCTGCGCGCCAGGCACATTCCGGACGTGGAGGTCATCAGCGATGTCGATGATTACCTGGCCTGGGCCTGCGCCCACACGCCCAGACTCAGCCGTCTGGTGTTGTGGAGCTACACCTCGGCCTACGGTATGCGGAAATCAGGAGAGATTGTCCATCAGCAGCATCAGTCCAGACGCTACATGCGGCTTATCAGCCATTCGGCGGAGAAAGTCTCGCCGCAGTATGTGATCTGAACGCCGCTACGCCGGCTCAGGGCAACACATTTCGGCGCCGTATCCCGCGATCGAGATACGGCCCGTTGTCAGTGCGCGTCGATAAAAACGATTTTCAGCAGGAATAGTGCGGCGACCACCATGACGCACGGGCTGATTTCACGCCAGCGTCCGGTTGCCGCCTTCATTACCGCATAAGAGATAAAGCCCAGCGCAATCCCTTCGGTAATGGAAAAGCTGAACGGCATCATAATGGCGGTGACAAACGCCGGTACGGCTTCGGTCAGATCGTCCCAACGCACACGCGCCAGGCTGGACGTCATCAGCACCCCCACATAGATTAACGCGCCGGCGGCGGCATAGGCCGGAACCATCCCCGCCAGTGGCGACAGGAACATCACCAGCAAAAACAGCAGCCCTACGACAACTGCCGTCAGGCCGGTGCGCCCGCCGATAGAAACGCCGGACGAACTTTCGACATAGGCTGTAACGGAAGAGGTGCCGATGAAAGCGCCAACGACAGAGCTGATGCTGTCGACATACAGCGCCTGTTTCATGTTCGGAAATTTGCCACGGGCGTCAGTAAGACCCGCTTTATCGGTGACGCCGATCAACGTACCGGAGGAATCGAACAAATTAACCAGCATGAAGGAGAAAATCACACCGGACAGCCCCAGATTCAGTGAGCCCGCCAAGTCCACCTGACCCACCACGTTGTTGACGCTCGGTGGTACCGAGAAGATCCCGGTGTAGTTCACATCGCCCAGCACCAGACCCAGCATGGTGGTGACGGCAATGGAGATGAGTACCGCCGCATGAATATTACGGGACGCCAACACCACAATGATGAAAAAACCCAACACGCCCAGCAATACGCGATGGGACGTCAGTTTCCCCACCGCCACAATGGTTTCCGGATGAGGAACGATAATGCCGGCATTTTTCAGGCCGATCATCGCAATAAACAGACCGATACCGCTGGCGATCCCTAGACGCAGGCTCTGCGGGATATTGGCTACCATCCAGTAACGCACCTGGAAAATCGTCAGTAACAGGAAACCGATCGCCCCCCAGAACACAGCGCCCATCGCCACCTGCCACGGCAGCCCCATCGTACCGACCACCACAAATGCAAAGAAAGCGTTCAGCCCCATCGCCGGCGCCAACGCGACCGGAAGATTAGCCAGCATCCCCATGAAAATACTGCCAAATGCAGCAATCAGGCAGGTAGTGACAAACACGGCTTGCATGTCCATACCGGCCACGCCCAGAATTTGCGGGTTAACAAATACGATATAGACCATTGTCAAAAAGGTAGTAAACCCCGCAATGATTTCCGTGCGTGCCGTAGTGCCGTGTTGTTGCAATTTGAACATGCGCGCCAACAGCCCTACCCCAGCGGCAGAGCCCGTCTGCGATTTATCCATGATTAAGACCTAAAGAAAGGAAAGAAAAACGCCGGGTATCCTATACCAAAAGGTAAGGACGTTAACATGCATCCCGGCTTTTTTTGCAACCGACGGAAGTTATCGCGATTTGTCGCCCATTCCCGACAGGAAACCGTTTTTCGCGCCCGGCGATGCCGTTGTTGAACGCACCGCCTCTGGGGTAAAGTGGCAATTTGTTTCTGTCTATCCCTCCACAAAGGCAACGGCCATGTCCCACATTGAGTGCGTTTTTTTCGACTGCGACGGTACGCTGGTCGATAGCGAAGTGATTTGCTGTCAGGCATACGTGAATATCTTTATTCCCCATGGCGTCGAGCTGCCGCTGACGGAAGTCATCAAAGAATTCAAGGGAATGAAACTGTATGACATCATCGATCGCGTCAGCGCTCGTTTTGGGCTTAACGCCTCGGTAGAACAACTAGAGCATCATTTCCGGCAGGAAGTGGCCCGTTTATTCGAAGAATCGCTCGAACCGATCCCCGGCGTGCGCCAGGTATTGGAAAAATTGCAGGTGCCGACGGCGGTGGTATCCAACGGGCCGGTAAGCAAAATGCAGCACTCTCTCGGGCTGACCGGCCTGCTGACCTTTTTCGAAGACCGGCTATACAGCGGTTACGATATTCGTAAATGGAAGCCCGATCCGACATTGCTGTACCACGCAGCGCAAGCGATGGGCGTAACAACCGAAAACTGTATTTTGGTGGAAGACTCGGTATCCGGCACCCAGGCGGGTATCGCCGCCGGTATCCCGGTGTTTTATTACTGTGCTGATGAACACAATGCCCCCATTCATCACCCGCTAGTAACCATGTTTGACGATATGCACCAACTTCCGACGCTCTGGCAAGAAAGGGGCTGGCGCATCACCGCGAACTGATCGCGCAGCTCAACCGCCCTGTGGGGCTGGTTGAACAGGCACCGTCGACAGCCGACTCTGCCGAAGGCGATGGTGAAAACGGCGGCTGACGGCGTTGGCCGCCAGATCGAGCGCCAGACAAAGCAGGAAGTAAACCAGTGCAACAAACAGAAATACCTCCATCGGATACACCATGCTGCGATTGTTGACCTGTGTCGCCAGAAACGTCAGTTCACCAACGCCTACGATGTACGCCAGCGACGTATCCTTGATCAACGAAATCCACTGATTGATAAACGAAGGCACCATCATGCGCAGCGCTTGTGGCAAGACGATATAACGCAAAACCCGCCAGCGACCAAAACCCAGCGACAACCCCGCCTGCCACTGGCCGCGACCTATCGCCGCAATACCGGCTTTGACGCCGTGCGCCAGATAAGCAGACGCGATCAGCGCCAACGCGCAAACCACGGTGGTAATTTCCGGGATATCCACGCCAAATAGCATCGGCAACAGGAAATACGTCCAGAAAATCAGCATGATGACTGGAATAGCGCGAAAAAATCCCAGTACCGCCGCCAGCGCCGCGCCGGGCCAGCCTCGGCTCATCGCCAGCGCAATGCCCAGCAAGGTTCCCAACAGCGCTGACGCCGTACCGGCCATCAGGCTAAGCGCCAACGTCAACGCCGCGCCGCCTAACGGCCCATCGGGGAAAGTGCCCCACATCAGATAGCCAACGTTATCGCGGATAATGGTGAAATCCATCTCAGTGCCCCTTTATCGGCTGCCGGTGCTGACGCCACATCCCCCACCCTTCCAGACAGGCGATGACGGCAATGTATAACACGGTGGCGACGCCAAACGCCTGGAACGTGCGCAGCGTTTCGGTTTCCACCTGGCGGGATGCGTAAGACAGCTCCGCTACACCAATCGCCATGGTCAGCGACGAGTTCTTGATGATGTTCATGTACTGTCCCAGCAGCGGCGGCAGCGCAATCTTCAATGCTTGCGGCAGCACCACATAACGCATCGCCTGCCCGTTGGTTAAACCCAGCGCGCAGGCAGCGTACTTTTGCCCACCAGCAACACCGGCGATCCCGGCCCGAACCTCTTCAGAAATAAACGCAGCGGAATAGAGCGTCAGGCCAAACAACCCAGCCAAAAACTCAAACGATGGCCAGCTCAGAAAGGAAAACCATAAGGTATGAGGCGTGTTCAGCCACTGCATCAGGCATTCCGGCAACAGTTGCCCAGCGCCGAAATACCAGAAAAACAGCTGCACCAGCAACGGCGTATTGCGAAACAACGCGCAGTACGCCACAACCAGCCAACGCAGCGGCAGCCACTGGCTGTCACGAACGGCGGCCAGTGTCAGCCCCAGCAGGGTAGCTAGCACGACAGTGCTGGCAGCCATCCCCAATGTCATCAAAAAACCCTGCCATAACCACAGCAGATACTGCGGAGCCAGCAGCCATTCAACAATGTGTTGTGCGGATTGAGTAAGCATGATCAGAAAAAATAAGGCCCCCACGACGGGGGCGAAGCCACGACCATCAATGATGGCTTGTTTACATCCATACCCAAACACGTCGGGTTGCGGGAAAACGGGGGCCTTAAACCTCTCCAGATGTCGATGACAAGACGCTCGGGAACGGATTTGCTCGCATTGGCCCCCAAAAAACGAGTCATAAAGCCAATCACCTGCAACATTCGGTATGACGGGTACATATAACCAACTGAAGGAAAACGTTAACCGCGCCACGCTGACGATCCCACGAGGCGCGCGCCCATCAGGCTTTTGGCTGCTGATCCAACGGTGCGAATGTGAAATCGCCACGCGGCTGGGCAGATTGGGTGTCCGGCCCGAACCAGCGATTGTAAATTTTCACGGCATCACCCTGTTTTTCCAGATTCAGCAGTACCTCATTGATTTTCTGGGTCAGGCGGTCTTCGCCTTTCTGTACGCCAATACCTTGATACTCTTTGGTAATACTGAACGGAGAAATGTCGAAACCGGCTTTCTGATCGGCGGGCAGGTTCCCCAGCAACCCAACCAGTTTGGCGTCGTCTTGGGTAATCGCCTGAACGTTGCCGTTACGCAGCGCGGCGAAAGCCAGTGGGGTATCATCGTAGGAAATCACTTTCGCGCTGGGGAAATGCTCGCGCAGCGTAATTTCCTGTACAGTGCCTTTATCTGCGCCGATACGCAGGGTTTTGATGTCGTCCGGCGTTTTCAGCACACCTTTGCGGGCAATGAATTTCTGTCCGGTTGCAAAGTAAGGAATGCTGAAGTTCACCTGTTTGGCGCGTTCATCGGTAATGGTGAAATTGGCGGAGATCAGATCCACTTTTTTCGACGTCAGCAATGGGATGCGGTTTGCCGGATTGGTGGCGCGCAACTCGACTTTGACGCCCAGCGCCTTGCCGATAGCCTCTGCGATATCCACGTCATAACCCACCAGTTTCTTGCTTTGCGGGTCCACATAACCGAACGGCGGATTGCTATCAAACACCGCCACCTTCACCACACCGGCTTTTTGAATATCATCCAGTTTATCTGCCTGCGCGGTGCCAGAGAGAAACACCAACCCCGCCAAAAGCGTTAATGCAAAAACCTGCTTCTTCATTTTTATTCGCCTCTAACCTGCTGTTAATTTGTCTAATTGCAGGCTATCAGCGGGGAATATACTCAGGAAATAACATAAATAGCCATAATATAACCTTATGCTATATCCAACGGGCGGCAACAAAGCATGGCGACACGGTCGTGCATGACGCACCGACGACAAGCCCACGGCATCGGCTGGCAGCCGTTAACCAGCCGGCACGATCGCAAATAAAAAAACACTCTGCGGTGCAGAGTGTTTTTAGTCACTTCGGCAAAAGATTATTCCGGCGTTTGCCCGCTATCTTGCCGCGCCAACAGTTTCTCCAACGCATCGCCGCCCAGATGCCGGAAATCCTGCCCTTTCACGAAATAGAAAATGAATTCGCAAATATTCTGGCACCGATCGCCGATGCGCTCGATGGAACGGGCGCAGAACAGAGCGGTCAGCACGCTGGGAATAGTGCGTGTATCTTCCATCATGTAGGTCATCAATTGACGGACGATACCCTCGTACTCTTTATCTACCTTTTTATCTTCCAGGTAGATCCGCTTGGCTTCATCCAGATCCATGCGGGCGAATGCATCCAACACATCGTGCAGCATCTGGATAGTATGGTTGCCCAACGACTCCAGGCTTACCAACAACGGCTGATGCTGATGGGAGAATTTCTCCAGTGCGGTACGGCAGATTTTATCCGCCACGTCGCCGATACGCTCCAGTTCGGAAATGGTCTTGATGATTGCCATCACCAGCCGTAGATCGCTGGCGGTTGGCTGACGCTTGGCGATGATACGCACGCACGCCTCGTCAATGCTCACTTCCATCATGTTGACTTTGGCGTCGCCTTCAACCACACGCTGCGCCAGTTCTGCATCCTGGTTGTGCATCGCGGTGATGGCGTCGATCAACTGTTGCTCCACCAGCCCGCCCATGGTCAACACCTGGGTACGAATGCTTTCCAGCTCGGCATTGAACTGACCGGAGATATGTTTGTTCAGATTAAGATTGTCCATGCTACTCCCGTAATCAACCGTAACGACCGGTGATGTAATCTTCGGTCTGTTTCTGCCGTGGCGTGGTAAACAGGGTGTCGGTATGGCTGAATTCAATCAGCTCACCCAGATACATAAACGCCGTATGGTCGGAACAACGCGCCGCCTGCTGCATGTTATGCGTCACGATCACCACGGTGTAATCTTTCTTCAATTCGGAGATCAGCTCTTCGATGCGGCCCGTTGAGATGGGATCCAGCGCCGAACAAGGCTCATCCAGCAACAACACTTCCGGGCGGATGGCGATACCACGGGCGATACACAACCGCTGCTGCTGGCCGCCGGACAAACTGTAGCCGCTCTGGTGCAGTTTATCTTTGGTTTCCTGCCACAACGCGGCCTTGGTCAGCGCCCACTGTACGCGCTCGTCCATTTCCGCGCGGGACAGCTTTTCAAACAGGCGAACCCCGAAAGCGATGTTATCGTAAATCGACATCGGAAATGGCGTCGGCTTTTGGAACACCATGCCTACCTTGGCGCGCAACAGGGCGATATCCTGCTTATCGGTGAGGATATTGCTGCCATCCAGCAGTATTTCCCCTTCAGCGCGCTGCTCCGGGTAGAGCTGGTACATTTTATTCAGGGTGCGCAATAGCGTGGACTTGCCGCAACCGGAAGGACCGATAAAGGCCGTCACCTGATTTTTAGCAATCTCCAGCGAAATATTCTTCAGCGCGTGAAACTTTCCGTAATAGAAATTCAGATCGCGCACCTGGATTTTACTGGTGGATGTCTCGGTAGCCATACTCATTAAGACGTCTCTCTTTTTTAGCGAGTGCTGCTTGGCAACACGTTAAAAATCATCAATATTTTTTATTGGCAAACAGCACGCGCGCCAGAATATTCAGCAGCAGCACACACAGGGTAATCAACAATACGCCTGCCCAGGCCAGCCCCTGCCACTCCTTGAACGGGCTCATAGCAAACTTGAAGATAGTGACCGGCAGGTTGGCGATCGGATGCATCAGATCCGTGCTCCAGAACTGGTTCGACAACGAAGTAAACAACAGCGGCGCCGTTTCACCGGCGATACGCGCCACCGCCAGCAACACCCCGGTGAGAATCCCAGACACCGACGCTTTCAGCGTGATGGCGGAAATCATCTTCCACTTCGGCGTCCCCAGCGCATAAGCCGCTTCACGCAGGCTATCCGGCACCAGCTTGAGCATGTTTTCCGTGGTACGAATCACGATCGGCACCTGCAACAATGCCAGCGCAATCACCCCGGCCCAACCGGAGAAATGCTCCATTTTGGCCACGACCAGGGTATAGACGAACAACCCGACCACGATGGACGGCGCCGACAGCAGAATATCGTTGATAAAGCGGATGATTTCGGCAATCAGCGATTTGCGGCCATACTCCGCCAGATAGACGCCGGCCAGAATCCCCAACGGCGTACCGAACAGCGTCGCCCACAGGATCAGCAGCCCACTACCGACGATGGCATTCGCCAGACCGCCACCTGCCGTATTGGGCGGTGGTGTCATTTCGGTAAACAGCGACAGCGTCATACCGTCCACCCCTTTGGTCAGGGTGGAAAACAGAATCCAGATGAGCCAGAACAACCCAAAGGCCATGGTCAGCATGGACATACACAGCGCGATACGGTTCTTCTGCCGCCGCCAGGCCTGCATTTTGCGGCGCGTTTGCGCCACTTCGGCGCTATTTTCAATGCTAATCGATGCCATCATCGCGTTCCTTCATTCTTCGCCAGACGCATGATCATTAACTTCGAACACGCCAGCACGATAAAGGTGATCACGAACAGAATCAGCCCCAGCTCCATCAACGCGGCGGTATGCAGCCCGGTATCCGCCTCAGCGAATTCATTAGCCAACGCCGAGGTGATGCTATTACCCGGCATGTATAGCGAGATACTGTCCAGTTGGTAGGTGTTGCCGATGATAAAAGTCACCGCCATGGTTTCACCAAGCGCGCGCCCCAATCCCAACATGACGCCGCCAATCACCCCGTTTTTGGTGAACGGCAGTACGATGTGCCAAATCACCTCCCAGGTGGTACAACCGATGCCGTAGGCCGACTCTTTCATCATTACCGGCGTCTGCTCGAACACATCACGCATCACCGCTGCGATGTAAGGAATAATCATGATGGCCAAAATAACCCCGGCGGCCAGAATGCCGATGCCGAAGGCCGGGCCGGAAAACAGCGATCCCACCAGCGGGATGCTGGAAAGTACGTTGCCAACCGGTTGTTGAAAATATTTAGCGAACAGCGGCGCGAAGACGAACAACCCCCACATGCCGTAAACGATGCTGGGAATTGCCGCCAGCAACTCAATGGCCACGCCCAACGGGCGCTTCAGCCAGCCCGGCGCCAGTTCAGTCAGAAACAGCGCGATGCCGAAACTGATGGGAATGGCGATGATCAACGCAATCAACGAAGTCACCAGCGTACCGTAGATCGGCACCAGTGCTCCAAACTGCCCGGCGGGGGCGTCCCACTCTTTGGTCCACAGGAACGATAGCCCGAAGGTTTTGATACTCGGCCAGGAAGCAAAAATCAGGGAAACGATAATTCCGCCCAGCAGCAGCAGCGTCAATAACGCCGCCAATCTGACCAGCGCGCTAAAAATCACATCGCCCTGTTTTCCCGGAGGAGTAATGGTTGGCTTGTATTCAGCCATACGTCTCTCTTCTTTTCCAATATGGGGTTTCCCCCCAAGCGTTTCAGAGGCGGATACCCCTTTTCGGTTTATCCGCCCCTGTGACTTACCTAACAACCCTGTCGCGTCCGTCAGAATCAGTACAGAGGCTTACCGCTGCTATCCTTAATTTGGGTTTTCCATGCAGCGCGCACCTGAGATACCACCTCTTTCGGCAGTGTCGCGTAATCCAGCGCAACCGCCTGATCGCCGCCCTTGTTGTAGGCCCAGTCGAAGAATTTCAGCACTTCCGTGCCCTGCTCTGGTTTACTCTGCTCTTTTTGCAGCAGGATGAAGGTGGTTGAGGTGATCGGCCATACATCCGCGCCTTTCTGATTGGTCAGGTCTTGAGCGAAGGACTTGCTCCAGTCAACGCCCTTGGCAGCGTTGCTGAACGTGGCGCCGGTCGGGCTCACTGCTTTGCCATCGGCAGAGATCAGTTTGGTATAGGTCAAATTGTTCTGTTTGGCATAGGCATATTCCACATAACCGATGGCGCCCGGCAGACGTTGAACGAAAGCCGCGATGCCGTCGTTGCCTTTGCCGCCTAAGCCAGTCGGCCAGTTTACGGTGTTGCCAGCGCCAATCTTCTCTTTCCACTCGGCATTGACCTTAGCCAGATAGCTGGTGAATACGTAGGAAGTGCCGGAACCGTCGGCACGGCGCACCACAGCGATATCCTGATCCGGCAGTTTTACGCCCGGATTCAGTTTGGCAATCGCCGCATCGTTCCATTTCTTGATGTTGCCCAGGTAGATATCACCCAGCGTTTTACCATCCAGCGTCAGTTCACCCGCTTTCACGCCCGGCAGGTTGACCGCCAGAACGATACCGCCAATTACAGTCGGAAATTGAAACAGGCCGTCCTGAGCCAGTTTGTCATCAGCCAGCGGCGCATCGGAAGCACCAAAGTCAACGGTTTTGGCGGTGATTTGTTTTACGCCGCCGGAAGAACCGATGCCCTGATAGTTAACCTTATTACCCGTTTCTTTTTCGTAGGAATCAGCCCACTTGGCATAAACCGGAGCGGGGAATGTCGCACCTGCGCCAGTGAGGTTTGCTGCAGCAAAAGCAGAAACCGCAGTCAGAGAAAGGCTTGCAACAACAATACTGGCAACAGTGGTACGCATGAGTTTCATAATCCCTCCTGTGGGATACGTAGGCGTGTAGACCCGGAGCTATTGTTTAATCAGAGTGTAGTTTGCTGGTGGAGAAAATAGGTCAATTTAGTGACACTAAAATGTATTAAGTGTGACAGTTTTATGACACACAGAGAGAGGACGATGTGATGAGCCGTAAACCTCCCGGTGATGGAAGGTGAAACCCGTAACGAGACAAACCATTAAAACAAATAAAAACATAACGTTATATAAAAATTACTTCCAAGAATGATCGCCTTTCCATTGATAACGCCGCTTTTATTTTTGTCGCTTATTCAGTGAGAACAACCATAAAAAAACCTCCTGCACATGAATAATATGACAGGAGGTTTGAGTTAACGATCAGGAATAAATACCGCCATTTACCCTGACAGGGTGCAGTCAGTAGCCCCCTTCAAAAATCGGTTACTCCACTGTCACCGACTTCGCCAGATTACGGGGTTGGTCAACATCCGTCCCTTTGATCAACGCGACATGATAAGAGAGCAACTGCAACGGTACGGTATAAAAGATCGGCGCAATCATGTCTTCCACATGCGGCAACTGAATGATCTTCATCAGCTCACTGTCCGAGGTGAAACCGGCATCCTCATCGGCAAACACGTACAGTTCTCCCCCCCGTGCGCGGACTTCTTCGATGTTGGATTTCAATTTTTCCAGCAGATCGTTATTCGGCGCCACCACCACCACCGGCATATCGGCGTCGATCAGCGCCAGCGGGCCGTGTTTCAACTCGCCTGCCGCATAGGCTTCCGCATGGATATAGGAAATCTCCTTCAGCTTCAGCGCCCCTTCCATCGCGATCGGGTATTGGTCGCCGCGCCCCAGGAACAGCGCATGATGCTTGTCGGAGAAACCTTCCGCCAGCGCTTCAATCAGCTTGTCCTGAGATAACATCTGTTCAATGCGCGCCGGTAAGGCCTGCAAAGCATGTACGATATCTTGCTCAATGCTGGCATCCATTCCACGCAGACGGCCAACACGCGCCACCAGCAGCAGTAACACCGTCAATTGAGTCGTAAATGCCTTGGTAGATGCCACACCGATTTCAGCGCCTGCGCGGGTCATCAACGACAGATCGGACTCACGCACCAGCGATGAACCCGCCACGTTGCAAATCGCCAGCGATCCCAGATACCCCAGTTCTTTCGACAAACGCAGCGCCGCCAGCGTATCAGCAGTTTCACCGGACTGAGACAGGGTGATCATCAAACTGTTGGCGCGCACTGCCGGTTTGCGGTAACGGAATTCCGATGCGATTTCCACATCACAGGGAATACCGGCCAGCGATTCAAACCAATACCGCGACACCATACCGGCATTGTAAGACGTACCACAGGCAATAATTTGAATATGCTGCACTTTCGTCAGCAGGGCATCCGCCTGCGGCCCCAGCTCAGACAGATTGATTTCACCATGGCTGAAACGCCCTTCCAGCGTATTCTTGATAGCCATCGGCTGCTCAAAGATCTCTTTCTGCATGTAATGACGGTAAGCGCCTTTGTCGCCAGCGTCATACTGCACGTTCGATTCGATCTCTTCGCGTTTGACGTCCTGCCCTTGACGGTTAACGATACTCACCGTGCGACGGGTAACTTCGGCGATATCGCCCTCTTCCAGAAAGATAAAACGACGAGTAACCGGCAGCAGCGCCAGTTGATCGGAGGCAATAAAGTTTTCACCAACGCCACGACCAATTACCAACGGACTGCCCGAACGCGCCGCCACCAGTACGTTGGGATCACGGCTGTCCATCAGCACCATGCCATATGCACCACGCAACTGCGCGATCACGCGCAGGACGACATCCCGTAGAGATCCCCCGTTCTGTTGCTGTTCCCAATGCACCAGATGCGCCACTACTTCGGTATCTGTTTCAGAAACAAACTGATAACCGCGGGAAACCAACAGCTCTCGCAGCGATTCGTGGTTCTCAATAATACCGTTATGCACCACGGTGATATGTTCAGATACATGCGGGTGAGCGTTCTGCTCGGACGGCTCGCCATGCGTTGCCCAGCGGGTATGAGCAATCCCAGTTCCCCCTGACAACGGATGATCTTGTACCGCCTCGGCCAGCACCTGAACTTTCCCCAGACGACGTAAACGGGACACCAGCCCCTCACTATTGACTACTGCCAGGCCAGCAGAGTCATAGCCACGGTACTCGAGGCGACGTAACCCCTCCAGCAGGATCTCGGCAATATCTCGTTGCGCAACTGCGCCTACAATTCCACACATCGGTTGTATTCCTGTAGATGTGACATATTGTGTCACTATGATGTCTTTAGACCTGATAGTTCCGGTTAATTCCGGGTTCCCCGAGCCGGGTAGAGTGGGGATATTGTATTTTTGTTCTGTACTCATCTGCCAAATACAGAACAAAAACGCCCTAACCGGGCTATTGTTGCTCAAGCCACCACAAATCAAATTTGAGAACCGCCACGTTCCGTTTATCCGCCACCACAGCCATGGCGGATAAACGGGCAAACACGCTATTTTTTCTTCACCGGGCGCTGCCAGCCCGCGAAATGTGTTTGTTTGACGCGGCTTATTACCAGTTCATTTTCACCGACATTGCGGGTCACTGTCGTTCCTGCACCAATGGTGGCGCCGTTGGCCACCGTCACCGGCGCCACTAATTGGGTATCGGAGCCAACAAACACATCATCGCCAATCACGGTTTTATGCTTATTGGCGCCATCATAGTTACAGGTGATAGTGCCTGCGCCAATGTTCACTCCGGCGCCAATTTCCGCATCGCCAAGATAGGTCAAATGTCCAGCTTTGGAACCTTTGCCCAGACGCGCTTTTTTCATTTCCACAAAATTGCCGACATGTGCGCCCTCGCCCAATTCAGCCCCCGGACGCAAACGGGCAAACGGGCCGATAGTGCATTGCGCCGCCAGCTCAGCCTGTTCCACCACAGTATAAGGGCTAATCTCGCAATCACTGCCAATCACGCTGTCGCGAATCACGCAACCTGCACCGATTTTCACCCGATCACCAAGTGTTACCCGACCTTCCAGTATGACATTGGCGTCGATAGTCACATCCCGACCGTGCTGCAACTCGCCGCGTAAATCGAAACGAGACGGATCAAGCAACATTACGCCAGCAAGCAGCAGACGCTCTGCCTGTTCATGCTGAAAGACACGCTCCAGCGCAGCCAGTTGCAACCGATTATTGACGCCTTCTACTTCGCTCAAACGCGCCGGATGAACCGCTGCCACGCGACGACCTTCCTGATAAGCCATCGCAATGATATCGGTGAGATAGTATTCGCCCTGCACATTGTTATTGGTTAACTGGCCTAACCAGCGTTTCAAATCACAGCCGCCGGCGACCAGAATACCGGTATTGATTTCCTTGATCCGGCGCTGCTCCTCGCTGGCGTCCTTATGTTCAACAATCCCGACAATTTCACCCTTTTCCCGAACGATACGGCCATATCCTGCCGGATCATCCAATTCCACCGTCAGCAGGCCGATACCGCCTTCTGGTTTGGCGTCAACCAGACGCAATAATGTCGCCGGAGAGATCAACGGCACATCGCCGTACAGAATCAGGATATCCTCATCGTCAGCAAAACCGGCCGCCGCCTGCTGAACTGCATGCCCCGTACCCAGTTGCTCAGACTGTATAACCCAGTTAACCCCGGTAGAGCCCAATGCCTCCCGCAACTGATCGCCGCCGTGGCCGTAAACCAAATGAACGCGCTGTGCCCCCACCTGCATGGCGGCATCAATCACATGTCGAACCATTGGCTTACCGGCAAGTGGATGGATAACTTTGGGAAGGTCGGAATACATGCGTGTTCCCTTGCCAGCGGCAAGAATCACCACGCTCATCGCGCTGTTTGACATAGGCATCCTGACTAAAAACAGAGTAATGTCCCATATAAATGGACGAACAAAAGTAAACCCGTTATCGCACCGGATTACTACATATTTTTCAACGAAACATACCGAACTAAAAGCTATTTCGGCTGAAAAATGTCGACAATTCCTCCCCTGAAACAATCGGCGTCCGGCGATCGCTCTCTCCCTGAATTCGTTAGCCTGGAAAAAGAACTGACTCAGATCTGATCGTTAACGTAAATCTCATTGTTTTGCATGACGTTTCACAAAATCCGTTCGGTATATAGAAACCATTAAGGAATCTCGGATAGCGTTCGGTTTGTGAGCCACACAAAAGAAACAATGTTTCATTTTTTGTAATAATACGTTCTCAAATAACAAATAATGATCGAGGAAACTATGAGATATCGAGTTCCCGGGTTGATTACCATCGCCCTTCATTCTTTTCTGCTTCTGGGTACAAGTCCTTCATTTGCTGCAGACAACAACGCAGCACCGGTCTGGCATAGCATTACTTTCGGCCAGTCCACCGACGTCAATTTTTCTTCCAATGTTCTACCGGAAAAAATAGGCGTTAACGATGTCACCATCAACGGCAAGAAACTGACGCCTGAAGATAAAGCCGATTTGTCGGCGCCTATCACCATCGAAAGCCGCGGCGGCAAAATCGCCAACACGCATGATGGCTTGACCTTCTTTTATACCCGTCTGCCTGCCAACGTGAATTTCGTTCTGCAATCAGACGTCACCGTTGATCAGTTCGGGCCGGAAAATAATGCTAAACCGGCGGCGCAGGAAGGCGCTGGTCTGATGGTTCGCGATGTATTGGGCGTTCCACGCCAGAATCCGCTGCAAGAGGGTTATGAAGAATTTCCTGCCGCATCAAACATGGTGATGAACGCCATCATGACGCAGGACAAAAAGTCCAAAACAGAGGTAAAACTGCAGGCGATCGTGCGTAATGGCGTAACTCAACCCTGGGGGAATCAGGGCGCGCAGATTTTCCGTAATGGTTATCAGGAAAAAATCAATCTTGAGCAAACGCCCACATTCCGCCTGAAACTGGAGCGCACTAATGAAGGGTTCGTGACTGCCTATGCGCCTACTGGCAGCGATCAATGGGTAACGAAAGCGGTTAAAGGCGCAGATCTGGTGACTCGTCAGGACAAGGATTATTACTACGTTGGTTTTTTCTCATCCCGTAATGCCAAAATCACTGTCAGCAACGCCAGCCTGACCACCAGCCCGGCCCAAACCGTATCTTCGCCGGTATTCACAGCCAAAACTTACGCGCCGCTGCTACAGGTAGCTTCATCGACGCAGTCCGCCAGCGATACCTACCAGCTTCAAGCCAGAGTGAACTATCGCGGTACGATGGAAGCCTTCCAGGACGGCAAACCGCTGGGTAAAGCCCAGAATATCAATGCCGGCGACCTGTTTTCGCTGTCGACAAAACTGACCAAACAGAAATCGGACTTCAAGCTGGTCTATACCCCCACTGAAGGAGAAGATAAAACCGTTCGGGAAGCGGCTTTCAGCGTAGAAAAGATCGCGCTGGCCGATGCAAAGGCCATTTATGTCGCTCCGGACGGTAAGCCGACCAACAAAGGCAGCAAGGCGTCTCCGCTGGATATATCTACGGCAATCAATGCGTTGGCCGCTGGCGGAACGCTCTGGCTGACCGATGGCGACTACAGCGCAACTGAAATCCCTGTCAGTGCCAGCGGTCACGCTAAAGGTTACAAAAATCTTTATGTATCAGGTAAAAAAGCCGTTATTCATGGCTTAAAACTCAATGCCAGTTATTGGAATGTAAAAGGCATCGAGATTACCGAGAAAAACTTCCGCATCGAAGGGAGTCACAACCGTATTGAACGTGTTCTCGCCCACCACTGTGACGATACCGGAATTCAGGTTGCATCATCTGATGCCGTAGGCAAGCCGCTGTGGGCAAGCTATAACTTGATCCTGAACTCTGAATCACACAGCAATCAGGATCCGGGCAAAATCAACGCGGATGGTTTCGCCGTTAAAATGCGTGTCGGCGAAGGCAACGTTATCCGCGGCGCCTTCTCTCATGACAACGTTGACGATGGTTTCGATCTGTTCAACAAAATTGAAGACGGCCCGAACGGCGTTGTAGTGATCGAGAACTCCATTGCGCTCAACAACACCAGCAATGGTTTCAAAATGGGTGGCGAAGGCCAGCCGGTCGCACATCAGGTGAAAAACAGCATCGCTATCGGCAACCAGTTGGATGGTTTTACCGATAATTTCAACCCTGGCGCGCTGGCGGTTTCAAACAACATTGCACTGGATAACCAACGCTTTAACTTCATTTTCCGCCCCAGCCCGTATTATGGCCCGGAAAAACAAGGGATTTTCAAAAACAACGTTTCTCTGCGCACCAAACCCGGTAAATATGATGATGCAGTGGTGGGACGAATCGATGCCAGCAACTACTTCATCAAAAACGGTCATTCGGTAAATAGTCAAGGCAAAGAAATCACAGTAGCGGCCTATAAATCAGTTCAGGTTCCGCAGACGTTTAGCCGTGATGCCAAAGGCAACCTGCAGTTGGGTGATTTTCTGAAGAAGAAGTAATTCGCTAAATCAGCGCCCAGAAAAAGGTGTCTCACCTAATTGAATACCCCCATGTTTTAGCATGGGGGTATTTTTTGGGGGATCATAATTATTTTTTGTTCGATTATTTATCTCTACAAAGACATATATGCGGCCTGCGTGGTGAGGATTGCTTTACCTTCCCCCCAGAAATGGGCTCATTTATGCCCGCAAAAAGACATTTTCACGGTGTTCCCCAAACGCCTTGGTCAACCGACTGCCGCGTGAGCCTGACATTATCGGCCATCTTGCCTTCTCCGACCTGTTCAACGACGGCTATTTTAAAAGATAGAGGGTAATCATGTTGGGTGTGTTCGAACTCAGTCATCATCATGTTCTCAGGATTTAAGCCAGGAACGAGTCCAACACTATTCAGGACGGGTCACAGACATAAAAAAAGCCAGCCGGGCAACCCCGCTGGCTTTTTTGACAACCCATACTGTTACATCGCTTTCTTGGTCAGCTCAATGACACGCAGCTTGGCAATCGCTTTAGCCAGTTCAGCCGAAGCCTGAGCATAATCCACATCACCATGGGTGTTGTGAATATGCGCTTCCGCTTTGCGTTTTGACTCCAACGCACGCGCTTCATCAAGATCCTGCCCACGAATGGCGGTATCAGACAATACGGTCACCATATTCGGCTGTACCTCAAGGACACCGCCGGACAAGTAGATATATTCTTCTTCACCGTACTGCTTAACGATACGCACCATACCAGGCTTAATGGCAGTGAGCAGGGGGGCGTGGCCAGGGTAAATCCCCAGTTCGCCTTCGATACCAGTTACCTGGATCTTCTGTACCAGACCGGAAAATAGCGCCTGTTCCGCACTAACGACATCCAGATGGTAAGTCATAGCAGCCATATCACCCTCCTATCAAGGCGTTACAGTTTCTTGGCTTTTTCCACGACTTCGTCAATGGAACCAACCATGTAGAACGCCTGTTCCGGCAGGTGATCATATTCACCGTCCATAATGCCTTTGAAACCACGGATGGTGTCTTTCAGCGTCACGTATTTACCCGGAGAACCGGTGAACACTTCAGCCACGAAGAACGGCTGAGACAGGAAGCGCTGGATCTTACGCGCACGGGATACAACCAGCTTATCTTCTTCAGACAGCTCATCCATACCCAGAATCGCGATGATGTCCTTCAATTCCTGATAACGCTGCAGAATAGACTGCACGCCACGCGCTACATCATAGTGTTCCTGACCCACAACCAGCGGATCCAACTGACGGCTGGTAGAATCCAGCGGGTCAACGGCCGGGTAGATACCCAGAGACGCGATCTGACGGCTCAGCGTTACCGTTGAGTCCAAGTGCGCAAATGTGGTTGCCGGAGACGGGTCAGTCAAGTCATCCGCGGGCACGTAAACGGCCTGAATAGAGGTGATTGAACCAGTCTTGGTGGAGGTAATACGTTCCTGCAGCACACCCATTTCTTCCGCCAGCGTCGGCTGGTAGCCTACTGCGGACGGCATACGACCCAACAGTGCGGATACTTCAGTCCCCGCCAGGGTGTAACGGTAGATGTTGTCGACAAACAACAGAACATCACGACCTTCATCACGGAATTTTTCCGCCATGGTCAGGCCCGTCAGCGCCACACGCAGACGGTTGCCCGGCGGCTCGTTCATCTGACCATACACCAGCGATACTTTATCGATAACGTTGGAATCGGTCATTTCGTGGTAGAAGTCGTTACCCTCACGAGTACGCTCGCCCACACCGGCGAATACGGAGTAACCGGAATGCTCGATTGCGATGTTACGAATCAGCTCCATCATGTTGACGGTTTTACCTACACCGGCACCACCGAACAGACCCACTTTACCGCCTTTGGCGAACGGACAAATCAAGTCGATAACCTTGATCCCGGTTTCCAGCAGTTCCTGAGAGTTAGACAGATCTTCGTAACTCGGCGCAGCGCGGTGAATCGACCAACGCTCTTCTTCGCCGATCGGGCCTTTCATGTCGACCGGATCACCCAGGACGTTCATGATACGTCCCAGCGTCGCTTTGCCGACCGGCACTTCAATCGGGTGCTCAAGGTTAACCACGTTCAGACCACGACGCAGACCGTCTGAAGACCCCATTGCAATACAACGAACAACGCCGCCGCCCAGCTGCTGCTGGACTTCCAGCACCAGTTTCTCAGCACCGTTTTCTACCTCAAGAGCATCGTACACATTCGGTACGGCATCCTGAGGGAACTCGACGTCCACCACGGCGCCGATAACCTGGATAATCTTTCCAGTTGCCATCTTGAATCCTCTACGTAATTCGACAATACGTAATTCGTAAAACCTAATTTAAACCGCGGAGGCTCCCGATACGATTTCGGTGAGTTCCTGAGTGATGCTTGCCTGACGCGCCTTGTTGTAAACCAACTGCAGCTCTTTGATCAGGTTGCCGCCGTTATCCGTCGCGGCTTTCATCGCTACCATTCGCGCGGCCTGTTCACTGGCCAGGTTTTCTACGGCGCCCTGATAAACCTGAGACTCCACATAGCGGCGCAACAGGGTATCCAGTAGCGACTTAGGATCGGGTTCATACAGGTAATCCCAGGATTTCTTCGTCAGTTCGCCTTCTTCCGCCGCTGGCAGCGGCAGCAACTGAACAATCTGCGGAACCTGAGACATGGTATTGATGAACTTGTTGCTCACAACATACAGCTTGTCCAAACGACCCTCGTCGTAGGCCTGCAGCATAACTTTTACCGGACCGATCAATTCGGACAGCGACGGGTTATCACCCATACCAGTAACCTGAGCAACAATGTTTGCACCTACAGAACCAAAGAAGGATACGCCTTTGGAGCCTATCATCGCCAAATCAACATCGACGCCTTTTTCGCTCCATCCCTTCATGTCGCCCAGCAGTTTCTTGAACAGGTTAATGTTCAAACCACCACATAGACCACGGTCGGTAGACACCACCAGATACCCGACGCGCTTGATTTCCCGCTCTTCCAGGTATGGATGTTTGTATTCCAGATTCCCTAACGCAAGGTGACCAATCACTTTGCGTATGGTTTCTGCATAAGGACGGCTGGCCGCCATACGATCCTGCGATTTACGCATTTTGGAAGCGGCGACCATTTCCATCGCTTTGGTGATCTTCTGCGTGTTCTGGACGCTTCCGATCTTACTACGTATCTCTTTTGCGCCGGCCATCTTAGCTTCTCCTCAATGCCTAGCGGCCTACCGTTAAGGCAGGCCACAGGGCGTTACCAGGACTGGGTTGCCTTAAAGGTATCGAGGATGGCTTTGAATTTACCCTCGATCTCGTCGTTATAAGCGCCAGTCTGGTCGATGCTCTGCAGAAGCTCACCGTGTTCACGGCTGGCATATGCCTGCAATGCGGCCTCGAAGCTGCCGACTTTCGCCAGTTCAACGTCTTCCAGATAACCACGTTCCGCGGCGAACAACACCAGTGATTGCTGTGCAACCGACAACGGAGCGTACTGCTTCTGTTTCAGCAATTCGGTCACTTTCTGACCGTGGCTCAACTGTTTGCGGGTCGCATCATCCAGATCGGAGGCAAACTGGGAGAATGCCGCCAGTTCACGGTACTGCGCCAGCGCGGTACGAATACCACCGGACAGTTTCTTCACGATCTTGGTCTGGGCGGCGCCGCCCACACGAGATACGGAGATACCCGGGTTAACCGCCGGACGAATACCGGAGTTGAACAGGTTGGATTCCAGGAAGATCTGACCATCGGTAATCGAAATTACGTTGGTCGGAACAAACGCGGAAACGTCGCCAGCCTGAGTTTCAATGATCGGCAGTGCAGTCAGAGAACCGGTTTTCCCTTTCACTTCACCCTTGGTGAAAGCTTCGACGTAGTCGGCGTTGACACGCGCAGCACGTTCCAGCAGACGGGAATGCAGGTAGAAAACGTCGCCAGGATACGCTTCACGACCAGGCGGACGACGCAACAGCAGAGAAATCTGGCGATAGGCAACCGCCTGCTTGGACAGATCGTCATAAATGATCAGTGCGTCTTCACCGCGATCGCGGAAGTATTCACCCATCGCGCAACCGGCATACGGCGCCAGATATTGCAGCGCAGCAGATTCGGACGCGGTAGCCACCACGACAATGGTATTGGCCAGCGCACCGTGTTCTTCCAGCTTGCGTACCACGTTAGAGATAGTGGAAGCTTTCTGGCCGATAGCCACATACACGCATTTGATGCCAGAATCGCGCTGGTTGATGATAGCGTCGATTGCCAGCGCGGTTTTACCGGTCTGACGGTCGCCGATGATCAGCTCACGCTGGCCTCGACCGATTGGGATCATGGCGTCGACGGATTTGTACCCCGTCTGTACCGGCTGATCAACGGACTGACGCTCGATAACGCCCGGCGCAATCGCTTCAACCGGAGAGAAACCGTCGTTGTCGATCGGGCCTTTTCCGTCAATCGGCTCACCCAGGGTGTTGACTACACGGCCCAACAAACCACGACCGACAGGAACTTCCAGAATACGGCCGGTACATTTTACTTTCATACCTTCGGCCAGATCCGCATACGGACCCATGACCACAGCACCTACGGAGTCGCGCTCCAAGTTCAGTGCAATCGCATAACGGTTGCCCGGCAGAGAAATCATTTCCCCCTGCATAACATCGGCAAGACCATGTACGCGGATGATTCCGTCGCTGACGGAAACGATAGTACCTTCGTTATGAGCTTCACTCACAACATTGAACTGAGCAATCCGCTGCTTGATCAGTTCACTGATTTCGGTGGAATTCAGTTGCATGCTCCAGTCCCCTTAAGACTGCAAGACGTCTGCCAGGCGTTCCAAACGGCCGCGAATACTGCCGTCGATCACCAGATCGCCAGCGCGGATAACCACACCAGCGACAACAGACTTATCAATTTTGCAATTCAGCTTCACTTTACGTGACAGACGTTGTTCCATCGCCGCGGTAATCCGCGATAACTGCTGCTCGCTCAACGTGGCTGCAGAAACCACCTCGACATCCACCGTCGACTCCAGCTCCGCACGCAGTTGAACAAACTGTTCCAGTACTTCAGGCAGTACCGGCAGACGTCCGTTTTCAGCCATGACCCGGATCAGGTTCTGGCCCGCTTCATCCAGTTGATCGCCACACACCGTAATAAACGTCTTCGCCAGCGTTTGGGGCGCAATAGCCCCGGCAAGCAAACCAGCGATATGTTCGTTACGGGAGACTTCGGCAACAAATGCCAGCATTTGTTGCCAGCGCTCAACTGCCTGGTTTTCAACGGCAAAGTCAAAAGCTGCTTTGGCGTAGGGGCGAGCTACCGTGACAAATTCAGACATCAGCCCCTCCCTCCTTAAAGTTCAGCGACCAGTTTATCAACGATGTCGCTGTTAGCAGCTTCATCCACAGAGCGCTCAATGATTTTCTCGGCACCGGCAATCGCCAACATGGCAACCTGCTTACGCAACTCTTCGCGGGCACGTTTGCGTTCGGCTTCAATTTCAGCCTGCGCCTGCGCCACGATTTTGTTGCGTTCAACTTCAGCTTCAGTTTTGGCTTCTTCCAGAATCTGAGCACGCTGCTTGTTCGCCTGCTCAACAATATGCTGAGCGTCGGCTTTGGCTTTTTTCAGTTGGTCGGTCGCATTGGCCTGCGCTAAGTTCAGATCTTTTTTGGCACGTTCTGCGGAAGCAAGGCCGTCAGCAATTTCTTTCTGACGCTTTTCAATGGCAGCCATAATCGGCGGCCATACATACTTCATGCAGAACCAGACAAACAGGACGAACGCAATGGCCTGGCCGAGGATTGTTGCGTTAAGATTCACAGCACAATGCCTCTTTCATGAGTTAAATGAGTCGATGTTTTTTATGCCTTAACAAGCTTCCGCTTGTTAGGCCACCGCAAACATCACATACAGCCCCAGACCTACCGCGATCATCGGGATAGCATCCACCAGACCCATAACGATAAAGAACTGTGTACGCAGCAAAGGGATCAGGTCAGGCTGGCGGGCAGCGCCTTCCAGGAACTTACCACCCAAAATGCCGATACCGATCGCAGCACCGATTGCCGCCAGGCCCATCATTACAGCGGCAGCCATGTACAGCAGATCCATACTCAGGTTTTCCATGACAGTCTCCAGTTTTGTTTCAGTTAAAACGTTGTAGTGTTGATAAAATCAATGTTCTTCAGATGCCATCGAAAGATAAACAACTGTCAGAACCATGAAAATAAACGCCTGAAGCGTAATAATCAGGATGTGGAAAATGGCCCATGGAACGTTCAAAATCCACTGAGACCACCACGGCAGCAAGCCGGCAATCAGAATAAAGATCAGTTCGCCCGCATACATATTGCCAAACAGTCGCAAACCAAGAGAAACCGGCTTGGACAGCAGGCTGACACCTTCAAGAATGAGGTTGATAGGAATAAAGACCGGGTGGTTGAACGGCTGCAGAGTCAGTTCTTTCAAAAACCCGCCAACACCTTTCATCTTGATGCTGTAAAACAGGATCAGGATGAAGACGCCCAATGCCATAGACAAGGTAATATTAACGTCGGCAGATGGCACAACGCGAAGCGCCGGCAGCCCCATAACATGCTCGCCGATATACGGCAACAGGTCGATAGGCAACAAATCCATCAGGTTCATCAGAAAAACCCAGACGAATGTGGTCAAGGCCAGCGGGGCTATCAGCTTGCTTTTACCATGGTACATGTCACGGACACTGCCATCTACAAAACCGACAACCAGCTCGACGGCGGTTTGCAGCTTGCCGGGCACACCACTGGTAGCATTTTTGGCAACTTTACGGAAGATAACCAGAAAGAGCCCGCCAAGAACCAGAGAGAAAAAGATAGAGTCGATATTAATCGACCAGAACCCCGATCCCACCTGTAAATGGGTCAGGTGATGGCCGATATACTCCTGTGGAGTAATGGTTTCTCCTGATGCAGACATGATGTCTCTTACCCTTTTGTTGTTAACTACGGTAACGGTTAATTACGGCCGGCGCTGCAATTTGCATAACCAACACAAAAAAATATGTCAGGCCAAGCGGGAAAAACGTGGCATGAAAACCACCCAAGGCCACCACCAGCAACACAATGGTGAACAGCACTTTCAGCGCTTCCCCAATAACAAATGACCAGGCAATACGTCCTTCCGATGGGTTATGTGCCTGATGACGCAAGGCAAACATCATAAACACCATATTTGGCAACCAGGCTGCCAATCCTCCTCCCAGCGCAGACATCGCCGCTCTGGAGCCAACAGTCCCAAACGCTGCGCTGATGACGAGCAGCGTGACCATCTGCACCAGCAACGACCACCGAGCAATTCTTCCACTGTAAATATATACAGACATGATATTTGCTCTCTAAAGCACCGTTCAGAAGTATGCTGAATGACCGTATAAAACTGCCTTTAAAGTGACGAGTCAAGCAGCGAAAAACGAGCAAATTATACGGGTCAGCCAAGCGAATTCAATCAATAAGTAGCAAAAAGGTGAATGATTATTTAAATCTGTTTCCGAAGCCTTATTTTTACTAACTATCTTCAATACGCACCGCGGAACACGCCGCTATTCAATCACTGGTAATATGTGATACCTCTCACATAAAACAAAGATGATGCATTTATATATGAATTGATTTTTTATTGTCTTTAGCAAAAAAAGGGATTTATCTTTTTTAATTTCAATACTTTAAAAACAAACATTAAGAAAACAGCCAACATGCACTATTAAAACCATCTATTGACAAGCAAGATAATTTTTTTCCATTTTTTTAACAATCTTCACTAAAAAAACAGCGGAAGAAATCCTATTCGCCACACGAAAACGAAACACTAAAAAAGCCGGCTACGCACAGATATACAGCAGGCTTGTAAATATTTCGTGAATATACTCATTGCGGCCAACATTATTTCATCAAAAGCTATAAGCATGATAATCTTAAAAATATTTATAATTTTTTTGATAAATGACAAAATTAGTTTGGTTTAAGCACCACTAAATGGCGCTCACCTTCCAACTCAGGAACGGATAAAGGAACGATTTTATCCAGCATAACGCCTTCAGAAAGCCGTTCCAGCTCGTCATGAGGCACACCCCCTTTCAGGGCGTAAAATCGCCCGGTTGAATGCGCTGGCAGGTGTTTACACCAATCAACCATATCTTGTAACGAAGCAAATGCGCGGCTGATAACACCGTCGAATGGCGGTTCGGAAGGATAATCCTCAACCCGACGTTGAACCGGTTCGATATTGGTCAGTTGCAACTCATGCTGAACCTGACGTAAAAATCGCACGCGTTTACCCAAGCTATCCAGCAATACGAAATGAGCATCGGGGAGAACAATAGATAACGGCACACCAGGTAATCCCGGCCCGGTTCCCACATCGATAAAGCGCTTTCCGGCAAGATACGGCGCCACGACCAGGCTATCCATGATATGACGAATCAACATCTGCTCAGGCTCACGCACGGACGTCAGGTTATAGGCTTTATTCCACTTGTGAAGCAAACCGACATACCGGATAAGCAAATCTTTTTGCTTATCGGTCAACGCCATACCGGCAAGCTGTAACAAGCGGTCGAGTTTCTGGAGCACGGAAAAATCCTGATTGTTGGTTGATAATAAGCGACAGGCCGCGTCACCGCGGCCGTAAAAGCAAAGGGAATATTCAGGCGCTGCGACGCAGCAACCCCTGTTTTTTGAGCCACACCAGCAAAATGGAGATTGCTGCAGGCGTGATGCCCGATATCCGGGATGCTTGACCAATAGAACCCGGTTTATGGTCGTTCAACTTAGCGATCACTTCGTTGGATAATCCACTTACCTGTCGATAATCAAGATCGGCCGGCAACAGAGTATTTTCATTCCGTGACTGTTTATCGATCTCATCCTGCTGCCGGGCGATATACCCCTCGTACTTGACCTGGATTTCCACCTGCTCAGCCGCCTGAGTGTCAACAAGTGCGGGTGAAAACATCGGTAAGCGAGTCAACATTGCATAATCGATTTCAGGGCGACGCAGTAAATCCTCACCGCTGGCTTCACGGGACAACGGCGTTTTCAGCAACACATTGACCTGTTCGATCTGCTCGGACTGCGGATGGACGAATATTCCACGCAACCGCTGACGCTCTTTCTCGATGTTTTCCAGTTTCTCATTGAAACGAGCCCAACGCTCATCGTCCACCATCCCCAGCTGTCGTCCAATTTCAGTCAGGCGAAGATCGGCGTTATCTTCCCTGAGCATCAACCGGTATTCCGCACGAGAAGTAAACATGCGATACGGCTCGCGTGTCCCCAAAGTACAGAGATCATCGACGAGAACACCCAGATATGCCTGATCGCGACGCGGCGTCCATCCCTCTTGATCGAATGCCGAACGTGCGGCGTTCAAGCCGGCAAGCATCCCCTGGGCAGCAGCTTCTTCGTAGCCGGTAGTGCCGTTAATCTGCCCGGCGAAAAACAGGCCGGCGATATATTTACTCTCCAGTGTTTGTTTCAAATCACGCGGATCGAAATAGTCATACTCGATCGCATAGCCAGGGCGAACGATCTTGGCATTTTCCATTCCCTGCATAGAACGGACAATTTGCCACTGAACATCAAACGGGAGGCTGGTGGAGATACCGTTCGGATAAATCTCGTTGCTGGTCAGCCCTTCAGGTTCAAGAAAGATCTGATGCGCATTGCGGTCGGCAAACCGCATTACCTTATCTTCGATCGAAGGGCAATAACGTGGCCCGATGCCTTCAATAACACCGGCGTACATCGGGCTGCGATCCAGATTATTACGAATCACTTCGTGAGTTTGTTCATTGGTATGCGTGATGTAACAAGGCATCTGCGCTGGATGCTGGCTGGCATCTCCCAGAAAGGAGAACACCGGCATTGGATTATCGCCGTGCTGTTGGGCCAGTACGCTGAAATCGATAGTACGCGCGTCAATACGCGGAGGAGTACCGGTTTTGAGGCGGCCTACGCGCAGCGGCAGTTCTCTCAAACGACGTGATAGGGCAACCGATGGAGGATCGCCGGCACGACCGCCGCTATAGTTGTCCAAACCAATATGGATCTTGCCATCAAGAAAAGTGCCGACTGTCAGCACGACGGTTTTGGCGCGAAATTTCAACCCCATCTGGGTCACTACGCCAACCACACGATCGTTTTCCACGATCAGATCATCGACAGCTTGTTGGAAGATCATCAGATTAGGCTGGTTCTCCAGTGCCGTACGTACGGCCTGGCGATAAAGCACTCTATCCGCTTGGGCGCGGGTGGCGCGAACGGCTGGCCCTTTGCTGGAGTTTAGTATCCTAAACTGAATCCCGCCCTTGTCGATGGCGCGCGCCATCAGGCCGCCCATCGCATCGATTTCTTTTACCAGATGTCCCTTTCCGATACCGCCGATCGCCGGGTTGCAGGACATTTGCCCCAGCGTATCAATATTGTGGGTTAACAGGAGGGTTTGACGTCCCATACGGGCGGAAGCCATAGCGGCTTCGGTACCTGCATGGCCACCGCCGATCACGATGACGTCAAAAGGATCCGGATAAAACATGGTACTGCACCTCGCGTGGTTGCGAATGATCGTTACTCGCCCTGGGGTGGGGGATTCTACTTGAGTTTGAACCGGCGACCAACCCTGTAGGATCGTCGGGTAGTTAAAGAAAGATCTTTTTTATTTAAAGATCTCTTTATTAGATCTCTTATTAGGATCGTCCCTTGCTGTGGATAACACGGGATCCGGAATGAAGATCAATGAGTTAAAACCGATCACTCTCTGTGAATGATCGGTGATCCCAGCCCGTATAAGCTGGGATCAGAATGGGTGGTTATACACAACTCAAAAAAAGAACAGCCGTTATCATTTGGATAACTACTGGTTTTACCCATGATTTTAAAAGATTTATCCACAGGAACAGTGAAAAAATATTTTTTATTTGAGTTGTTCGATCCACGATCCCAACCAGACTTCGGCGGGATCTTCCGGTATCTCATGCTTGGTGATGTCGACTTGTAGTATATCGCCGATCCGATGGGCCTTAAGATCCTGAAGTAGTCGATCCATCTTAATGATCGCGCCACAGAACGTGTCGTATTCACTGCTGCCGATCCCAATCGCACCGAAGGAAACTTGAGAAAGATCGGGCTTACCGGCAACCAGTTCGTCATAAAGAGATTGCAGGTTATCGGGAAGATCACCAGCGCCATGCGTGGAAGTCACCACCAGCCATAATCCCTGCAACGGGATATCATTCAATGCCGGGCCATGCTGCAAGCGAGTGGAAAACCCGGCTTGTTGCAGCAGTGTTTCCAAATGTTCCGCAACGTACTCGGCGCTGCCCAGCGTACTGCCGCTGATAAGGGTTATGTCCGTCATTGGCGATCCCGACTGATAAAAGACGGCACATTGTACGCTGTGATTTTTGTGGGATCTACCTGTGGATAATAAGGGGATAGTAAAAAGCGTTTAAGGCGTGATGGTCCGCATGATCGGGTTCTGCAGGGAGATCAGGGTCTCGGTGGATTGAATTTCATCAATGGTCTGGATCTTGTTGATAAGTACATGTTGCAGCGCATCGATGGAACGGCACATTACCTTGATGAAGATGCTGTAGTGGCCGGTGGTGTAGTAGGCTTCCACGACTTCTTCCAGATTATTCAGCTTTTCCAGCGCGGAAGGATAGTCCTTGGCGCTTTTCAGTATGATGCCGATAAAACAGCAGACATCGTAGCCCAACTGCTTGGGGTTGATGTCGAGTCGGGTACCCAGAATGATGCCCGCTTGCTTCATTTTTTCTACCCGCACATGAATAGTGCCGGGACTGACTGCAAACTGTTTGGCCAGCTCGGCGTAAGGGATGCGGGCATTTTCCATCAGCAGGTTTAGAATGCCGCGATCGAGCTCGTCCATTGAATAGATGTCTGCCATGGCATATTTCTCTTTATTGATCGTCAGGGCGTTTTACTGCTTATCACCGCGGTTAGCAATCCCCTGGCCTGATGGAAAGAGCATGCTCAGGCATTTTCATGCTGAAATCGACGCAGTAACCGGCTTTTCAACCCAGTATCGAAACGCCAGATGTGGTCAAAAATACGCAGGATGCCCGGTTTGCCGTGATCGGACATCGCGACCGCGTGAAAACGGTGCTGAGACTGTTGTTGCCGGCGTTTCATTTCGCCGATCAGCGGTTCCGGCAGCCGCTGCGCGATAAAGTCGGAAATCACAACGGCATCGGCGTCATGCCAGGTTTGAGAGTCCAATGCTTTCATCAGCGCGGAAAGACAACCAGCCAGGTCGGTACCACCGCGGAATGTTTGGCTCAGAAAGCGGGTTGCTTCATCCAGACCATTCGGAGACGTCAATTCGTAACTGACGATGCCGGTGGAAAATAAAATGATGTAGCAACGGCGATTTTCCGCCAGCGCGATGCGCATCAGCGCCAGGCAAAACGCCTTGGCGCAGCGTTCATTGAAGCCGCCCATGGAGCCCGACGTATCCACGCAGACGATGAACGGGCCGCGCGGCTGTTGTTCATTGCGCTGGTGCACGACCGGCCGTTCCAGCGTTTTTTCCCGCCAGTTATCGCCCTGAAGGCGGTATGTCATCAGGCGGTGCTCCGACAGGCGTCGGTAAAATTCGTATTCCAGTTCGTCGATACCCAGTGTGGACAGCTCTGTGGGTATCAACCTCAGGATATCGTCGCTTTGATGCACGCCGCTCACTTGTTCCGGCATGGCGGCGGGCTCGCGCACCATGACCCGCAATGATTCAACGGGAGCTTCGTGCGCCGGCACGGATTTGGTTTCCCGGCTGCGGCCTAAGCGTTCAGCCAACCGCTGTAATTGCGGCTGTTGTTTAAGAAATTCAGCGACATCGCACAGCATCTCAAACGGTTGGCTGACTCGCTTACCGGCGGTCAAATCCCACAACCGGCCCGCTGCCGTATCATTTTCGGCCAATACCGGTTCCAGTGTTCCGCTGATCGTCAGGCGTTGCTGGATCTCGTCCAGCAACAGTTCACGCTCCTGCTCGACGATCTGTTGATGCAGATTCATGGTTTGTAAGGTCAGGCTCATGCGCCAGCGCTGCATAAACAGGGAATGTAGCCCACCAGTGATAGAGAGCACGGCACTGGCGGACGCATTGAGCGGTTTGAGTATCGTTTCCGCCTGGGGCAGAAATGGGGAATCAACGCTCCGGAGCGTTGAAATGACTCCCGGCAGGTTGGACTGAAATGTGCCTTCACCGGAAAACTGCGTCTGCTGGTAGCAGGTGAACTCTTTCTCCAGCTCCGGCGGCGTCTGGGTATCTCTGAGCCGGAGTTTCAGGTTTTCTTTCCAGGCGGATAAGTCTTTCATCACGGAGGTTTTAAGACGCGGGTACTTGTCGAAGAACATGACCAACTGCGGGGTAGCCATCATGGTCACGATCAGATCATCGAGCAGATCGTTTTCATCAATGGATAGCAGCATCTCCAAGGATTCCAGCGTCAGCATATCCGTTACTCCCGTTGCGACTGTTCTATCTGTTCGTCGACCTGTTGCAGGCTTTCCTCGATGCTGGCTAACCAGTCCCGGGGAACGAACAAACAAGGTTGATGCCGTTCAAATGAACGACGCTGTTCACGCAATTGAATTTTCAGCGTTTCGTATTCCTGAAGTATGTCTTCAGGCAGGTCACGATTAATCTTGCCCGGTAGGGACAAGATGGAACTTTGCAGACTGATGTCCCGGATAATCAGATGCTGGCGATCGTCCACTTCCATGTCGATAGGTTGGGCAAATCCAACGCCGTTAAGCTTGCCCCGTATTTCACCGCCTTTCTGTAACCAGGTTTCCAGCGCCGAGCCAGCGATCACCACATGCGTCACGGTGTGATCGTGTAGGAGTAGAGGTTTTTGTAATACCAGCGTCAGCGCTTCTGATGCAGCGATGCCGTCCGGTAATGAATAATGAGACTTACGGCCGAAAAGGTTTACCTGCTTCTCTACTGTAAACGCTTGTAGTTCACTTTGTTGTTGCTGATATTGCTGTCGTTTGACATTGAGTTGTTGCAGACGGAACAACAGCGCCCTTTGCTGGTAGGCTTGTTCGGTCATCAATTGGGTTAGTTGCTGTTCCACCAGCGTATGGGAATCCAGGTCGTGCCACAGACAATCTTTAAGTAGGATCAGGTCAATCGGTGTAATGGTTTCTCGCCCGCTAAAGAAGGCGCAAGCCTGCAACAGACGGATGGCTTTTTTCCACCTGCGGTCGGATACATAAGGCGCGTTTGCCTGAGCGTCTAATTGCTGGCGCAGTTGATAAATCAACTCAAAGCAGTATTCCGGTAACGGTATATGATCGATATGTGATTGCCATTCATAATATTCTTCGTCGCTGACGCTCAATGACTGGTTGACCGGGTTGTCGCGTTCGCCGGCGGTGGTGGTGAGCATGGCGCGAAAATTACCTTTATCCTGAACCCGGTCAAGCCACAGGCGTATCAACATGCGGTCATACAATGCTTCCAGACTGCTGTCTGTTTCCGGCAGTTCGTTGGATGCCGTAACCAGCAATCTCATGGGGATGGGTTCTTCACTGTTGCCATTGCGGAAACGGCGTTCGTTGATGGCGGTCAGCAGGGTGTTCAGTATGGCTGGCCCGGCTTTCCAGATTTCGTCCAGAAAGACAATTTCGGCTTCCGGCAGATAACCGCTGGTGAGCCGCTGATAGCGGCCTTCATCTTTCAGCGCCTGAATGGATAGCGGGCCGAATACTTCTTCCGGCGTAGAAAAACGAGTCATCAAATATTCAAAAGCATTGGCGTGTTTAAACGCATATTTCAGACGTCGTGCGATCAAACTTTTTGCTATTCCCGGCGGGCCCAGCAAAAAAACGCTTTCACCGCTCAGTGCGGCCAGTAGACAAAGTCGAATAACGTGCTGTCTTTCATAGAGACCGTGTTCTAGCGCATGACTCAGGCGAGATATACGGTCAGCCAGTGCTGTGGGTTGCATCATGATTTATCCGTTACTGTTAATTACCGTATCGGGTTTGTAAGAGTAGCCTGTTGGACACTACGGTTTATTTATGAACCATACATTAATTTTTGGCAGGGCCAATATCGATAATCGATTAATAGCGCTTATCTGACGGTACGAAGATGATTTTTAAAATGGGCTTTTAACGTGATTTGTGCATACTGTGCGTTTTCAGGTCACAACAACCAAAATAAGGCCTGACAGGTCAATGAATAGATAACAGAAGATAAGATTTATGAGTTCAGAACATAAACGCTCACTTCCCGCAGTGACGCTGGCAGCAATCGGGGTGGTCTATGGTGATATAGGTACCAGCCCGCTGTATACGCTCAGGGAGTGTCTTTCAGGTCAGTTTGGTTTTGGCGTCGAGCCTGATTCCGTTTTTGGTTTTCTCTCGCTGATTTTCTGGCTGCTGGTGCTGGTGGTCTCCCTGAAGTATCTGTCCTATGTGATGCGGGCGGATAATGCCGGGGAAGGGGGGATCCTGACGCTAATGTCGCTGGCGGGTCGCAATACGTCAGACCGGGTTACTGCCGCGGTGGTGATTATGGGGCTGATCGGCGGCAGCTTTTTCTATGGTGAAGTGGTGATTACGCCGGCCATTTCCGTGATGTCGGCGATTGAAGGCCTGGATATCGTGGCGCCCTCGCTGGATACCTATATCGTACCGGTGTCGATCGTCGTACTCACGTTGCTGTTTATGATCCAAAAACACGGCACCGGCCGGGTCGGCAGCCTGTTTGCGCCGATCATGATGCTCTGGTTCCTGTCGTTGGGTGTGCTGGGGGCTCGCAGCATTATCGCCAATCCCGAAGTGTTGCGGGCGATGAACCCTATGTGGGCAGTCAACTTTTTTACCCAGTACAAAGCGGTTTCTTTCTTTGCTTTAGGCGCGGTGGTGTTGGCGATAACCGGGGTGGAAGCATTGTATGCCGACATGGGGCATTTCGGCAAAAAGCCTATCCGTATCGCCTGGTTTTCGGTGGTGTTGCCGTCGCTGATACTCAATTATTTCGGGCAAGGGGCGCTGCTGTTGAAAACGCCGGATGCCATTAAGAACCCATTCTTCCTGCTGGCGCCCGATTGGGCGCTGATTCCTCTGTTAGTGCTGGCGACGTTGGCGACCATTATCGCCTCTCAGGCGGTGATTTCCGGTGTATTTTCGTTGACGCGCCAGGCGGTGCGCCTGGGCTATTTGCCGCCGATGCGAATTGTGCACACCTCGGATATGGAGTCCGGGCAAATCTATATTCCGGTGATTAACTGGTTGCTGTATATCGCCGTGGTGCTCGTGATCGTCAGTTTTGAACACTCCAGCAATCTGGCGGCGGCCTACGGCATCGCCGTTACCGGCACCATGGTGTTGACCAGCATTCTTTCCTGTACCGTCGCGGTGAAAAACTGGAACTGGTACCGCTATTTGGTATGGCTGCTGTTGGCCGCATTGCTGTTCATTGATGTGCCGATGTTCTTGGCCAACGTGGTGAAAATCGTTTCCGGCGGTTGGTTGCCGTTGGCGCTGGGATTGGTGATGTTCATCATCATGACCACCTGGAAAAGCGAACGTTTCCGTCTGCTGCGTCGGGTGCATGAGCACGGCAACTCGCTGGATGCGATGATCGTTTCGTTGGAAAAGAATCCGCCGGTGCGGGTGCCTGGTACGGCGGTTTATCTGTCTCGCGCTACCCATGTTATTCCGTTTGCGTTGTTGCATAACCTTAAACACAACAAGGTGTTGCACGAGCGAGTGGTGTTATTGACCATGCGCACGGAAGATGCGCCTTACGTGCACAATGCCCGGCGTGTATCGGTTGAACAGCTTTCCCCGACTTTCTGGCGGGTGATCGCCAACTACGGCTGGCGGGAGACACCCAACGTGGAAGAAGTCTTCCATCGTTGCTGGCAGGATGGTTTGACCTGCCAGATGATGGAAACCACTTTCTTCCTGTCGAACGAGTCGCTGACGATGGGCAAGCGCCCCTGGTATCTGCGTATTCGCGGCAAGCTGTTTATGATGCTCAGCCGAAACGCGCTACGGGCGGCGGATCAGTTTGAGATTCCACCCAACCGGTTGATCGAACTGGGTATTCAGGTTGAGATCTAAGCAAGAGGCCGGTTTCCGGCCTTTTTTATTGTCAGCGTTAAACCACCTCCTCCGAGGTGGTGATGGTTGTCGGGGGTTGCTTGATGCGTATTGTTCCGTCTGGTGATTAAAACCTGCTGGTTTAACGCGCAATTTCATAGCCATTCAGGCGTTGGCCGAGTTCGAAATCATGACTTCATGGCATGCAGGCTGGTCGCGTCAATGATGCCTAACGGGATAGGTAATCAGCGGCTTCTTTGTGTCATCGTCGCCTTCTTTTTCTGCTGCTGATGTACGTTTTTTATTCTTTTGTCATATAAGCGAAACGTTTCGATAGCGATCACATTTTTATCAGCCCGACATTGCCTTTTGTTATGGCTTTTCTACACTCATGTACAAGCGAAACGTTTCGCTATCGGAGTGATGAAAATGAAAAAAGGCGTGTTACTGAATGCAGAGGTGTCTGCCGTGATTTCCCAGCTGGGGCATACCGACCAGCTGACGATCGCTGATGCGGGGTTGCCCATTCCTGATAGTACGGTTCGAATCGATCTGGCGTTGACGCACAACGTTCCCGGTTTCATGCAGGTACTGGATGTGGTGACGGCTGAAATGCAAGTGGAAGCCGCCATTTTGGCTGAAGAGATTATCAATAAAAATCCACAGCTTCATGACGCAATACTTAATCATTTGAAACAACTCGAACAACACCAGGGAAATTCCATTTCTATCAACTATGTCAGCCACGAAGCGTTCAAACAGCAAAGTGGCGAAAGCCGGGCCATTGTCCGCAGCGGCGAATGTTCGCCGTATGCGAATGTGATCCTTTGTGCGGGTGTAACTTTCTGAGGCATTAATGCAACCTTTACTGCAACTGCAAGGTATCACCAAATCGTTTCCTGGCGTGAAGGCGTTGGCTGGCGCTGCGCTCAATGTCTATCCGGGAAAGGTGATGGCGTTGGTGGGCGAAAACGGTGCCGGTAAATCCACCATGATGAAAGTGCTGACCGGGATTTATCGTAAGGATGCCGGCAGTATCCATTTTATGGGCAAAGAGGTGGATTTCAGCGGGCCCAAAGCCTCTCAGGAAGCGGGTATCGGTATTATCCATCAGGAACTGAACCTGATTCCCCAGATCAGCATCGCGGAGAATATCTTTCTCGGACGCGAATTTACCCATCGCATTGGCCGTATCGACTGGCCGCGGATGTATGCCGAAGCGGATAAGCTGTTGGCGCGACTGAATCTGAACTACGACAGCCGGCGTCTGGTCGGGGAGCTGTCCATTGGCGAGCAGCAGATGGTCGAGATCGCCAAAGTGCTGAGCTTTGAATCTAAAGTGATCATTATGGATGAGCCGACGGATGCGTTGACGGATACCGAAACTGCATCGTTATTCAATGTGATCAAAGAGTTGCAATCGCATGGCTGCGGCATTGTTTATATTTCCCACCGTCTGAAAGAGATTTTTGACATCTGTAACGACGTTACGGTGTTCCGCGACGGTCAGTTCATTGGCGAGCGTCCGGTGCGTGAGTTGCAGGAAGATACGCTGATTGAAATGATGGTGGGCCGTAAGCTGGAAGAGCAGTACCCCCGGCTCGATCAGGCGCCAGGCGATGTGCGGTTGAAGGTGAGCGGGTTGTGCGGCCCGGGTGTGAACAATGTCAGCTTCACGTTGCGCAAAGGCGAGATTCTTGGGGTTGCCGGGTTGATGGGAGCCGGGCGGACTGAGCTGATGAAAGTGTTGTACGGTGCGTTTCCCCGGACACAAGGCTCCGTATGGCTGGACGGCAAGGACATCACATCGAACAGTGCACAGGAAGGTCTGGCCAACGGTATCGTTTACATTTCGGAAGACCGCAAACGCGACGGGCTGGTGCTCGGCATGTCGGTGAAAGAAAACATGTCGTTGACCGCATTACGCTATTTCAGTAATCAGGCCGGTTCGCTGCGCCATGAGGACGAACGCATCGCGGTGGAAGATTTTATTCGTTTGTTCAATATCCGCACGCCATCAATGGATCAAACCATCGGGCTGCTTTCCGGCGGCAACCAGCAGAAAGTGGCGATTGCCCGCGGGTTGATGACGCGCCCCAAAGTCCTGATTTTGGATGAGCCGACTCGCGGCGTGGATGTTGGGGCGAAGAAAGAGATCTATCAATTAATCAACCAGTTCAAGCAGGAAGGGTTGAGCATCATTCTGGTGTCTTCGGAAATGCCGGAAGTGCTCGGCATGAGCGATCGCATCATTGTGATGCATGAGGGTCGCCTGAGCGGTGAATTCCCTATTGAGCAAGCAACCCAGGAAACGCTGATGGCCGCGGCCGTTGGTAAGCAATACGGCGCAACGCAGGAGTAAGCCCCATATGAGTTCTCAAACTATCCCGGCTAAGCGCCGGTTCAGCAAGCAGTGGTTGATGGAGCAGAAGTCCCTGATCGCCTTACTGGTGCTCATTGCCGTGGTCTCTTCCATGAGCCCCAATTTCTTCACGCTGAATAATTTGTTCAATATTCTGCAGCAGACATCAGTCAACGCGATTATGGCTGTCGGGATGACGCTGGTGATCCTGACTTCCGGCATCGATTTGTCCGTTGGGTCGGTGTTGGCGCTGACGGGCGCGGTAGCCGCGTCTATCGTCGGGCTGGAGATCAATGCTTTGGTGGCGGTGTTCGCCGCTCTGGCGCTGGGTGCCGTTATTGGCGCCGGTACCGGGATTATCGTCGCCAAAGGCCGGGTTCAGGCGTTTATCGCCACGTTGGTCATGATGCTGCTGTTACGTGGCGTCACCATGGTTTATACCAACGGCAGCCCGGTTAATACCGGATTTTCCTCAGCAGCGGACACTCTGGGGTGGTTCGGCATCGGTCGTCCTTTTGGCGTACCTGCGCCAATCTGGATTATGGCAGTGGTGTTTTTGGCGACCTGGTACATGCTGCACCATACCCGTCTCGGGCGTTATATCTATGCGCTTGGCGGTAATGAAGCGGCAACACGCCTTTCCGGCATCAGTGTTGATAAGGTGAAGGTGGTGGTGTACTCGCTGTGCGGCTTGTTATCGGCGTTGGCGGGCATTATTGAAGTGGCTCGCTTGTCGTCGGCGCAGCCAACGGCAGGGACAGGTTATGAACTGGATGCCATCGCTGCGGTGGTGCTGGGGGGGACGAGCCTGTCCGGTGGTAAAGGGCGCGTGGTGGGAACGTTGATTGGGGCTCTGATTCTGGGGTTCCTGAACAATGGGCTTAACCTGTTAGGTGTTTCTTCTTACTACCAGATGATCGTCAAGGCTGTCGTTATTTTGCTGGCGGTTTTGGTAGATAACAAAAGCAGTAAATAACCTTCATTCACACAGGAATAGAGATATGAATTTAAAGAAGATTGCTACTCTGGTTTCCGTTGTCGCGCTGAGTGCTTCCGTCAGTGCTAATGCGTTGGCAAAGGAGACTATTGCTCTTGTTGTTTCTACACTGAATAACCCGTTCTTTGTGACGCTGAAAGACGGCGCTCAGAAGGAAGCGGACAAACTGGGTTACGATTTGATTGTGTTGGATTCCCAGAACAACCCCGCTAAAGAGCTTTCCAACGTACAGGACTTGACGGTTCGCGGTACCAAACTATTGCTGATCAACCCTACCGACTCCAACTCCGTGGGTAATGCGGTGAAACTGGCTAACCAGGCTAAGATCCCGGTTATTACGCTGGACCGTGTCGCTGCCAGTGGTGAAGTCGTTAGCCACGTTGCTTCCGATAACGCCTTCGGCGGTAAAGTTGCCGGGGATTTCATCGCCAAAAAATTGGGTGAAGGCGCCAAAATTATCCAACTGGAAGGTCTGGCTGGAACTTCCGCTGCGCGTGAGCGTGGGGCTGGTTTCATGAAATCCGCTGAAAAGAACAAGTTTGTTATTCTGGCTAGTCAGCCAGCGGATTTTGATCGCACCAAAGGGTTGAACGTGATGCAGAACCTGCTGACCGCACACCCGGATGTGAAAGCCGTGTTCGCGCAGAATGATGAAATGGCGCTGGGCGCACTGCGTGCGTTGCAGACGGCAGGCCGTGATGACGTGATGCTGGTGGGTTTCGATGGTACGGCTGACGGCATGAAGGCGGTTGAAGGCGGTAAAATGGCGGCTACCGTGGCGCAACGCCCCGAACAGATTGGCGTCATTGGTGTTGATACTGCTGATAAGGTTCTGAAAGGCGAGAAAGTTCAGGCCATTATTCCGGTCGACTTGAAATTGGTGACGAAACAATAAGCGTAATACGCAGGGTCAGCGCCACCTGATATGCGGGTGGCGCACAATTGATATCGGGGTTCATGCGAATGAAATCAGGCAAGCTGGTAGTGTTGGGCAGTATTAATGCGGACCATATTCTGAATCTGGAACAGTTTCCACGCCCTGGTGAAACGGTGATCGGTAAACAATATGGCGTAGCGTTTGGCGGCAAGGGTGCAAATCAGGCGGTAGCTGCTGGGCGTAGTGGCGCGGATATTTCCTTCATTGCCTGCGTTGGCGAAGATGACATCGGTACCCGTATTTGCCAGCAATTGACCCGCGATCGGATCGATGTTTCCGCTGTTGAGGCTGTTTCCGGTCACACCACCGGTGTGGCGCTGATTTTCGTTAATGGCGAAGCAGAGAATATGATCGGTATTCATGCAGGTGCCAATGCGGCGGTTACTCCCGCTTATATGATGCGCCATCAGCAGCATATCGTTGATGCTTCCGCGCTTCTGATGCAGCTTGAGTCCCCGCTGGATACGGTTGTCGAGGCGGCGCGTTTGGCTCATCAGCATGGAACTAAAGTGATTTTAAACCCGGCTCCTGCTTGCCCCTTGCCTGATGAACTGCTGGCGTTGGTGGATATGATCACCCCGAATGAAACCGAAGCGCAGATCCTGACCGGTGTGACCATTAACACGGAGGACGATGCTCAGCGGGCGGCGCAGGTGCTGCATGATAAAGGCATAGCTACGGTTTTGATCACGCTTGGCAGCCGCGGTGTCTGGTTGAGTGAAGATGGGCAAGGGGTGCGTATTCCGGGATTTCGTGTGAAAGCTGTCGATACTATCGCAGCCGGCGATACCTTTAACGGCGCGCTGGTCACTGCGTTGCTGGAATCAAAACCGATGACGGACGCGGTTAAATTTGCGCATGCCGCCGCCGCGATTGCGGTTACTCGCCGTGGTGCTCAACCGTCGGTACCCTGGCGGGAAGAGATAGATGCTTTCCTGAATGGACAGGAGTGATTTTTGGCTACGATGAAGGATGTAGCGCGTCTGGCTAGGGTGTCTACGTCAACGGTTTCTCACGTTATCAATGACAACCGCTATGTCAGCGATGCGATTCGCGACCGAGTGATGAAGGCGGTTGATCAGCTCAATTACGCGCCATCGGCGCTGGCGCGTAGTCTTAAAATCAATCAAACCAGAACCATCGGTATGCTACTGACAGCCAGTAGCAACCCATTTTACGCGGAGGTGGTTCGCGGCGTTGAGCGCTGTTGCTATGAGCGTGGATATAGCCTGATTCTGTGTAATACGGAAGGCGATCACCATCGTATGAGCCGCAGCCTAGAAACGCTGTTGCAAAAAAGAGTGGATGGTTTATTGCTGATGTGTACCGAGAGTCGGATGCCTTCTCCCGATATTATTCGCCGATATCCTTCAATTCCGGTGGTGATGATGGATTGGGCACCTTTCGACGGTAACAGTGATGTGATCAAAGATAACTCTCTGCAAGGGGGTGAAGCGGCAACGCATTATCTGATTTCCCAGGGATACCGCAAAATTGCCTGTATCGCCGGGCCGCAAGATAAAACAACCGCGCATAACCGGCTGGAAGGTTATCGCAAAGCTATGCATCAAGCGGGGTTAGTTATTCCCGAAGGGTATGAAGTTACCGGTGACTTTGAATTTGAAACCGGCTTTCGTGCGATGGAGAGTCTGCTGGCATTGCCCGAACGGCCCCATGCTGTTTTTGCCTGTAATGATGCTATGGCGGTCGGCGCTTATCGTGCGCTATATCAGGCTGGGTTATCCGTTCCGCATGATATGGCGGTTATCGGTTATGACGATATCGAATTGGCTCGTTATCTATCGCCGCCGCTTACGACTGTCCACCAACCGAAGGATGAACTGGGTGAGCTGGCGATTGATACGCTACTTCACCGTCTGGAGCATCCAGGAGCAGAGCCTGCATTATTAGTCCTGACACCTGAGTTGGTCATCCGGGATTCTGTTGGTCAGGGCCCTTCGATCGGTGTCTGATATCCCCGTATTCATCGTGCAGTGGTTAGTGGCTATCATTGCACTAAAAATGTGACGCGGTTAAAAAAAAGACGAACAGTAAGTTTTTTTCAATTAACGCTTGTCAGGTGCGGATAAGTCCCTATAATGCGCCACCACTGAGACGGCAACGGCGTAACGCCAGCGCGGTACAGGACGGAGAAAGCGAAAAAAAGTCGTTGACTCCAAATGAGGAAAGCGTAGTATACGCCACCTCGCGACAGCAGGCTGTAAGCCGGTCGCACTGCTCTTTAACAATTAATCAGACAATCTGTGTGGGCACTCGCAGGACACTTCAGAACGAAAGAACTGAAAGTCTTGAAGAGTGAACAACAGTTAATTCATTACGAACTAACAACAG